>NZ_CM001776.1:0-300000 GCF_000332275.1 Synechococcus sp. PCC 7336
TTCGTCCGATTTCGGCTGAATATGGGGTCTGAGTCGGGTTCTCTCTGAGAAAGCTTGCGAAACACGAAGGCATACTGTTACATTCCGTTATACTGCGAAGTAAGTTTGTGCCTTACTGCATACTGTTCTTCATGGGGCTAGCTGGATGGGCCTACCTCGGCCAAGTCTATGCTGACAAAGTGGACCGCGACGTTGGAAAGCTTTCAAGAATTGCTCTGTGAGACGTACGGGTATACCGAGGTCTGTGGTTGATATTGCCATCCCTCTCGAGCATAGCGCTTTCGTTATTGCGTTCGAGAGCAGTCGCTGTCAACTACGGCTAGCAGGAAAGGCTGTGTACTAAACGTTCGATAGATAAAATCTAGGCTGTGTAATCGCAAGTGGAGGATCGCGCTTTATGGGACTACCGTGGTACCGGGTCCATACTGTCGTATTGAACGATCCGGGACGCCTAATTTCAGTTCACTTGATGCATACTGCACTCGTGGCCGGTTGGGCAGGATCGATGGCGTTGTACGAGGCCGCTATTTATGACCCTAGCGACCCCATACTCAACCCAATGTGGCGGCAAGGCATGTTTGTGATGCCGTTTATGGCCCGCTTGGGAGTTGAAAACTCTTGGAGTGGCTGGAATCTAGCTGGCGAATTCGTTGAAAACGCTGGCTTTTGGAGTTTTGAAGGTGTGGCTACGGCCCACATTATTTTGGCTGGCATGCTGTTCTTGGCTGCAGTTTGGCACTGGGTTTATTGGGATCTAGAGCTGTTCCGCGATCCTCGAACTGGCGAGCCTGCCTTGGATCTGCCGAAGATGTTCGGCATCCATCTGTTCTTGTCTGGTTTGCTTTGCTTTGGTTTTGGTGCTTTCCATTTGACGGGGGTGTTCGGTCCCGGTATGTGGGTGACTGATGCCTATGGTTTGGGAGGTCACGTTCAGCCTGTTGCGCCCGAATGGGGGCCTGCCGGATTCAATCCCTTTAATGCGGGTGGAGTGGTGGCACACCATATTGCCGCAGGGATTGTGGGTATCATTGCCGGTTTATTTCACCTGACGGTGCGTCCGCCTCAGCGCTTGTATCGCGCCCTCCGCATGGGGAATATCGAAACGGTGCTATCCAGCTCGATTGCGGCGGTGTTCTTTGCTGCCTTTGTCGTGGCTGGAACCATGTGGTATGGCAATGCTACAACACCCATCAGTTTGTTTGGCCCCACTCGCTATCAGTGGGACTCCGGTTATTTCCAGCAGGAAATTAACCGCCGCGTTGAAGTCAGCATGGCTGACGGCGCGAGCCAAAGCGAAGCCTGGGAAACTCTGCCTCGCGAACTATTGTTTTACGACTATGTCGGTAACAACCCTGCGAAGGGCGGTCTCTTCCGACCTGGCCCGATGAATGATGGCGACGGCTTAGCTGTGGATTGGCTCGGACATCCTGTCTTTAGCGATGCAGAAGGTCGCGAGTTGTCGGTCGAGCGGATGCCGAACTTCTTCGAATCCTTCCCTGTGATTCTGAGGGATGCGGATGGCGTCATTCGGGCCGATATTCCGTTCCGTCGAGCTGAGTCCAAGTACAGCTTCGAGCAGGCGGGCATAGCGGTTGAGTTTTTCGGTGGCAAGTTGGACGGTCAGCAGTTTACCGATGCCCCATCCGTGAAGCGCTTTGCCCGTAATGCCCAATTGGGCCAGGTGTTCGAGTTCGATCGCGAAGCGACCGGCGCTGATGGTGTGTTCCGCACCAGCCCGCGCGGTTGGTTTACCTTCGGTCATGCCTGTTTTGCGCTGCTGTTTTTCTTTGGCCATATCTGGCACGGTTCTCGGACCCTCTACCGCGATGTCTTCGCCGGTATCGATCCCGACCTAGATGAAGAAATGGTCGAATGGGGTGTCTTCGAGAAATTGGCAGATACCTCCACCCGTAAGAAGGTCGAAGCCTAGTTAGAATAAAGGCAATTTCCCTCAACGGGAAACTGCCTTTCAATCTGGGTTCCACCCGCTTTTCGGTGTCGTTTACAGTAAGAGCTAGTCATGGAAGCTTTGGCCTACGTTTTCATTCTGTTTCTAACATTGGGTCTGTTGTTCTTCGCGATCGCCTTCCGGGAGACTCCGAAGGTTGACGTGCCTCCTTCGACTGACAAAGACTAGTAGTTGTTTTGACGGCAACTGCTGAGTGGAGTTGGTTTTTGAAGCCGCTGCAGTCCTATTCTGCAGCGGCTTTTGTGCGAGTCGTGGCAAATGGCATGGCTTAGACTGTAACCGTCGCTCTGCGCTACAGTAAGACGACTCGCCTTATTCGATCCACCTGAGTTCAACCTCCAAATGAGTGCAATCTCGATACAAGATCGGCAACATCCCCTCATCGGCAGGCTGGCGAACCGTATTTTAGAGATCTGGGAGGCTCATCTGGAGTTATCCCCCTACCGGTTGCCAGAAGATCTCGGATATATCGAGGGGAAACTCGAAGGGGAGCGGCTGACGATTGAAAATCGCTGTTTCCAGACCCCTCAATTTCGCAAGTTGCACCTAGAGTTGGCTCGGGTAGGGGAGTCGTTAGAGATTCTCCACTGTGTCATGTTCCCGAAGCCCAGTTACGATTTGCCCGTGTTTGGCTGCGATTTGGTGGGGGGACGGGGACAGATTAGTGCGGCGATCGCCGATTTGTCGCCGGTAGAAGCCCAATTGCCCGCCGAATACCAAAGTCAGTTAAACCCTTGGCTGAAGCGGCAAGCAGCATTCAGTCAACAGCGGCAGTTGCCGCAGTGGGGCAATATTTTTTCCCCTTACTGCCTGTTTGTGCGTCCGATTGGGCCGGGTGAAGAGCAGCTCTTTTTGGACGCCACGACTGCCTATCTAGAGTTTCACTGCGGGCGGGCGAGTGCTTCTCAGCCTGTAGACCGCGAGCAGCAGGCGAATATTGTGGCGGGGCAGCAGCGCTATTGCGATCGCCAGCAGCAAAATGACAAAACTCGTCGCGTCTTGGAAAAGGCGTTTGGCAAGCAGTGGACAGACCGCTACATCAGCACGGTCCTGTTCGACTCGCCCGACCCCGCTCCTCAATCGCAATCCAGTCCTCGGTCCACCCCGTAATTTCATCAGCAGCGGCTGGCAATTCCGCGCGCTCGTGTGTCAGCAATTCCGTACAGTGCCCCAAATGGTAACGATTCAGCTGCGACAGTTAAGCGTCCCGCCGGGACAGCGATTGCTGCTCCAGGATGTGAGTTGGCCTGAATTTGAGGCCATCTTGGCAGAACTGGGGGAACACCGAGGCACTCGCATTGCTTACGACAATGGTCTATTAGAAATTATGGCTCCGTTACCAGAGCACGAATCGGTTAAGGAAACGATCGGCGACCTGTTGAAAGCATTGCTGGAAGAACTCGAGATTGAATTTCTCACTCTCGGCTCGACAACATTTAAGAACTCGAAAATGCTGAAGGGCATTGAGCCAGACCAGTGTTTCTACATTCAGCACGAGGCAAAAGTCAGGGGTAAAAAGCGGTTGGATTTAACTGTAGACCCGCCGCCCGATTTAGCTCTAGAGGTGGATATCATTTCCCGTACCCATCCTGAAACCTATGCCGCGTTGGGAGTGCCGGAGCTATGGCGGCGGGCAGGCCGGGAAGTGAGCATTTATCAGCTTCGGGATGGAGAGTATTTTGAGGTGAATGAGAGCCCGACATTTTTAGGCTGGCCGTTGCAGGCGGAAATTCCAAAGTATGTAGAGCAAAGCCAAACGGAAGGGCGGAATCGAGCCATGCGGGCATTTCGCCTGTGGGTGAGGGCACGATTAGCGCAGTGACGGTAGCTGTTCTGACGACCCGAGCCTGTAGCGATCGCCGACATCGAGTTTTATGCAGTCGGGACATTTAATGCGCCGAGATCGCGCAGGCCCCGTCGCTGTGCTTCGCTCAAACCGATTGCATCAGTCAGAGTAGCGCCGCGAACGTCAGTTCCCTCAAAGACAGCTCCCGATAGGTCAGCCCCTTCAAAACTGGCATCGACCAAATTGGCTTGGGTGAAATTCGCATCGGATAAGATGGCCCCGTCCCAACTGCTGCCAAATAAGGAAGCCTGGGTGAAGTTAGCGTTATGGGCATAGGCTAAATGGGCGATCGCCGTATCCAGTTCGGCTGCAGTGAAGTTGGCATCTGCCAAATAAGCTTCGGTTAAGTTACTGCCTAAGGCATCGGCAGACGTTAAATCGGCAGCAGCTAGGCGGACGCGGGTGAGCCGAGCGCGATCGAGTTGAGCGCCCGCCAGCTTGGCACGGGTGAGATTGGCCCCATCTAGATTGGCCCCCACCAGCTTGGCACTGGAAAAATCCGCCTCGCTCCAATCGCTGAAACTCAGATTGGCTTTCACTAAATTGGCGGCTTGCATCACTGCCCGCCGACCGCTGCAATCTTCTAGGTTGGCCCCTTCCAATTGGGCGAGCGAGGCATCTGCCCCATCCAAAATTGCTCCGTGCAGGCGAGCCCCCACAGCCTCGACCTCGCGCAGATTGGCCCGTTCGAGTCGCGCAGCGGTGAGTTGAGCGCGGCTCAGATCGGCTCCAGCCAAGATCGCCCCCACCAACCAGCCTCGAATTAGCACTGTTCCAGAGAAATTAGCTTTTTGGCAGGAGGCATTGGCGAGATTGGCTACTCGCATGTAAGCACGGGAAAAATCGGCCCCATCCAAACACAACCCTTGGAGTTCGATGTGAGCCAGCTCTGCTTTGGCCAGCGGCAGTCCTCGTCGAATGAGATCGAGAACTCGATCGGGGGTATAAACGCTCATGGGTGGTAGCTTAAAAAGTTGGCGGAAAGTTGGCGGAAAATGGATCTAGGCAGTCGAGATCTTCAAGCAAAACAGTAGCGTTGCCACTACTGTAGGCAACTTCTCCGCCATCGGCGATCGCCATCATGCCAAATTTCAATAGAGCAAATGCAGTTCTGGCGACGAGTAGACTGCGAGAAGGGATACCAGTGTGGGGAATTTTCTGAAGTAGAGTCCAAAAATAAAGCCTATCCCCAGCAACAGTTGGTGGGAATAGGCTTCATTCATCAATCCAGTTGTTGCGGTTTGGCTACCACTTTTTGTAGGGTAGGAACTTGCCGCACATAATCACTTTGACCCGATCGCCTTTCGGGTCCTCCTCCTTTTCCACCTCGATCGAAAAGTCGATCGCACTCATAATGCCATCTCCAAACTTCTCGTGTACGACTGACTTCACGGGCAAACCATACACTTGCATAATCTCGTAAAAGCGGTAGATGAGCGGATCGGTGGGCACTAACGGATCGAGCGCCCCTTTGAGGGGGCATTCCATCAGGGCTTCGACATAGCTGGAGTCGAGCCCGAGAGCCCCGATAATTTTCTTCGCCTCTTCTTCAGATGCGCTGGCTTGACGGTAGACTACAGCCGCAACCCAAACTTCATCCCGACCGACAACTGCTTCGAGATCGGCAAAGGAGAGTCCCTTTTTCTTCTTTGCTGCCAAAAGTTCTTCCACAATGGGTGGAATAGCCATAAATACTCCTCCAGAAAATGATTGAAAAACAGTACGTTGAACCTTTCACCGCTAGCAATTCCGAGCAAGTCTATCGCAATATCGACAAAGGGGGTAGACCGTGTCGATGGAGCGCCAACTGATGGAGGTCGAGCTGAACGCCCCTTCCACTTGCTCGAGTCTAAGTCTTGACTCTCGAAGCCTCCACCGCCCGCGTTTCTCTGTATAAATGCTGCTCCATTTCCACCTTCAGATCGTGGTAAGCCGGTTCGCGATCGATCGTCTCGCGGTTGCGGGGACGGGGGAAGGGCACGTCCAAAATCTCGTCAATGCGAGCAGCCGGTCCGCGCGTCATCATCACAATGCGATCGGAGAGCAGCAAAGCTTCCTCAATACTGTGGGTAATCATAATGACCGTTTTGCGCCGCTGCTCCCAAATCCGCTCCACCTCGTCCTGTAAAAAGCCGCGCGTCAGGGCATCTAAAGCCCCAAAGGGTTCGTCCATCAGCAGAATTTGAGGATCGATCGCCAGCGCTCGGGCAATTCCCACCCGCTGGCGCATCCCCCCCGATAGCTCGTGGGGATGGCGCTGCTCGGCTCCGGCTAACCCCACCAGTTCGATGTGCTCCTGCACGATCGCCTTCTGCTGGTCCACAGGCATGTGCGGATGTACCGTCTCGACGGCAAAACGAATATTTTGCTCCACCGTCATCCAAGGCATGAGGGCATAGGTTTGAAACACCATGCCGCGATCGGGTCCGGGACCGGTAATATCTTGGCCGTTCATTTGGACTGAGCCGCCGGAAGCTGCCGACAGCCCCGCAATTATCGACAGTAGGGTGGACTTGCCACATCCCGACGGACCAATAATTGACACGAAGGTGTTGGGCTCGATGTCCAAGCTGATGTCATCGATCGCCACAAAATCCGGTTTCGATCGCTTTAGCAGTTTATCCGCCCAACTTTGCTTGCCTGGAAACATCTTAGAGACATTACGGAGGGAAAGCTGAGTGGTTTTAGCAAGGGCGATTGCAGAGGAGTTGAGCTGAGTGTGAGAAGTGACTGTCATGATTGCCGTCCGAACGAAACCAAACTTTGCAAGATCCCAAAGATGCGATCCAAAATAATGCCTACCAGACCGATAACCACAATGGCTGTGATGATGCTGGTAATGCTGAGGTTATTCCATTCATTCCAGACAAAATAGCCCAGACCGGTGCCCCCCACCAAAATCTCGGCAGCCACAATCACCAGCCAAGAAATCCCGATGCTAATGCGCAATCCCGAGACGATGTTGGGGGCAGCAGCGGGCAAGATGACTTTCGAGATGGTGCGCCATTTCGAGGCTCCCAAGGTGCGAGACACATCCAAATATTCGGCGGAGACACCACTGACGCCAAACTTGGTGGCGATTAAGGTGGGCCAAATACTGGTAATGGCAATCACAAATATGGCTGTCGCTTCGGAGTTTTTCAGTACTCCCAAACCGATCGGCAACCAAGCGAGAGGAGACACGGGCTTGAGCAATTGTACGTAGGGGTCGATCGCTTTGGAGGCCACTTCGGATAGCCCCACTAAGATCCCCACCGGAATGGCGATCGCCGATCCCACCGCAAACCCAATCGCCACCCGGCGCAGGCTGACTAAAAGGTGCCAGCCAATCCCTTTATCGTTAGGACCGAAGTCGTAAAACGGATCGGTAATCCAGCCCCAAAACTCTGTAATAGTTGTAGAGGCTGAAGGCATTAATTGAGAGAATAACCCCAATCTCGCCCCCAGCTCCCAAACAATCAGAAGACCGCTCAGCGAGATGAGAAATAGGCATAGGGCTTGAAGGTTGGGATCTGCGGGCCAAGCCCTAACGAAGCCCCGCCACGAGCGCCTCAACGAGCTTTTAAGCTCGTAGAACTTTGCTCTGTAGACAAAATTTGCCATTGTAAAATCCAAGGGGTGAAGCGTAAATTTAAGCTAGAGAAGAAGATGCTAGATGTAGAATTAAACGCCGAATTGTTCGATTTGAGCTTCGACATAGGCGCTGGGATCGGCTGGGTCGAAGGAATCAAATTGCAACGTTTCAGGTCGGACTGCTGCGGTTGGCGGGGTTTGTCCCACTTCAAGGGCTAGCTCCCGCGCCAAATCAGTCAAGAAAACACCTTCACCGATCGATTCGTAATCCGCTCGTTCTTTGGGCAAGAAATCCCAGCGCACGAGTTGAGTGGAAATCCAATAGGAGAAACTCTGCCACGGATAGGGATCGAAATCGATTCGATCGGGAATGGAGTGGGTATTGCCCAGGCCATCCTCGAATTCTCCCGTCAGGACGGCCGCCACCACTTCTTCCGGTTGGTTGAGGAACTGGCGATCGGAAATAGCCGCTGCAATTTCTTTGCGGTTGGCAAGGTCGTGGGCATATCCGGCCCCGTCGATGATGGCTTTATTGAGAGCCCGGAAAGTATTGGGATGGTCGCCAATCCAGGCATCGCTGGCGGCAAAGGCACAACAGGGGTGTCCCGGCCACAGGTCTTTGGTGATGAGGTGGATAAAGCCCACACCCTCGAAGACTGCCCGTTGGTTGAAGGGGTCGGGCATGAGGTAGGCATCGATGTCCCCCACTGTCATCTTGGCCACGCTATCGGGGGGCGGCACCGGTTCGATCTTGACATCTTTATCGGGATCGATTCCGCCCGTGGCCAAGTAGTACCGCAGCAGCAAGTTGTGCATGGAATAGGGGAAGGGCACGCCAATGGTAAACCCTTTGAAGTCAGCAGGGCCTTTAACGGTGTCTTTATATTGATTGGCGACCGTGATGGCTTGCCCGTTAATGTTTTCAATGCTGGCTAGTTTGACGGGGAAGGTGGCCGAGCCCAACCCCAACGTCATGGCGATCGGCATGGGGGCCAGCATGTGATAGGCATCGAGTTCTCCGGCGATCGCCGAATCTCGGACGGCAGCCCAGCTAGGCATTTTGATCACGCGGGCATTCAAGCCATAGCGCCGATAGAACCCTAACGGCTCTGACATAATAATGGGTGTGGCACAGGTGATGGGAATAAACCCGATTTGCAAGTCTGTTTTTTCGAGGGAACCGACGGGCGAGTCGTCAGGATCTTCCGCAATAGAGGCAGGATCCTCGTTATTGGGCGCGCAGTTGGCTAAGGTGATTAACGCCGCTCCAACGGCGACGCTGCGCATAAAGTGACGGCGGGTGGTGCGGCTGAATCGCTTGGCATCGCCGAAAAATTCCCCCGCTCTAGGGCCGAAAGCTGCCGCAAAAGCATTGTCCAGACCGCCTGCAACGGTAACTAAATCTCGCACCAATTTTTCCCGTTTGGCACTGCCGCGAGCAGCCATTTGCAAAAATAACGCCTTGCGAAGCTCAGATCGATCGATCGTACTCGCGAGTGAAAGCGCCTCTTGCTTGTAAACCCCCATTGCCACCAAGTCGTCAATCATTGCAAGGGGATCTGATGGCAAAAATTGCCCGTGGTCTTGACTGAGATGAAACCCTCCACAGACTGTACAAGTTGATTGAAAGTCATTGAAGCCAATCTGTTTGCCAGATAAACCCGATCTGTCTTTGCCTGTCGTAGCAGCAAAGGTAAAAGCCATTTGAAATCCTATTCAATTGCACCAATGGGGCTTATTAGAACGCTTATTTTTACCCGATTTTGTATCTGTAGATACATTAGTCGGGGAATGTAAAAATCTAATCGATCTTTCATCAAAATAGAACGCACAACCACTCTGTCGTTCGATCTTTCATCAAAATAGAACGCACAATCACTCTGTCGTCGGAATAAATTGGCGGTTATTGAACTTTTCAAATTTTTTGATAGTCTCATGAATTGGCCGATAAAAGTGCAACAAAGGCTACGCTGACCTACAAATCGCGAATTTCAATCCAGATTGACAGACGTGAGTTCGACAAGGGACTGGCCCGAATGGCACTGAAATAAGCTCAACTATGTAGCCGGCTTACGTTTGAGAATGGGGCGTGACTGTTGCATCAAGGGATAATTCTTGGGTCTGCTGTAGGCCATCATGTGAACCCAGAGTGCTTTGCGCACCATTGCTGGCGTCTTGGCTGCGAGCATTTCCATCTTCAAGGGGGTTTTGACAGGCTTGAGATTGACCTCAGCCCCCTGCCAGCGCAGTTGATAGAGCTCAGCCAGTTTGGCCTTGGGATAGTGCAAAGGGTCACGACTGGGCTGTAGACAGATTCGCGATAGCTCACCTGTTCATCTTCGAGGGCTTGCTTGATGGTTGAGGCTGGCAGCAACTGCTGGAAAGGCAAGCCAACACTGTTGAGGAATTTCTGCTTGAGAATCTCGGCTCGATTCGGCATAGTGGGGTAATTGGTTTAGGGCTCTTCAAGCTGAGATTATCCGATCTCAAGCCTTAGAGCCTTTTTTTACTCCCTGCCAAGGGAGACCAATGGAGCTCGATCGATGACGGCATCCGCGAACTTACCGCCCGAATTAGAGCATTTCTCTCCCGCAGCCTACCTCAATTCCCTCGGGCGTTTTGGGGTGCAATTAGGCCTAGAACGCATGCGAGCATTACTGAAAGTCTCGGGACAACCACAGCGGGGAATTCCTGCCATTCACGTAGCGGGCACGAATGGAAAGGGGTCGGCGTGCGCAATGCTGGATGCAATTTTATCGCGATCGCACTACAAAACAGGTCGCTATACCTCGCCTCACTTAGTCACCTGGCAGGAGCGCATTTGTATCAATGGCAATCCTATTTCCGATCGCGATTGGCGAGATGCCTTGTGGCAGGTGAAATCGTTCCTCGATCGCTACCCCACCCAGCTCGAACCCCCCACCCAATTCGAAATCGTGACGGCAGCAGCCTGGGTCTACTTTCAACAGCAACAGGTGGACTGCGCCATTTTAGAGGTGGGCTTGGGCGGGCGATTGGATGCTACGAATGCCGAGATCGATAGCTGTCTGAGTTTAATTGTCTCCATCGGTCGCGATCACTGGCAGCGCTTGGGGAATACGCTAGCGGAGATTGCCGCAGAAAAAGCGGGGATTATGCGCCCGGGGGTTCCGGCGATCGCCGCACCACAAGTCCCCGAAGTCACCCAAGTCCTCCTGCAAACAGCCGCACAGAAAGGCGTTCCCTTACAGCAGGTCGAGCCCGCCTCCTGGATCGAAGACAGCACGATCGCCTGGAACGGCAGCCGCTATCGCCTCAGTCTGCAGGGGGATGCCCAACTGGAAAATGCGGCCGTCGTGCTGGCGGCAGTGGAACAATTGCGCGATCGCGGCTGGAGGATTCCTGCAACTGCCGTGCGCGACGGATTGGCCCACACCACTTGGCCCGGACGACTGCAATGGTCTCAACTGGGCGATCGCAAAGTCCTGCTGGATGGCTCCCACAACGTCCCGGCAGCACAGATCTTGCGCCAATACGTCGATCGCCACTTCCCCCAACAAGCGATCGCCTGGTGCATTGGTATCCTGGCCACCAAAGACGCTGAGGGAATTTTGCAGATCTTGTTGCGCCCGGGCGATCGCCTCTATACCTTGCCGATCGCCGACCATCTGGCCTTGTCTCCCGACGAGCTGCTGACCCTCGCCCGCCAAGTGCAGCCACATCTATCGCTGGGGCGATCGCTAACCAGCTTAGACCCATTACTATCTGCCATTACCTCGCAACCGACAGCCTCGACCCCGGTGGTTATCTGCGGTTCACTTTATTTGCTCGGCCAAATTATGGAACGCTATTCACTTTAGCCGCGACCGCAATGCCGCAAGCAGCAGTTCCTACTGCACTGCAGTAATATTTCCGGCCTTGACCCAACCCTCTTGGCCGTTCAAATTCCGCCGTACCCGCTGCCAGCGACCATCCCCACTCAGTTCTAAGATAGTTACCGTTTCATCAAATGCAATTCCCCCCAAATAAGCACCCTCCACATTCGGCTCCGCCCGCAGCGCCAACCCAATCGGCTCGACAACGCGACCTCGAGAGCCCTCCTCCAAGCTACCGGGCACCGAGTCGGGCCGTTGCGGCGTTGCTTCGGCGATGGCGGGAGTTTCGGCCTCCTCAGCCGGTGGTTCGGTCGGAGCCGGTGCCGACAATCGCGGCGGATTTCCCTCCGCAAAGGGGGGTAATGGCGGTGCATCGAACATCGGCGCTGTCCAGCGCCACACCTGCCAGCTCACTGCCCCCAGTGCCCCAAAGATGGTTCCCCAAACGATCAGTCCAACCCAAGGCAAGTTACGCGCCAGATGGCGGCGAGGGGGCTGTGGCACGGGACGGCGGGGCCGCTGCCGCACGTCAGAGTGAGGAGGCAGGGGATTGGTGCGGGGGGGGTGTTTCATAGAGAGAAGGGCTGTTGCGCGGAGAGACACAGAGGCAGCGGGTGGAAGGGAGAAGCGCGTTCGGCAACGCTCGATCGCGGCTTGCAGTAGGGATACAAAATTGGCATGTTTCGACTCTCGCAGCTATTGTACGTATCTCTGGCCTTGCAAGCACGGGGAGAAGTCTTGCACTTCAAGACATCGGGAGTCGCGGGAGAAGAAATGGTGAATACATCGATGGCTGGATACCGACATGGAGGCAATCTGGCATCGGCGGCGGCGATCGCCCAATGCGACCCCAGCGAAATTCTCGACTTCTCCGCCAGCCTCAATCCCCTCGGCCCCCCCCCAGCGGTGCTCGATGCGATCGCTCGAGTCACTCACCCCGATCGCGCTGCCGCGATCGCCCGCTATCCCGATCCCCAATCCCGCCAACTGCGGCAGGCCCTAGCAGCAGCTTTCGAGCTCGATCCCGCCTGGATCTTAGCCGGTAACGGAGCAGCTGAACTGTTCACTTGGGCAGCCCGCGATTGTGCTCGACAAGGGATTACGGCAATTCCCATTCCCGCTTTCGCCGATTACGCCCGCGCCCTCTCAACTGCTAACGCCAAGTGGGAAGCAATCTCCTGTTGGGATACCGAAGCCGGTCAGCCCCTGTCCCTAGTGCAGCAGATCCGCGATCGCCTGCAACAGCCCCATCCCCCCACCTGTCTCATTCTGACCAATCCCCACAACCCCACCGGACAGGTATGGCCTGTCGAAGCATGGCTGGAGCTGTTACCCCAGTTTGACTTGGCGATCGTCGATGAAGCCTTTATGGACTTCCTGCCCGACGAAACCGGGTACTCGCTCTTGCCCTGGGTGGAGCGCTTTCCGCAACTGGTGGTGGTGCGATCGCTGACGAAGTTTTATGCGATCGCGGGCTTGCGAGTGGGGTTTGTAGTGGGGCAGCCCGAGCGTTTGGCTCGCTGGCAGCAGTGGCGCGATCCCTGGAGTGTGAATAGCTTGGCTACGGTGGCGGCGGTGGCGGCATTAGGCGATCGCCGCTTTCAGCAACACACCCGAGCTTGGTTGCCCGAGGCTCGCCAGCAACTGTTCGAAGGGCTACAAGCGATTGCAGGAATGCAGCCTCACCCCAGCAGCACCAATTTTTTATTAGTCCGCTCTCCAGTAGCAGTCCCCACTCTCCAACAGCAGCTCTTACAAAGCCATCGCATCTTGATTCGCGACTGCCTCAGTTTTGTGCCCTTGGGCGATCGCTACTTTCGCATTGCCATTCGCTCTGAAGATGAGAACCTGAAGTTTCTGCGATCGCTCTGCACTCTCCTGACAGTGTGACCTGCAATACACCAGCATTGCAAAGATAGCTGCGCGTCGACAGGGAGACCGAGTGTTGCGGGAATTCCCCGTTCGGTTCAGTGCAATTGCGGTGGTACGATGGCCTCGGCTTCATAGAGGAGACAAATCGCATGGCCGCAACTGTGATGGTCGTGGATGACGAGCCGATTATTCGCGAAACAGTCGCTCTAGCATTAGACGAACAAGGATACGAGGTTTTAGAGGCGAGTGACGGCCGTCAGGCTATGGAAATGGTCCGACAGTCCCAACAGCTCGATTTAATGATTTTGGATTTGATGCTGCCCAGTCTGAATGGGTTGGATGTTTGCCGACTGCTGCGCAATGAAGGGAACGGCGTTCCCATTATTATGCTGACCGCAAAAGATACCGAGACCGATCGCGTCGTCGGCCTGGAATTAGGAGCCGACGATTATGTCACCAAGCCGTTTGGCATGCGGGAGCTAGTGGCCCGCTGTCGATCTATCTTGCGCCGCCAACAGCGATTGCAGGCAGTGGATGCAGCGACGGTCTTGCAGTTTGGCGATATGTGGCTGCATCCGCAAGAATGCCGCGTTAAGGTGCGGGGTAACGAAGTCAGCTTCTCCCCCAAAGAGTTCCGCCTGCTGGAACTGTTTATGCGCCATCCCCGCCGCGTTTGGTCTCGCGAACAGCTTTTAGACAAGATCTGGGGGCCGGACTTTATCGGCGACAGCAAAACAGTAGACGTTCACATTCGCTGGTTGAGGGAGAAATTGGAGCTAGATCCCAGTTCCCCCGAATATCTCATTACTGTACGAGGGTTTGGCTATCGCTTTGGGTAAGGGGCAAAGCCTCGCGGGCTAACTCTCCCCACGAGACTTCGCGAGGAAAGGCTCTATTAAGCCTCAAACCTTTTTGTCCCAGCGCTGCAGATCGAGCCATTCTTTCTGCAGTTGGCGTATCTGTCGGGCCTGAAGCATCAGCGCATCGAGTGAGGAGCTCACCTGAATCCATTCGGGCTGGGGCTGCTGGTTGGCTGAATACTGACCGATCTTGTGGATTGTATCGGCTAGCTTGGCCTTCAAGGCGCTCAATTCTTGTTGCGCTCTCCCGATCGCCGCTACGGTGTCGATCGCCCGTTGCTGATTCTGCTGTTTCTGATATTTGGCGAGGGCTCCCCCCTGCAAAATGTTGAGAATTGCAGCTTCTCGCTCCTCCTGAGTAATAATGCGCAGTTGCAATAGCAGGGGTTGGCCGCGATAGACTTTTTCAACTGCGGCAGACTGGCGATCGCCGCTCGACTCGTCCATCCCCACCATCTGTTTGAGATTGAGGATCAATTGCGCCCGAATGGTATCGGAAAGTTCCTTGAACATATCCCGCAAAATGCCTTTCTGACGATAGCGCACCCGGCAGCTACCGTTGTCGTTAAACTCGATAAAAATGCGATCGGCTTCTTCGTCCAGCGCTCGTCGCAACATCGAGTTCAATAATTGCTGGACCGATTCTACGGCTTCTGGGGGCTTGCTGCCATTGGCTTCTGCTGCAGGTACTGCATCGACTCGATCGGCCTCCGCCACGCGATCGGCGTCTGATGGCGGAACTTTCGCCTCGACTGTCCGCATCACTTCGGCCTTATAGGCGGCAATTCGCTCGGGCTCGGGAGGATTGTTGAAATAGTGGGCTATCAACTCCTGATGCTGGTCGAAGGAGATGGGATGGACGTGGATTTGCAACTGCGAAAAGGCCAGCATCTTGCCGACATAATCTAGGGCCGCCAAGTCGCCGGGATCCACCATGCCCAAAAACAGGAGATTCTCCTCGATATCGATCGGAACCACTTGGTAGTAGACGCAAATCTCCACGGGTAAATACGTTGCAATCAGAATGGGCACCCGCGCCTTATTCAGGTTCGCGGATGTCGCGACTAATGCGGTTGTGTCGTTGAGATTTAGCATCCTTACCGCAGCACACGTACAGTGCTATCACCATAATAGAGATTTATTCCCGGCTCCGAACCGTTTTGTGGGTGCATTTTTCTAGTTACAATAATGAGTCCTCCGCAATTCTACGCAATACAATCCAATCATCTTCTACAATCCCCCACCACCCGCCCGGCAACGTGGATGTCTTGCTCTGTCGCGGAGCCCGAATGAGCGATCGCAAGGATTCCACCTGTTCGAAATTGACCTGTTTGATGTGTTCGGCGAGCCAACGACGGACGATCTGTCGCTGGAGTGCAATTGAAGCTTGCCCTAAAGATACCCGCTCCAGTCGGGGAGGATCGATTCGGCAGATCTGCGGCCACAATTGCGATGCCTCCTGCTGGATGTGATCGGCCTCTGCTTCCAGCAATGAGGCCGTGCGGTTGAGTGCCCGTTCCACCTGCGGATTGATATATTCTCTGAGGTAGGGAATGACATCCAAGCGGATTCGATTGCGGGGATGCTGGCGATCGCGATTGAACGGGTCGTCCCACACGGGAATCTGGCGTTCTCGGCAAAAGGCTCCCGTTTCACTGCGCCAAACTTCGAGCAGGGGGCGGACTAGCTGAGGGGAGTTCGGTCGGTCTAGAGCGAGGGGACGACTCCATTTCAAGCTGGAGAGCCCTGCGGAGCCGCTACCCCGGATGAGATTGTACAGAAACGTTTCTGCCCGATCGCTGCCGGTATGGGCAGTAACCACCGTGTTGCAGTTCCACTGGGTTGCCCAATCTGCCAACATGCGGTAGCGCCACTGACGAGCCCGATTTTCGTCACGGGTAATCGTGGGGGTTGTGGCAATCTCGCAGGGCAAATCCATCTCCTTCACATAGTGCTGCACGAAATCGGCACAATCTGCCTCGCGCTCGTCCCAGCGATGGTTGCAATGCAGCACAAATAAACGCCAGTTCCACAACTGCGACAAATCCCGCATCAGATGCAACAGACAGAATGAATCTTGCCCGCCCGACACGGCCAGCAATAGGTTTGCGCCGTGGGGAATCGAGTTTCGTTGCCGAATGCTTTTATGTACCCGCACGTGCAGCTCGGATAGATTAACCACAGTAGCTCTAGTATTCCGCCACAACTTAAAAAAATACGATCGCGCTTTGAAGGGAGGTGAAATTTCAGTAAATTTACCGAAATTTCACTTCTATCTTGAGAAGAGCCAGCACGAGTGGGAGGGGTTTGTGAAGGCTTTAGGTCGGGCCAGCCGATGTTGCGACCTGTTACGAGGGCGATCGCTACTGACGCTACTGACTGTGAGGAATAATAACCGCTGATGTCCTCTTTACCGAGTCCCATTCTACCGATTGTCATACTCACTCAACGATTCTGTCTGTTATGCTAGCTCTCTAAGTTTGCGGTCAGCCAATTGTGTCTCCTTCCGATCGCCATCGCAGTCGCCAGCCCTTTTCCCCGGAACCAGAGGATGTCCCCGAGACAGAGGAATGTCTTGCCGGACAGACCGTCGAGGACGAGCAGCAGCTCGAGACACCCTCTCACCCTTTTCCCCTACTGGACAGTCCCCCCGTGCAGGCGATCGCCGAAATAGCTCCAGCCCATCCCGAAAGTCCCGATGCCTTGCGAGCCTCGAATGAAGCCTTGCAGGAATTAGTTGTCCAACTGACGCGAGAACGGATCAAGGCACAGGAGTTAATGAGTTCGCTGGGATTTGCCCTGCGCTCGTTTACCAATCTCAATCAGATCTTGGAGCTGATTCCCTTGGTGGCGAGCCGTTTGACAGAGGCTGATGGGGCGGCGCTGGTGCTGTTCGAACCGGATGGCAGTATGCGCATTTCTCGCATGTATTTGAATGATGCTAGTGATTGCCCGCAGGTGCGATCGGCTCTAGAGCGGGCGGGGCAGGCTCTGGCTGAGCTCTATGCCGCTACAACTAACGAGTTGCCTGCTAGTGCTGCCGAGACCCACGACGGCGAGGACGCGGGCGGGGAGCCCCCGCCCGCCACGACCGACTTGGCTCCCAAAATGGCTTCGGGGAAACAGTTGGATGCTCAACTGGCCCGTCAACTGGGGGAGAACCTGCAAATGTTTGGCACCCCTCTCTTGTCCAGACAGGTGGTGCGCGGCCGGCTTTACGTGTTTAGCGGTCAACCGAATTACGTTTGGGATGCCAATCGCCAAACAGCGATTCGACTGGTGGCAGATCAGACGGCGGTGGCGATCGAAAACGACTATTTACATGCCGAGCTGCGCCAGCGGGCCAAGCTGGCGCGAGAGGTGGAAATTGGCTCCGAAATTCAAACTCGCCTGCAGCCCACCCGCTGCCCCGAGATTGAAGGTATTGCACTTGCCGCCCGCTGCGAAACTGCCAGTCCGGTGGGGGGCGACTATTATGACTTCATTCCAGTCCCCTTTCCTTCGAAAGATTCGTCTATTCCTCCATCCGAGCGGCCCACCCAATATTGGGGCATTGCGATCGGGGATGTCATGGGTAAGGGGGTGCCTGCCGGACTGCTGATGATGGCCACTCGGGGGGTATTGCGGGCAGAGGTGCTGCACGATCGCGAGCCCGCTCAAATTCTGCAGCACCTCAACCACGTCACCTTCAGCGATCTGGAAAACTCCAATCGCTTTGTCAGCTTGTTTTACTCGGAATATTGTCCTGCCAGCCGCCAATTGCACTTCAGTAACGCCGCTCACAACCCTTCTATGTGGTGGCATGCAGCGACTGGCGAGGTGACCCCCCTCGATACGGAAGGCATGTTAATTGGGGTGGAGTTGGGCAGTCACTACACACAGAGAATGGTGCAACTCGAACCGGAAGATGTGGTGGTTTACTATACCGATGGGGTAACGGAGGCCGTCAATCCGCAGGGCGATCGGTTCGAGGAAAGTGGCCTGATCGAGGCGATTCAAATGGCAGCTCGGCGATACCCACAGCCCGAAGATATTTTGGAGAGCTTGTTCCAACAGGTGAGAGACTTTCGCCAGGGCACTGTCGAAACCAAGTTTGTGGACGATATGACCCTTGTCATCCTCAAGGTCCTGCCGCAGGAGGATTGAGTCGAGGGGCGGGCATCCTAGAGCAGGGTGAGTTCCTCAAGCAGGGTGAGTGCCTTGGCGGGGCAATTCGAGCCGACAATTTGTGAAATACTCTTTATCAACGGTTTGGAAGGTGCGATCGTGAGCAAGATTTCTACAATTTCTGTTGCAGCGGCAGGACCGACTCCAGGCATATCCCCGTCTGCGCAGACCATTTTCGATACTACCGCTTCCGAGCTGCCGCTCCCTCGATCGTCCCGCCAGGAGAGTTATCTAATTGCCCAAACTTTCGACCAGGATGTGTTGGGAGATATTAAGACTGGCTTCGATAACTTTATCGAGTCAGGGCAAGTGTGGGCACTGCTGATCGGGCTGGTGGTGGGGTACGTGATTCGGGGATTGACGCGGTAGCTCTGTCAGCGGCGCGACTCCGAACCAATGCTGTAGAAGGCGATCGCAGCCAAGACCCTTTCAGAATGGACGAATCGCGATGGGTTAGCTCGCGAGGGTCGCTTACAATAACCTGTTGTACTGTTGGCTGGCCTCAGGTCAGCATTGTTTGTGGCTGATTCTGATTCCTCTGCTGCCAAAACTTGGAGCCAGCGCTTTGAAGGGAGCTTGCATCCGGCGATCGCCCAATTCAACGCCAGCATCGGGTTCGACATTCGCCTACTGGAATACGATCTCACCGGTTCGCAGGCCCACGCTCGCATGTTGGCCCACTGCGGTATTATCTCCGCCGAAGAGGCCGATCGCATTTGGGCGGGGTTAGAGCAAATTCGGGAGCAGTCTCGGCAGGGTCAGTTCAATCCCGGTGTCGAGGATGAAGACGTGCATTACGCTGTGGAACACCGCTTGGTGGAACTGATTGGCGAAACGGGCAAGAAGTTGCATACGGCGCGATCGCGTAACGACCAGGTAGCCACCGATCTGCGCTTGTTCCTGCGCGATCGAATCGATCGCATCGCAGCATTTCTCCACACCTTCCAAGCGGCTCTGCTGGAGTTGGCGGACAGTCACGTCACTACCTTGATTCCTGGCTACACCCACCTACAGCGGGCACAGCCGGTCAGTTTGGCCCATCACCTATTGGCCTATTTCGAAATGGCCCAACGGGACATCGAGAGACTGCAGGATGTGCGCGAGCGCACCAATCGCTGCCCGTTGGGGTCTGGGGCATTGGCGGGAACGACATTTCCGATCGATCGCGAGTTCGCGGCCAACCTGCTCGGGTTTGAGTCCGTCACGGCAAATAGCTTGGATGCGGTCAGCGATCGCGATTACGTCGTCGAATTTCATGCAGCAGCCAGTTTGATTGTGATGCATCTGAGTCGCTTGTCCGAAGAAATCGTTTTGTGGGCGTCGCAGGAGTTTAGTTTTGTGCGGCTTACCGATGCCTGTGCCACCGGCTCCAGCCTCATGCCCCAAAAGAAAAATCCCGACGTACCGGAGTTGGTGCGGGGCAAGTCGGGGCGCGTATTTGGCAATTTACAGGGGTTGCTGGTGACGCTGAAGGGGTTGCCGCTGGCCTACAACAAAGATTTGCAGGAGGACAAAGAGGGGCTGTTCGATTCTGCGGATACCGTTCTGGCCTGTTTGGAGGCCATGACGATCCTGTTGCGGGAGGGGGTGGAGTTTCGACAGCAACGATTGGCAGCGGCAGTGATGGAAGATTTTTCGAATGCCACCGATGTGGCGGACTATTTAGTCCGCAAAGGAATTCCGTTTCGGACGGCCTATCAGCTCGTGGGCAAGATTGTGCGCACCTGCTTAGGAAACGGAAAATTACTCAAAGACTTGTCCTTAGAAGCTTGGCAAGCCTTCGATCCGGTATTTGAAATCGATATTTACGAGGCGATCGCCCCCGAACAGGTGGTGTCAGCCCGCACGAGTGCGGGGGGCACGGGCTTCGAAGCCGTGCGCTCGGCCCTACAGAAGGCCAAGGCACTGCACGCTCAAATACCGTCGATCCTAAGCCCTCATACTCCGGCAGCACGGTGGTAGGCCTCTCCTAGCGTCTCTGCCAGGGTAGGGTGGGTGTGAATCAGGGTGGCCAGGTGTTGGACGGTGTCTCGCTTGGCGATCGCCTGAGAGGCTTCGTGAATCAGGTCGGCAGCGTGGGGACCGAAGATGTGGGTTCCCAGTAACTCGCCAGTGGGCTTGTCGTAGACCAGTTTGACCATACCGTCGGTTTCGCCCGCCGCGATCGCCTTGGAGTTGCCGCCAAAGTAGGTTCTGACGGTACCCACCTTGTACCCCGCTTCTTTGGCCTGCGGTTCGGTCAACCCCACAAACCCCATTTCGGGATGGGTGAACACTGCCGCCGGAACACTGCGATAGTCCACCTCGGAAGGGCGATCGCAAATGGTATTGACGACTGCAATCCCTTGAGCAGAGGCAACGTGGGCCAGCATCATCTTGCCGGTGGCATCTCCAATCGCCCACAGGTGAGGTAAATCTGTCTGCAGGCGATCGTTGACAGGAACAAAGCCTCGCTTGCCGGTATCGATCCCCAAGGCATCCAGCCCCAACTCTCGGGTAACCGGAATGCGCCCAGTGGCCACCAGGCAAGCATCTACCTCCAGACTGTCGCCTGTGGACAGCTCGATCGAGACCGGAGAACCCGGCGTCACTTTCTTGGCTAAAACCCCCGCCAGCGCTTCAATGTCGCGTCCCTTAATCAGCACCCGCTGGGCCAAGCGGGCAATATCGGGATCGAAGGCAGGCATGAGCTTATCCAAAGCCTCCAGCACGACCACCTTGCAGCCCAGCGCGGTATACACATCGGCAAATTCCAGGCCGATATAGCCACTGCCAACAATCGCCAATTTTTCAGGCAAACTTTCCAAGCGGACTGATTCGTCACTGGTGAAGACGGTTTTGCCATCGGTTTCGATCCCGGGGGGGACGAAGGGGGTCGAGCCTGTGGCGATAATGACGTCTTTGGCCGTGTAGGTAGAGGTCTCTCCCTCCGGCGAGGTGACCTCGACGGTTGTGGCGGCGAGGAGCTTGCCGACCCCTCGAATGATGTCTACTTTGGCTTTTTGCAGCGATTGGGTCATATCGTCGCGAATTTTGCTGACAACCGCGTTAGCGTGCTCGGCAATGGCAGCGCGATCGAACGACACCTGACCCACCGAAATTCCCAGTTTGTCTGCCTCGCGAATCTCCCGCAGTCGCCCTGCCGCCGCCAGCAGAGCCTTAGAGGGAATGCAGCCGCGATTGATGCAGGTGCCCCCCATCTCCGCCGCCTCGACAATCGCGGTCTCGAGGCCGCAGGCGACTGCGTGCAGCGCTGCCGCATGGCCGCCCACGCCCGCACCAACCACAATCAAGTCGTAATCTGAAGTCTGACTCATCCTGCTTGCCTTCGAGGTCTAGAACAATAGACTACCTCAGTAGATACACTCACGGCAGTCGAAAAATTTTGGCCTTTGTCCTGTGGCCTAAACCAGCGATCCATAACCGACAATCTACGACAAAATAAGGGATTCGCGCCTCTGGCTGAATCCCTCGTTCGTCTTTCAATCTGACTGAGAGGGAAGCGCGATCGCTAGACTCCATCCCAAAGCAAAAGGAACGCAGTCACCCACGTCCCTCTCTACTGCGATTGAAGCGGTCCAGCGCTTGCCAGTCTGCGCAATTGTCCATATCTGCGCAATTGTCCATATGAGCATCGAGGCTGGCAGCTAGGACATCGGCGACGGCGGCTTCTAGAGCCTGAAAATCTTGTACGAGCGCTCGCTCTGTATCGTCATCGCTGTTAATGGGAACCAATCGCAAAGTGCGGGCGTCTCGAACTAAATCGAAGGTTACTTGCTGTTCGAGATCCGTACTCAGTCTCAAATAGTCAAAGCTGCAGACATTGAGATAGAGCGTCCGGCCGATCGCTACCGTAGCCGCCTGGGGGTCGGCGAGCACTTCCATCACATACCCCGTTCCTCGGGCACGCACTTCGCCATCGACGACATCGAAGTAGCGCACTTGGCCTAAGTCGCAGAGCAACCGATGAATATCGGATCGATTGACGATAATACCCGAACCGACAATGCAGGGAGCACAAATAGACAAGCTAGGCTGAGTCATGGATGCAGGCGGGTAGATCTACGATGAAAAAACGCTTTAAAGAAAGCCCCAAACACTACCGGTAGTGGGGCGGCTGGGCCGCTGGATTCAACCGGACTCGCATAGGACAAGATCAGTTTAGCGAAGGATTGTTAGGTTGTCAGACGGTCTGAGGATTTTATGAAAAACACCTGAAATTCCGTTTAATCCCAGCCGTATCAACCTCTACATTCCGTCATAGCTCCGCAAATGGAATGCCCCCTTGGTGTAAATTAATGTAACAGAATCCTGAGAAAAGTTGATGATTTTAAGCTTGAGGCGATTTTCTGAAAATCGCCTCAAACCATCTGCAGAATAGCGGGCAATTTTGCACCTCTCTGTCATGAACGATGGCAACGACTGCTCGGACAGGTGTATGCGTGCTGGGAAAGCTCCTAACGAAGATGGAGATCTGGCCGGAGGAACAACAAGTGTAATGTTTCGCGAGCTCAGCTAATCTTCAGAAAGTTCTAAGAAAGTTCTAGACCCACCAAGGACGTTCGCCAGTGCGCGGGTCCGTTTCCATCCAAGGGGTTATCCAAATCCTGTCACCCTCAACTTTGACGCGAACGAGCTTGAGGGGAAGACCTGCCGGACCGCGGACAACCGTGCCATCTGGCGCATAGCGAGAACCGTGACAGGGGCACTGAAACTCTTGCGCTTGCTCGTTCCAGGGAAACGTACATCCCAGATGGGTGCAATCGTCGACGATACCGCGATCGCTCAATGTTCCATCGTTTTGCAGCGTCAAGTAGGTTGGCTGTGCAGCTATGCCAGCGACTAGGGCTCGGGTGCCGGGTGGCTCAATCAGAATTTGCGAAGCAGGAATCGGATTACCCAATTTGTCCTTCGCCCGAACAGCACCGCCTACTCCCGTTTTTTCTACAGGTGGGACAAACACCTTTGCAACTGGATAGAGAGCCGCGCCTGCTGTGGTTGCTAGAGCTGCTCCAGTCAGGAAATTGAGTAGTTTTCGCCGAGACAAAGAAGGGGATGTGCATTCGAGGCTGTTTTCCACGATCCATCTCCAAATTAAAGCGGGCAAATAGGTTTGCCTAAAAAGTCACCGATCTGGTTTAGACATTGTCTTGAGAGCGATTGGATGGATTTGTACGAATCCCCAACAAGCTATAGAGCGGACAGATGCCAAATACAGCGGTTAATAGCGCTAAGACAGCGATCGCATCTAAGCCAATACCCAGCATCGTGCCGCTATAGACTGCCAGCCCGAGATATCCCATTCCGGTAGCAAACATCAGGCGCAAGACGCGATCTAAACCACCCACATTAGCAATCATGAGAGCTTACTCCAGAAATTTTACTTCTTAATTGAAATATAACTATGTAGTTTTATTTTGTCAAGACGAGGCCCTAAGATCGAACTTATAACGTCTTTGCAGAAGGATCTTCCAATTAATCGCTGTTTGGTTGTATATGTTAGAGTGGTGGCATTGGCGCTTTATTAAGCCTGTGAACGACAATATGGGCTTAGCCGATGCCATGAAGAGCTCCTCCCCTCGGTCGAAGAAAGTACTAGAGGTTCTGAAAAATGGCTCGAATCGTCGTTGTCGGTGCTGGATTGGGGGGCTTACCCACGGTTTACGAGTTGAGACATCTATTGACTGGCCAGCATCAGATCGTATTAATCTCTAACACTCCGCAGTTCAGATTTCTCCCCTCTTTACACGACTTGGAAACTGACTAGGCAACAGATGACTGAACAAGGTAATTGTTACTGTTGAAAGCGCAATTCGGTTCTATGGCCTTCTCCAAACTCGTCAAATCATTGGATTGCAGTTGCTTTTGTGCATTCGTAGGAGCCTCTGAAGATCTGACAGGTCTCGACGCAATTCTTCGCAAACGCCTTGCGACATGCGGGATGCTTGTCTGGGTTGATAGTTCTCGGCTTCTGCACGCGATCTCCTGCTTCGAGCGAGGATTATAAGGATCAACGTAATCAGGCCATTTGAAAGCAAATACAGAGGACAGCAGAAGCCACAGCAGCCAATCTCGTTTGCCAAAGTTGTGGCTAAGAACTTCCTTTCACAACCGTCAGCCTCCGCCCTAGGGAGGATAGGTGGGACGGATGGTCGCTTACTCCATCAACTCCGAAGTCACCATCTTGCCGATCGCCACTCTGGTGGTGTTCGGGCTGGCTACCACCGCTTTTACTACCCAAGAGGCAATCCGCAGATTGAGGAGAAAGAGTGGCTACTCCGAAAAGCTGGCTAATATTTAGCTGGAAAGGGTTATCAGCTATCGCTCAGCGTCACCATTTTGCCACAACTTCATTCAACTGGATTGGAGAAAGATGATGAAACACCAAAAATTACGTATTGCCATCGGTGTACTGACTAGCTTTATCGCCTTGACGGCAATTGGGGGAGGCATCGCCATGTTGGTAGGGGCAGAGGGCGATCGATTCCCGCTGGAGTGGCTTCAAAATACACCTTTCAAGGATTACTTTATTCCTGCTCTATTACTAACTATTGCTGTAGGAGGAAGTTCGCTTTTGGCCTCTGTAACAGCCTTTGCAGGTCACAAATTGAGTGCGATCTCAGCTATGATGGCGGGACTCATCATGGTAGGTTTTATCGTCGTGGAAGTCTCGATCCTCAAGCAGGATCCTCCTGGCCCAACTGCGATTGAATTCATGTATTTTGGGCTGGGTCTGATGATATTTGGGCTAGCTGCGTCCCTCTGGATGGCTGAGTGTCGAAACGAGCGCGATTCTGTTGCATAGGGTGATAGGAGATTTGATTGATAGAAATAAGTGCTTGGCGGACGGGGCGCGGTTGTAAGATGCCATCCTTGAAGCGGGATGTTGGAGCAGTTGAAACTGCGCCTTCTCGCCAGCATCAAAACCATTAGCTAATAATCTAGAAAGTGCAAGGAGCTAAAATTGGATATAAGAAAATCGACAGAATCAGATTTAAATGATGTACTGCATGTTCAAATGCAAGCATTCGGTAAGGATGAAGGGCCTGAGATTGCAGATCTAGTCAAGGGATTGTTAAACGATCCAAGTGCAATGCCAAATCTGTCTCTGCTTGCTGTTAGTCGCGATCGAGTGATTGGGCATATACTATTCACAAAAGCACGTATTGCGGAATCTGAAGATTCAATCTCAGCTGTGATACTCGCCCCACTGGCAGTTATTCCTGAAGCACAAAGTCAAGGTGTTGGTGGAAAACTAATTGAGGAGGGTTTGAGGGTATTGTCTAAGTCTGGAGTTGAGCTTGTGTTTGTACTCGGTCATCCTGGCTACTATCCACGGCATGCTTTCAAACCAGCAGCAACTCTCGGATTTAAAGCTCCTTATCCAATCCCGGAAGAGCACGCTAATGCATGGATGGTTCGAGAGCTTCGAATAGGTGCAATTGGTAGTATTGATGGAAGAATTATTTGCGCAGATTCACTAAACAAGCCTGAGTATTGGCGTGAATGATGAGTCTAATTGTTGCTAACCCGGTGCTGCAACAGACGGCTAGGCGATCGCTTGCTCCTTCCAGGCAAATCTGTACTGTCGCCTACCTTAACCGATAGCCGCCGTCTTTTAGAGGTTGGGCAGCAACCTGCGAGCTCTGTAACTCAATAAGCTATGAAAGAAATAAAGGATGGTGCGATGGGATGGCTGCGCTGAGGGAATGCTCCTTAACCACTAGTGATACCATATAATTATGAAGTCATCAAAAAGTATGGGCTTATCGCAGATGTCAGTTGTCGATCCAGATGTCCTCTCCCAAGTTGCAAACTATTTTAAGCTGCTTTCAGAAGTCAGCCGACTTCAGGTCTTAAACTGCTTGCGGAGCGGTCCTATGAGTGTGAACGCACTCGTGGAGGCTACAGGGCTCGGACAAGCCAACGTATCCAAGCATCTCAAATTATTAACTGAAGCAGGCATCCTCGAACGAGAGCCAAAGGGCGTTAGTGCTTACTATTCCATCGCCGATCCAACTATTTTCGACTTGTGTGAGTTGGTTTGCGATCGCATTAGCGATCGCTTGATTCAACAAGCTGAAGCATTTAAGCAATTTAAAGCATTTAGTACTCCTAGAAGTTCATCTTTGGAAAAATCTAAATAAGCTGATGGTTTAGATTCTCAACCCACTGTCGGGCTCCCGCAGAGCTGCGAATATCTCGCCAGATTTGTGTTGCCGCTAATGCACCATCCCCAGCCGCGACCACAACCTGATTGAGACCCACTTTTTAATCCCCAACAGCAAAAATTCTTGGGTGAGAGGTTCGTCCCATTTTGTCTGTTACGAGATTTCCATCATTGAATTCCAGATGTAGTCCTTTCAGATAAGTATTGTGATAGCGCGATCCAAACGATATCAACCCTGTCTCTAACTCAACGATCGAGCCATCGATTAACTCAACCCCTGTCATCTGATGATTTTCACCGAGAAATTGCTTGATAGGGGTTTCAATCAGTCGATATCCGTACGATCGCAGCTTCTTCCGCATCTCTGCAGTCACATCAAAACGACCGTGGGTAAAGATCGTAATGTAGGGCGTAATCACAGGATAGATGCTGTTTTGACGTCCCACTTTTAGCCGTATGACAAAGGTCGCTCTTTCGTCTGTGACCTCTTCGATATAGCCATTCAGCAGGTGTCCACCTAAAGAGGTGTAATGATGTTTTCCCTGTTTTAATAATGTTTTCCCTGTTTTAATAATTCGTAGCCGGAAGTGTCGGGTGGTAAGCCCAGATAATTATGCAGCTCCTGCATCCAAAAGGATCGGGCTTTGCCTTTATCGACAATGACTGAGAGGAGTCGGTACCGCTGCAGGTAAATCCCAGCAGATAGCCCACCTGCACCTCGACGCCCCATTTAGGAAAAGATGGCAATGAGAAAGTGCAAAACGATTAGCTGGTAAGGACCGCCATTGTAGAGCCACTCATTCAGAGAAGCGGCCTTCCAGATCGGATATCGGTGCAGTCCGATCGCTAAGGAACTCATTGATTTTACAGCGCGGACAGACAAGTGACCGTCCACAATAGTCAATATATAGCCATATAAATATATATATGTTGATTGATTGCTGTTCAATTGCTGCGAGTCTGTTTCGATCCCTCGTTTATTGCGCGCTTTCCTTCCGAACAGGCCCGATGTGTTGGGGGTATTGCAAATCTGGGGCACCACCCCGTGCAGTTCGATAGAGTTTGAGAGTGATGCATGGAGAAATGCAATGAATGCTGAAGAGGTATTGCGACGGTATGCTTTAGGCGATCGCAACTTTGCCGAGGCAATGTTGCAGGAATCGGAGATATTGCATGCCAGTCTGCTCGAAGCCAACTTTCAGCAGGTAGATTTTCGGCAAGCTCGCTTGGGACAAAGCAATTTCAGTCAGACGAATCTTCGGCAGGCTGACTTGAGTGAAGCGTTGTTGTGGGGGACAGATTTCAGCGAGGCCGATTTATCGGCAGCCCGATTGCGGGAAACCGATCTCAGTGGGGCTAAGTTAATTCGATGCAATTTGTCTGGGGCCTATCTACTGAAAGCCATTCTGAATGGGGCCAATGGGAATACGGCCAATTTTGCTAGGGCGTTGTTGATTGAGGCCGATCTACAGTCCTCTTCGGATCGCAGAACCGATTTAGGCCATGTCAACTTCAGCCATGCCGATATGAGTTATGTCCGGCTGGGGGGGGCTCTCTTATTCGACGCAAACCTCACAGGGGCAAGACTCTGCCGCGCGGATTTCACTGGCACACTCCAATCGGGCTTTGCAGCAGCCGATCTCACCCAAGCCAATTTGCAAGCGGCCGATCTCAGCTACGCCAACTTGAAAGGTGCGATCTTGCGCGAGGCTAACTTAAGGGGCGCGGACCTGACGGGGGTTGACCTCACAGATGTCGACTTATCCGGGGCTGTCATGCCAGACGGAAGGATACACAACTGACTGTGTTACGAGACGGTACCGCGAAGAGACTCGCAATCAATCGGAGCGATCGCGTACAACCGCAGAATTTGCCACAGACTGGAGGCAATCAAAGGTAGCTTTCGCAATGTTTTCAGCCCTGGCGGCAGCTTGCTGGCATCGATCTGCTGCATCTTGAGATTGAGATTCGAGCAGCGATGCAATCGCTGGAAAAACTCGGGATGGTCGGTGTCGAGAACGACGGGAAACGCCCCTTTGGCCGTATTGTTGGTCTGACGAATCACTTCCCGATCGTATTCAGTCGGATCTAGACCGAGGGATTCGTAAAATTCCGCACGCTCGTGTACGGTCAGCGTATGGGTGGCAAATACTGACAGCAAGAAGAAGCGCACCCAGAGACGAGCTCGCCAGTTATTCCAGAGGCGGGGCTGAGATCGCACTAATGCCTTGAAGATATCGCCGTGGCGGTTTTCGTCCTGGCACCAATTCTTGAAATATTTGAACAGGGGGTGGAAGCGGCGATCCGGCTGGGCCTCCAAATGGCGATAGATGGTGATGTAACGCCAGTAGCCGATTTTTTCTGACAGGTAGACCGTATAGAGCACCCAAGGCAGCGGGAAGTAGGTATAGCTGCGAGATTTGCTCAAGTGGGGTAAATCGAAGGCGAGATTGAAATCTCCCATCGTTTTGTTGAGGAAGGCGGCATGTCGAGCTTCATCGCGGGCCATCAAATTCAGAATGTCAGACAGCAACGGATTGCGCTGCTTGAGCTTGCGCGACATCTCCTTAAAGAGTAAGAAGCCCGAAAACTCTGAGGAACAGGAGCGTTCCAGGAAGTCTACAAATGCTGCTCGCGTTTCATCATCGATATGTTCCCAAGATTGCTCGAACTCTCGATCCCGCACGAAATGGTAGCGATTGTAGTCCGTCTGCATTTCTTCCAGCATGGCTTCAAGCTCTGCCCGCTGAGAAGAGAGGTCCATCTCGGCAGCTGCGTCAAAATCTGTTGTGTAGAAGCGCGGTGCGAGCACTGTTTCCCGAATGCGGGGCTGGGAAGCGTGCTGCAACTTGCCAACTGGGGCTTGCGCTGAAGTAACCATAAGTGTTTTAGGTCAACTGATTTATTTAATTTCTATCTAATGATATAGCAATTCTGATTCTATGCAAGCCATTCCGCCTGAGCCAAAAGTACCTAAAACCATCTCTAAGCAAGGCTTATTGCTGCCTGCTAGCCCAAGATCCTCTGCACAACTCCTATAGAATTTGTAAAGTTTTGAAAAATATTTTCCTTTTATTGCTAGATAGCTATGAAGCTATTAGTGCGTCCAGAAGAAGCAAGGTTGTCACGCCGCGACGCATCCGGTCTTCATCTAGGGCGATCGCGGCACTTTCTATCATTCACAGCATTTAGGTAGTTAAATATGAGTCCTAACGTATCTGTCGAATCAGCAAAGACTGAAACAGCGCTTCAAGGTGAGAACCTGCGTCCGCCAGCCGATTCTCGCTTGCGCGTAAAGCAGTTTGTCCAAACCCTACAGGACCAGATTTGTCAGGGGTTGGAGGGGCTCGATGGTGAGGCGTGCTTCCAGGAAGACAACTGGCAGCGACCAGAAGGGGGTGGCGGTCGGACGCGGGTGATTCGCGATGGGCGAGTGTTCGAACAAGGGGGAGTCAATTTTTCGGAAGTATGGGGAGATTCCCTCCCTGCGGCGATTTTGACTCAACGACCCGATGCGATCGGTCGCGGGTTCTATGCTACGGGTACCTCGATGGTATTGCATCCCCGCAACCCGTTTGTACCCACCGTCCATCTCAACTATCGCTATTTCGAAGCCGGTCCCATTTGGTGGTTTGGTGGCGGTATCGATCTCACCCCCTACTATCCCTATGGGGAAGATGCCGTTCACTTCCACCGCACGATCGAACAAGCCTGCGATGCCCACAATCCCCACTACTACCCGGTATTCAAACGGTGGTGCGATGAATATTTCTATTTGAAGCACCGTCAGGAGGCGCGAGGCATTGGCGGGATTTTCTTCGATTACCAGGGCGATCGCAGCCCTCTGTATGCGGGGCCAAATCCCGATGGTTTAGCTGCAACTGCTAGCGATCGCATCGGTCCCGCGTCTAGAAGTTGGGAGGAGATCTTCGCGTTCGTGCAGAGTTGCGGTAATTCCTTTTTGCCTGCCTACCTCCCGATTGCCGAGCGTCGACAACAGATGGAGTATGGCGATCGCCAGCGTGACTTCCAACTGTACCGCAGAGGTCGCTATGTAGAATTCAACCTTTTGTACGACCGAGGCACGATCTTTGGCTTGCAAACCAATGGCCGCACCGAATCCATCCTCATGTCACTGCCTCCCCTGACTCGATGGGAGTACAACTATCAACCGGAACCGGGAACTCCAGAAGCAGAACTGTACGAGACATTCTTGAAGCCCCAAGACTGGGCGAATTGGCCTCTAGTAGACGCCGAACAAACTATAGCAGTCTAACTCGAGCGCATCAATTCGGACGTTTTTCTCTAGCCGATAGAAACCTAGAAACCCTAAAGCTACTTATCAAAGAGGTATTAAAGATGTCTGGAAACTTAGCTGCACAACTCAGACAGGGCACAGCCGAGTCTCATACTATGGCAGAAAACACCGCCTTTATGAAGTGTTTTCTCAAAGGAATTGTAGAGCAAGGGCCTTTTCAAAAGTTGCTTGCAGATTTGTACTTCCTCTACTCCGCATTAGAAGAGGAAATGCAGAGTTACAGCCAACATGCAGTTGTCGGCCCCATTTACTTCCCAGAGCTCAATCGTCAGGCCAAGTTGGAGGAAGACCTTAAATTTTATTACGGCGAGCAGTGGCGCGATCGCATTCGGTCCTCCGATGCAGGCAAACAATATGTGTCGAGAATCCGTTGGGTGGCAGCTACCCATCCAGCGTTGTTAGTGGCTCATGCCTATGTCCGCTATCTCGGAGATTTATCGGGAGGGCAGAGTCTAAAAAACATCGTGCGATCGGCGATGGAGTTACCAGCCGATCGTGGTACTGGATTCTACGAGTTCGATGCCTTTCCTACCCCAGAGGCTAGATGCGCTTTTAAAGGTAAATATCGCGACGCGCTAAATTCATTAGCTCTGGATGAAACCCTAGCCGAGAAAATTGTGGAAGAGGCGAACTTTGCATTCCAGCTCAACTGTAACGTCATGCACGCATTAGAATCTGACGTAAAAGCTGCGATTGGCGAACATACATTCGAGCTGCTAACAAAACAAGACAGAAAGGGCAGTACAGAACGGCAACCTAGCGATCGCACTTCAGAATTGGCGGCGGTAGAATAAGTCCTCCAGTTTTTACAGCTATCCCCGCCAGTATGTCCTCAATTGCTGCCTGGGGAGAATAGGGGGCGGTTTCTGTGCCGCCCTTCAAACACAATTTTCTAATAAAAGAGTATTTTTCCTCGAGCGATCTCAAAGTTGGGAGACCTAATCTGATGGCTTATTTATGGCTTAAAGTATTTCACATTGTGGGTGTTGTCGTTTGGTTCTCGGGCTTATTCTACCTGGTTCGACTCTTTATCTATGACGTAGAAGCAAGCGGGCGACCGGAACCTGCGAAGTCCTTGCTAAAATCTCAGTATCGCGTAATGGAAAAGCGCCTATTGAATATCATTGCGACTCCTGGAATGATTGTGACGCTTGTGATGGCAATGGGCTTGCTGGCGAGCGATCGCACTCTCATACATCAACAATGGTTGCAACTAAAGCTCGGACTCGTTTTGTTGTTAATCCTCTATCATTTTTACTGTAGAAAGATTTTTAGAAATTTATCTTCCGAAACGTGTGGTTGGACTGGTCAGCAGCTCCGTTTATTAAATGAGCTGCCTACCGTCTTGTTGATTGCTGTGGTATCGTTAGCGATCTTCAAGGATGGCTTGCCTATTTATAGTGCTGCCCTAGGACTAATTGGATTAGTGCTCCTGATGATACTAGCCATCTATTTCTATGCAAAGAAACGCCGGATCTCTCAAGAGGTTCTAATCGTTGAAGCGAATTAATTTACTCCACTAATATGTTTGTGGTTACTTCAGTTGTGGAAATAAAAAGCAATGGAGTGACAGCGCATTCTCTATTACAGATTTATTAGATCGTCGTCAAGATATAAATCAGGGTAAACAGAATAATCCAGATGATATCGACGAAGTGCCAGTAGATCTCGGCCATTTCGACGCCGACGTGATGGTCTGCGGAGTAGTGTCCGGGACGACGCGATCGCCAGATCGTCCCGAGAATGAGCAAAATGCCCACGAACACGTGCAAGCCGTGAAAGCCTGTCATCACGTAAAAACAATTGGCGAATAGGTTTGTACTCAAGCCATAGCCCAAGTTGACATACTCGTAGATTTGACCGCCCAAGAACACCGCCCCCATCGCTGCAGTGGCCGCAAACCAGAGGCGCAATCCCTTGATGTCGTTCTCTTTGACCGCCTTAGTGCCGTAATGAATCACAAAGCTGCTCGACACCAGAATGATGGTGTTGATGGTGGGCAAAAACAGTTCCACCTCGGTCCCTTCGGGGGGCCAAGTGGTTTTGGTCAGCATAAAGACGATGTAGGTGGCAAACAAGCCCCCAAACATCAGCGATTCCGAAGCTAAAAAGGTGAGCAGTCCCAAGACGCGATAGTCGGGGTGCGCTGCGACAGCGCTATCGATAGGAGCACCGGCAACTCCAGCAATCGAGACAGAGTCAGAAGACTCGACAGTAGATCCTTGCATAATCATTAGCCTGCGACGATAAAACGGGAAGGTGGGGCAATCTATCAGCGGACTCCGTGCGTCGAAGTCCGCCACGAGCATTAGGCTGAGGCAACGGGCTCGGGTTCTAGATGGGGTAAATCGGGTGGCTCGATCCCTTGGCCGTATTCGTAAGGACCGTATTCCACCACGGGTAATTCTTCCCAATTCTCCACGAGGGGGGGCGAGTTGGTGGTCCATTCCAAGGTCAGCGCTTGCCAGGGATTGCCGCTGGCTTCAGGACCGTACATCCAACTCCAAATCATGTTGATGAAGAAGGGAAACACCGAGAACCCGAGCAGGATGGAACCGAAAGTGCAGAGGTGGTTGAGGGATTCGAACTGGGGATCGTACATGGCCACGCGGCGGGGCATCCCCTGTAGGCCGAGATAGTGCATTGGCAGAAAGGTGAGATTGGTGCCAATCAAGGTGAGGACGAAGTGAACTCGTCCCCAAGTCTCGTTGTACATGCGGCCCGTCATCTTGGGGAACCAGTGGTATAGCCCCGCATACAGACCGAAGACCGATCCCCCAAACAGGACGTAATGGAAGTGGGCTACCACGTAATAGGTGTCGTGAACGTGGATATCGATGGGGGCAGTCCCGAGGGTCACACCGCTGAGACCGCCAATCACAAACATAGAGAGCAGCCCTAGAGCAAATAGCATGGGACTATTGAGACGAATCTTGCCCCCCCACAACGTGGCCACCCAACTGAAGATTTTGACCCCCGTCGGCACCGACACAATCAGGGTGGAGATGGTGAAGAAAATCCGCATCCAGGGGGGGGTACCGCTGGTGAACATGTGGTGAACCCAGACAAACAGGCCCACGGCACAAATGGCCAAACTGGAATAGGCGATCGCCTTATAGCCAAAGATGGGCTTGCGGGAATGGGGGGAGATTACTTCTGACATAATGCCGAAAATTGGCAAGATCATCAGATAAACGGCGGGGTGGGAATAGAACCAGAACAGGTGCTGGTACATCACAATATTGCCGCCCGCATCTGGCTTAAAAAATGATGTCCCGAAATTAATATCGAACAGCAGCAAGGTAAGGCCGATCGCCAAGACAGGGGTAGAGGCCAAGGCTAAGATCGAGGTGGCTAAAATCGCCCAGCAGAACAGGGGTAACTGGTCCCACTTGAGACTGGGTACCCGCAACTTGAAGATGGTGATGATAAAGTTCACCGCCCCAAAAATTGAGGACGTTCCCGCCAGCGTTACGCTCAAAATCCACATGGATTGAGCGGTGGTCGCCGTAATCGTGCTGAGGGGGGGATAGGAGGTCCAGCCTGCCTGAGCGCCGCCAAAGAGGAAGCTGCCCAACAGCAGTGCTCCCGAAGGCGGTACCAGCCAAAAGGCCAACGCATTTAAGCGGGGGAAAGCCATATCTCGCGCCCCAATCATGAGGGGAACGAGGTAATTGCCAAAGCCGCCAATGGCAGCAGGCACGATCCACATGAAGATCATGATCGTGCCGTGGTTGGTCAGTAGCGCGTTATAGAGACTGGGATCGAGTAAATCGGAATCGGCGGTATAGAGTTCCGCCCGCATCACCATCGCCATCAACCCGCCAATCAGATAGAAGATAAACCCCGTGACGATGTACTGAATGCCAATAACTTTGTGATCGATATTGAAGGTGAAGTAGTCGTACCACTTCCACTGGCGGGGGGGATGGTGCTGTCCCTCAGGCCGGGTGGAAGGGGACTGTAAGGGTATGGATGCTTGTGCCATAAATGCAAAATCTCTCGCGATCGCGAATACTGGTCGTGAGCTCGGTAGAAGGGGTCGTCTATTGAGTGGCTAACCTCTCCATTGGCATCTCCATCGGCATCTGTGCCGGATCGAGACCCATATGGTGCAGGTGCTCGTCCGCAAAGGCTGAATCTAAAGCAGGAGCCATTGCCAGTGCATCCTGCTGGCCTTGTAGGGCCAATGTCTGGTTTTCCTCTAGCCAAGCGGCATAGTCTTCCTCAGACTCCACCACTACCGTGGTGCGCATGCCACCGTGGTAAGCACCGCACAATTCGGCACAGACAACGGGATAGGTACCGAGGCGGGTGGCAGTGAAATGTAACTGGGTGGGTTGGCCGGGGAGGGCATCTTGCTTGAGCCGAAATTGCGGCACCCAAAATGAGTGGATCACGTCTTGAGCTTTGATATTGAGCTGGATGGGGCGATCGACCGGAATGTGGAGTTCTCCCGCCAAGATATCGTAGCCGGGATAGTCAAACAGCCAAGCGTATTGCAGGCCGGTCACGTTGACCTCCACCTGCGATGCCGCGTCAGCTCTAGTCGCGCCAAACCCGAAGGTGGGCAGTTTATTCTCTAGCAGCGACTCAGCATCAGTTGCCTCTCCATCACTGACCAACTGTAGATCGCCAGGCTGCAGTTCTGTGACTTCAGTTGCGCTAGCACTGACCTTTGCCGGAGCAAAGCCTCCCATCTGGGAGAAGATATCCACGCTGTAGATACCCAATGCCATGACGATGACTGCCGGGATCAGCGTCCAAAAGGCTTCGAGGGGGACGTTGCCCTCAATCGGCACTCCGTCGGAGTCATCTCCCGGGCGCTGTCGATATTGAATCGCAAACCAAATAATCGCCCCCTGCACCAGAATGTAAAGGACAGCAGCGATCGCCAACTGGGCGTTGAAAAAGTTATCGACGAGGGGAGCCTGTACTGAGGCTTGCTCGGGCAGTAAACCATTGTTTTGTCCGAGCCACAGCCCGAACAGCGTGAGTGCAACTCCGAGCACGAGGGTCAGCAGTGAAATGGGAATTTGACTCATGGGTCACCTCTGCTCTTCGGCATTCAAACTGCAAGCTGGATATTCGCAAGGGCAGCAAATGAGCCAGTCGAACGGGAATCAAATCTGCTCCATCGCCTGCGAAATTCAGGCAGTTCGATCCTATCCGCGCCCTTCGGAAGGGATGACATAGTTTCCATTTCCTTAAGAAACAGGGCGATCGCTGTTGTTCGGGATGTCAGTCAGCCTAGAGACCGTTAACCGCGCGCTTGAGCTGCACAATGGTCAAATTGTAGTTAGACACCGCATCGGCTAGATTTTGGCGCGCGATCGCTAACCGCCCTTGAGCGTCGAGCACTTCCGTTTGGGTGCCTACCCCTGCTTCGAATCTCAGGCGAGCCAAGCGCAGCTCCTCCTGAGAACTGGTTAAAGCGACCTTAGCTGCCTCAATTTGCTCGCGGAAAGAATTGAGCGAGAAGAAGGCGTTTTCTACCTCAAAGCGGATGTTATTTCTCGCCTCTGCAAAACTAAGGCGGGTTTGCTGCCTTTGCAAGTCGGACTGCTGAGCTGCTGACAGCGATTGCCAGCCATCGAAAAAGGTCCAGTTAAATGTAGCACCCACCGAGTAACCTCGTTCGATGAATGATGTCTGCGAGAAGGTATCTTGAAGCTGAGCCTGATAGTCAAAGGTGGAAAAGATACTGACATTTGGCCTGACATTCGATAGAGCGTTTTGAGCATTCTGTCGCAGTTGCTCGACTTGCTCTCGAAGGCTCTCAAATTCAGCCCGATTCTCAAAAGCAAGCACCAAGGTTTCCTCCAGACTGAGGCCCCAAGTTTCTGTCGGAACAATGGGGTCGGTTGCGGCAACTTCCACAGTCTCTTCAAAGCTCAACAATCGGGCCAAATCGAATCGGGATACCCTTTGGTTATTGAGCGCCTGAATCAGCTCTACCTGATTATTTGCTAACTCAGATTGAGCCTGCAATACATCAAATCGAGTGCCGACACCAGCTCGCTGACGGGCCTCTGCATCTCGCAAACTAGCTCGCGATTCTTCTACATCAGCTTCTTCAACCAAGACTGTCGTATCGGCAAGTTGCAGGCTGTAATAGGATTCCCCAACATCGAGCAGCACATCTTGAATTGTTTGAGCGAGGTTGAACTCAGCTACAGCCAATGCTCGATCTGCTGCTAGATTGCGGGCAATTCGACCGCCCCCATCAATCACGGTAAAGTCAAACCGAATCTGTCCGCTCACGACGTTCGTGATGTTGCTATCGGTTGCAGGAGCGCCATCGCCGATTAGAAATGCGGAAAAGGAGCCAATATCTGGGCTGGCCGGATCGCTGAAACTATAGTTGACGCTGGTTGATAACTGTGGGAAAAATTCTCCCCGCGCTTGCCTAACCCCTTTGCGGGCAATCTCCACGTCGAGCTCAGCCTGTCTAATCGTGGAGTTGCGTTCGAGAGCTCTTGCCAAAGCTTCGTCGAGTGACAGCCCCCGAATCGATTCCACTCGCACTTGAAACGGTTCGTTTGGCAGTTGCAACGTTTCAGCAGCGTCGATGCCTTCTACGGGGGGTAAATCAGCCGGAAAATCGAGCAGAGGAGGAGCCTCAGGAGTCACGATATCCTGGGGGTCATCAGGAACGATCGCTGGAGGGGCAACTAAGCCGCGATCGGGGAAGGTTTCGTTAATCTCTTCTTCAAGCTGTGCGGCTTCGTCCCCGTCTTCCAATAATTCGGAGGCTCTTTCGATCTCGCCGAGGGGGATATCGTTCTCCCCCAGTGGGATATCGTCGATCGGGCTAAATCCCCCTGTTTCCTCAAATCGATCGAGTTGAATGTCGTCGATTGGGCTGAACGTTTCAGTCCCTTCGCCTGCCTGAGCGATCGCCCACTCGGCATCGGCAATCTCCGTTGGCGGAGTCAGCAATTCTTGACTGGATTCGGGCTTTGCCCAGACAACTGGAGAAGCGATCGCCCAAGTGCTAACCCAAATCGCTCCTGCTAATGCAGGGGGGCACCATCGCTGCGGTACCGAGCGGCTAAACTGCATGATTTTCTCACACTCCTCTATATATGATTCATACACAAATCCCACAGATATGGCTAATCGCAGGCCGAACGGCTCGAACATAACTATATCTAGGAGTTTGTGGCGATTCGCAAGAGTTCTTGTCCCTAACAGGCTGCAAATTTCGGCAGCAGACCCCACTTATTCTGCCACTCCTCACTGCGATTGCACCTCAACCGTGCCAAGTTCCGCATGACAGGTATTCCACATCACTCAAGCCATCACTCGGGCTCGGAGGGTGAGACCTCACAAAGGCGATCGCCTGCTGGACTGTCAGCACGCTGCCAGCCTCGCACTTGCTTAGGGTTCAGAAATTTCGCGGTATGCTAAGAGGCGGTGTGCCGCGCTTGTGGCGCAAGGTGCCAACATTTCGGGTGCCAATATTTCAAAGTTGATTATTTTACGATTGACGGAGCGGTCCCGCACGATAATGAACATCTTCGAACCCAATATCGTTCTCAACGCAGGTACGATCTTGCCCGAGGCGATTGTGACGGTAACGCTACTGAGCATTTTGCTGATCGACCTAATTTGGGGAGCCACAGTAGCCCGCTTGATTCCAGCGTTGGCCATTGCCGGTGCGGGCGGAGCCTTAGCTGCTCTCTACGCTCAGTGGGGCAGCGCCGATCCCGTTGGATTTCTAGGTAGCTTCACCGCCGACCCCATTAGCATCGTCTTTCGCGGCCTCTTGGTCATTACAGTGGCCATTGTGGTGCTGATGTCCGTGCGTTATATCAATCAATCCGGCACATCGGCCCCAGAGTTCTATATTTTGCTGCTGACTGCCACCCTAGGCGGCATGTTCCTAGCTGGTTCCACCGATATGGTGATGTTGTTTGTGGCCCTAGAGACTCTCAGTATTTCCAGCTATCTCATGGCAGGCTATACCAAGCGAGATCCGCGATCGAACGAAGCCGCACTCAAATATCTACTCGTTGGGGCCAGCAGTACCGCCATTTTCCTGTATGGCATGTCGCTGCTTTACGGCCTGTCTGGGGGCGAAACGCTCTTGGAAAACATCGCCCCAGCCCTCGCCAATGCGGGACTGGCCGGTACGCTGGCCTTGGTCTTCTGCATTTCTGGCATTGCCTTTAAGTTGGCTGTCGTTCCCTTTCACCAATGGACCCCCGACGTTTACGAAGGGTCTCCCACACCGGTCGTCGCCTTTCTATCCGTTGGCTCGAAAGCCGCAGGCTTTGCACTGGCCCTGCGCTTTTTGACAACCGTGTTTCCAGCCTTGACCGATGAATGGCAGGCAGTTCTGACAGTGCTGGCTATTTTGACCATGATTTTGGGCAATGTGGTGGCACTGGCCCAAAACAGTATGAAGCGCCTGTTGGCCTACTCTTCCATCGCCCAAGCGGGGTTTGTCCTGATTGGTTTGGCGATCGGCACCGAAGCGGGATATTCTTCAGCTCTGTTTTACCTGATTATTTATCTGTTCATGAATTTGGGGGCGTTTTTGTGCGTCACTCTGTTTGCCCTGCAGACTGGCACGGACGAGATCGCGGAATATAGCGGTCTCTATCAAAAAGATCCCTTCTTGACTCTATGCTTGACAGTCTGTTTGCTCTCGCTGGGGGGCATTCCTCCCATGGCAGGCTTTTTCGGCAAGATTTACTTATTCTGGGCCGGTTGGCAGGCAGAAGCCTATGCCTTGGTGCTGGTGGGCCTATTTACCAGCGTGATTTCGATCTACTACTACGTGCGCGTCATCAAGATGATGGTGGTGAAGGAGCCGCAGGAAATGTCTGAAGCGGTGCAGAACTATCCCGAGCCCGACTGGCAACTGCCGGGGATGCGCCCCCTACAACTGGGTATGGCAATTACCTTGGCGGTAACGGTTTTAGCCGGAATTTTATCCAATCCACTGTTCGATCTCACCACTCAATCTGTGACGCGCAGTGCCTTCTTGCAATGGCCTGTTGTGACGCAAACGGCGATCGCCGCCTCTCCAGAAGTAGCGATCGCTCCCCTCGATACCCCTGCTGCCCGCTCTCGGTAAAGCGCCCCCAACACAGCAGCAGTTAGCTCGGATTGCACCCTCCCTTAAAGAAAGCTGGCCTGCGCGAGGTTAGGGGTTCGATATGCGCGAACTGGTAACTAAGGGCACAGTCTTCTGCCTACCCTGTTTGACTAATACTGCGTAGATTAGAACTAGCTGAGTGGAATCTTCACCCACTGGGGGAATTGAGGGCAAGCGGACAGCCCAGCCGCAGCATTCGTTTCCCCCCTCAGCCTGACCTTGAAACTACGCGTGTTTGGCGTGATGAACAGTTTAACCAGCCCCAATCGAAGCAACTGCAATCGACCGAGCCAAACGCACCGAAGTGATGGGGCTCGCCTGTCTAAATGGTTGCTAGGAGGATGTCTCGGAGCCGCTATTTTGCTCGGCCCCGCGATCGGTGGTTGGGCACAAGCTGCAGCGCAAACCGTCTGGCGGGGCAACGGCCAAATTGTCAGCGGTCAGGGCCACGGCGGACGCTTAGAATTAGTCGTCGAAACTAGCTCCGGTCGAATTCGCACTCGCTCGGGACCGGCACTGGATGCTTCGTTTGGCGGAGGCAGCCGAACCTTTCAAAATAGTGCGGGTACATGGCAGATCGACCGGCGGGGCGATCGCCTTAACATTACTCTCCGTCGGGGATCGCAGGTCATTCGCTACCAATTAACCCCCGATAATAAAAACAGTTCGGCCCCAAGGGCGACCGTTGACAAGCCGTTTCCCTTTGAGAAATTCGATACAGAGATTATCTCGGAAATTTTTGGGCTAGAGGAACGCTAGTCCTCGATTGTTACGGCTGTGCCGGTCGCCGTAATCAGCAACAACACTCCTTTCTCGTCGATGTTGATACTGCCGGTGTTGGTGGAAATGCCAATGACGGCGTTAGCCCCCATGCGTCGGGCGCGTTTTTCCATCTCTTTCATAGCCTTCTCGTGCCCCTGTTCGAACAGGCGCTCGTAGCTGCCCGTGCGTCCGCCAATCACTTCGCGGATGTTGGCAAACCAATCGCGGATGAAATTGGAGCCATAGACGACCTCAGCGGTCACGACGCCGACATATTCGCGGATGTGGGTCTCTTGGAGGACATCAGTGGTGGTCAAAAGCATAGAGGTTCAGCCGAATGTGCTGGAGGTGCGAGATGTTGCAGAGAGAGTATACAAAGCTTTTGGGCAAGCACGAGGTGTCTCTCTAGGCCAACAGATCTACTCTTCTGTGGCAAGCAGTTGGGGGACTTTGAAAAAGTCGTCTTCGCGATCGGGGGCGTTTTCGAGCATGGCTTCGCGATCGCCCCAGGGATTGGGAACGTCAGCGCGGAGGGCGGCGGGTATGTCGAGCGCGTGCATGGTGGGGGGCACGTCCTCAGTGTCCAGCTCGCTCAATTGCTCGACGTAAGCGAGGATGTCTGCTAACTCTCGGGTCAGTTGGGTTTCTTCTGCTTCGGTCAATTCTAAGCGGGCTAGGTGGGCGACGTGGCGGACTTGGGCGCGATCGATGCTCATGGAATTTCGGTGGGGCAACGGGGTGGTTGGGGGGTCGGTCGAGGCTCAGAGAGCGTTAATGTTGGCACGTCCGGTGATCTTGAGCCAGTTTTGGGCCTCGATGTAGTTGCCGGGGGCAATACGAATGGCTTTGATCCAATATTCGGCAGCGCGATCGAACAATTCTTCCCCTTCTTCTTCTTTGCCCGCCTCGATCGCCCGATCGCCCCGATAGTGCAGCAAAACTGCAATGTTGTTGAGGGCAGAGCAGTTGCGAGGGTTGAGATCGAGAGACTGCTGATATAAGTTCAGGGCTTCGTCGATGTTGCCGTTACTTTGTTCGATCAGCCCCATGTTGTAGTAGATGTAGCTGCGATCGATGAGGTTTTCTTCCAGCTCTAGGGCTTCTTTGTAGTTATCCAAGGCTTCTGCGTAATCGCCGTCAGCTTGGGCGCTCATGCCATCGCGGTAATAGACAAAGGCTTTTTTCTCGTCGCGATTGACACCCGGCATCATCTTGAGGATCATGTCGGCCATAACCGTAAAGCTTTTGTCGATAAAATTATCGTTGCGCATGCTGCGGGGCATGGGTTCGACTCTCCGAAGACAGTTGGACAGTATTATCCACTGTACCGCTGTTTTTGGGGGCGATCGTGAAAGTTCAAGTAACGGGTGGAGGCATCGCTCGGCATAGCGTACGCTGCAATCACCTTGCCGTTCACTTCGCTCCACCAGTAGCAGTCGCGGGACGGTTACGATAGAACAATCCTCACATCCCTCGATTGACTATGGCCTTTTCTGTAATGCGATCGCTCGGTAAAGCGATTAGCTGGACTGTCTGTCTCTGCTTTATTTCCCTGTTGGTTCAATCTCTCAGCCAACCCCCTTTCCTACAGCCCCTCAGAACGAGTGCTTTGGCCTTACCCGCCGACAGCAACAGTTCTCCCCTCCTTCTGGCCCAAGCTGCTCCGATCGCAGACCCCAACTTTGTCGCGGATGCAGTCGAACGAGTCGGGCCAGCAGTGGTCAGAATTAATTCCTCCCGTACGGTACGCGATCGCCGTCAGTTGCGCGGCTCTAGCCCCTTCCAGCAGCGGGGAGAAGGGTCGGGCTTTATCGTGACTGACGATGGCCTGGTGTTTACCAATGCCCATGTCGTGCAGGGGGCCGATCGCGTCGAGGTGGTGCTCCAAGATGGCCGCAGCTTTCCAGGAGAGGTGTTGGGGGCCGACAGTCTGACGGATGTGGCCGTCGTTCGCATCGAAGCCAATCAATTGCCGGTCGCCACTTTGGGAGATTCTCGCCTGCTCGTGCCTGGAGAATGGGCGATCGCGATTGGCAACCCCCTCGGCTTAGATAGCACCGTTACGGTCGGCATTATTAGCGCTGTGGGGCGATCGGCAGCCGATGTGGGAATTCCCACGCAGCGAGCCGAGTTCATTCAAACCGATGCCGCCATCAACCCCGGCAACTCCGGCGGTCCCCTGCTCAACGAACGCGGGCAGGTCATCGGCATGAATACAGCCATCATTCGCGGTGCCAATGGAATTGGTTTTGCCGTCCCCATCCGCACCGCCCAACGCATTGCCAATCAACTGGTGGCCAACGGTCGCGTCAGCCGTGCTTATTTGGGCATTCAAATGAGTACAGTTACCTCCGAACTGCGCGATCGCGTCAATGCCAGTCCCCGCTCCACCTTTCAACTGTCCGCCGATGCAGGGGTGCTGATTCAGGCCGTTGCCCCCGAAGGTCCGGCAGCCAGGGGAGGGTTGCGTCGCGGCGATGTGATTGTAGCCATTGACGGCGAGCTAATTGCAGATTCCACAACCTTGCAACAGCGGGTAGAACGGGCTGCTGCTGGCGACATTCTCCAGATCTCGGTTCTGCGCAACAATCGGGAACGCACCTTTACGATCGAAACCGAAGAGTTTCCGCTAGAACTCGTCTCTCAATAGACGCTGCCCGGGACGCGATCCCTTCAGCCACATCCCATTGCGAACAAAAACCGATATCCTGAAAGTAAGGATGTTGAAGAAATATGAAGGACTTTCTCAGGCAATACATCGTGCCCGCCCTCATCTTTGTGGTGTTTGCATTCACCCTGTTTGTCGTCAGTGCCCGCTCGTTTCTGCCGGGAGATATGGCTCAGCCCGCTCCCACAGACGAGTCAGCCCTATCGGCGATATGGCAACCTGTGGCAACAGTTGTTTGCTTTACCTCCCCGATGGCGGTCCAACCGCCTATATTCCCCTAACTCGCAATGGCGACCCCATCGGTAGCGCTACCGTCAGGGTATTGCTGGAGAGTGGGAGTTGAGGGCGATCGCGAGCGGCTTTGCCGTTGCTTCCGAGCTGCATTTGCAGAAGCATTTCCGCAACAGCAGTCTTGGCAGCATCTAGACAAGACTGCGGCACGATATTTCCACCCCCAAATGGCCCCCTTTTGGTGGATCGATCCGGTGGAATGCCAGGGTGGAGAATCGAGTGTTGCGTGCGTTTGGGCGTGTCGGGGGGAGTCGCAAGTTTCTGGATTGCCCGTCGCCTATCTGTTGTCTCTCTGGGTTCACCCTCAATATCGCCGACGGGGGTTGGGTACTGCCTCGATTGCGGCAGTGCGGGAATGGGCTCTGGCGAGCGGATGTTCCGCTTTAGAGCTACAGGTGTTTAGCCAAAACCTGGAGGCACAAGCCTTTTATCGACGGCTGGGATTCTGCGTACGAGGACTGTGGCTGCAAGATTCTCTGGGAAAGCAGCCATGAGGAGTGGGGAAAAACGCTTAAATTGACCCTTCGATTGCAAGAGACAGTGCTGTGTTAAACGTTAACGTCGTATTCTTCGATGCTGTCGGAACTCTGTTCCGGGTTCGAGGCAGTGTCGGTCACATTTACAGTCAGATTGCGGCTGACTATGGTGTCATTACCGACGCACAGGTGGTCAATCGCTCCTTTTATCGAGCTTTTAAAACCGCTCCTCCGGCGGCCTTTCCCAACGCGGGAGACCGATTGCAAAAGCTAGAGCGAGCCTGGTGGCAAGCGGTTGTACGGCACACTTTCCAGGGGCTGGGGCTGTTGGAGCAGTTTCGGGATTTTTCGGGCTACTTTCGGGAGGTCTTCGATATTTTTGCTACGCAAGAAGCTTGGGAGCTCTACGAAGACACCATGCCAGTGTTGGAGGCACTCCAGGAGCGGGAGGTCGAAATCGCCATGATTTCCAATTTCGACTCTCGCCTCTATGCGGTCTTGGAAGTGTTAGGGCTGCAGGACCGATTCAGTTCGATCGCCGTTTCGACCGCCGTGGGTGCAGCCAAACCCGATGCGCGCGTCTTTCGCTTCGCTCTCGAGCAGCAAGGCGTTGAAGCCTCGCAGGCACTGCACGTTGGGGACAGTCAGCGCCAAGACTATCGAGGGGCCAAACAGGCTGGCTTGCAGGCTCTGTGGCTCGGTCGCAACAATCCCATGATTGCCCCCGAGGCGGGGCTGCCTCCTGCTGCAGAGACAATTTCTGACCTCTCGGGCATTTTGCCCCGACTGGCTCCCCCTCAAACATCGACAAAACTGCTGTCGATCTAGAGTGCTCGATTGGGTTGGGATGGCGCTAGCTGCGCTCCTCCGATCGCTCGGCAGCCGCTTCAGTCGAGGGCTCTCCTGCTTGGGCCAGTTGCTGGCGGACAAGTACGGCGATCGCCCGAGCCGCACCGGGACTGGCTCGAAACTCCTGCAGTCGCTGGCGGATCGCCCGATAGCGCTGCTCGTCTAGCAAGACCTCGCAGACAGCATCGGCGACATCTTGGGGGACAATACGGCCCCGCAATTCCGGCACCACTTGTTCTTTCGCCCAGATATTGGGCCAAGCCAGATGGCCCAACACTCGGCTAGCCACCCAATTGATGAATTTGGCCACCCATTTGCCCGCCAAGGGCAGGTTGACCAGCAACCCCAACACTCCATCCCAAGCCCGCATGGCCTCTAACTTATTAGTGGGCAAAACCACCACCATCGGCACTCCCAAGCGGGCTAACTCGGCAGTGTTGGCCCCTACCGTCGTGACGCAGATATCGCAGTTCGCTAGTAGCGTATAGGCTGGAAACTCCCGCCACAAGGTCACCACAGTTCCAAAAGGAGTGGCCAGTTGCATAGTACTGCCCCCCTCTTCTAAGAGAGCAGAGGTGCCGTAAATGGTTGCAATGTCGAGATTTTTGCTGACCTCGGCGTAGGCTGCTAAATCCCGAGCCTCCAGTGTCGGGGCAACGGGGATGGCAAATTGGGCGGCGGGTAGGGCCTGACGCAGACAATCGGCTACCGCTAGCACGAGGGGGACCCCTAACGATAATTTGGCGGGCTTGGAACCAGGCAGCAAGCCAATCTGAAAGGCTCGGCGATCGGGGGCTTGGAGGGGCTGCCACTTCCAAGGCAACGAGATAGATGCTGGCAGAGAGAGCTCTAAGTCGGTATCGGGAGCCGTAACCGCAAGATCGGGTGCGGTGGCTGTGCCCGGATCGGGAACTGTCGGTGCGGTATCGGTTTGGAGCTCTAGCGATCGCACTGTCGGGAACGCGATTGCCTCTGGGGCAACGGACAGAGCATTCCCCGCGACGCCATCTGCCATGAGGTCGCCGACAACGTGGAATTTGTCTTGCCATCGCCGGGGTGCTGTCCGAGCGATCGCCTCTGTCCTAACTGCAAACGCATCCACCCAACGCCGCCAGCGCGCCTCCCATTCGGCATAAACCACCACCCGATAGCGCAGCCGTCTCGCCAGCCAAACGGCAAAAAACTGATCGCCCCCTAAAAATAAGATCGTGCCAAACGGAGCCCAGTCCCAGTCCTCCGCAGTCTTGCCTGCCAGTAAAAACCGCCAGAAGTGTTCGGCAGATTGAATGCGATCGAGTCGCAGGTGCTTGCGCGCTAGTTCTGCCTCTCGACCGGAGGCATGGCTGCAGGGGGACAACACTAGCGAGAGCCGAGCGTGGGGCACCTCTTGCCGCAATTGAAGTACCACGGGCCGCACCCAAGTGGTGACTTCCCCCGGTCCATTTGACAAGATCAGAATATCCGCTAGTGGCATTACAGAAAGATTAGCCGTTTGCTCCAGAGTAGCCAAGCTAGGTGGACTGGCGCTCGGCTCGGCGATCGCTTTTATAGAGATCTGGTTGAAAGCGCGATTACTCTTCCAGCAGAATCATACCCAAACTTTCTGGATCCACTTCTGGATCGAACACCGTCTCTTCGGTATAGAAGGCTCCTTCCGTCTGAGTACCATTCCAAATCACATCGTACAGAATTGCCCCTGACAAATCTGCTTCATTGAGTTTGGCATAACTCAAATCGGCCCCGACTAAATTGGCTCCCACCAGCGTTACTTCGGTCAGATTCGCGCCAAATAAGTCGGCTGCGATCAATGACGCTCGGGACAGATCGGAGCGGCTCAAATCCGACCCCATCAGTCGTGCCCCCATCAGTGGGGCTCTCACCAGAATGGCATCTTGCAAATGGCACTCGACACACTGCCCCGTCCCCTGCAAGTAGCGCAGATCGTGGGGTTCCAGCGCTGCAGCAGGCAATATTCCGGCTCCTAAGGCGATCGCGATCGGCCATCCCAATTGCCGAAAATTCAAAGCTCGTTTGACAATCTCTCTCGCCATCCCCAACACACCTCAATATGGACGACGCAACTATTATGACCGCTAAACTCTGGGAAGGCGAGGCTGTTTGCATCAGCCAGCCAATCTTGTGGCAACCCCAGCGCGATCGCCATCTCTCGATAGGAAGCAATGGGTAAAAGTCTTGCAGCCCCCTCACAACACCAGCCCAATTGTGCAACGATGAAAATGTGACTTCCACTGCACCCCATTCCCCCGATCCTGCCTACCAACTGCTGAGTCGCGATCGCCAGCGGCCCACCTTAGCGTTCGTCCACGGTTGGATGCTCAGCCAACGATACTGGGAGCCACTGTGCAGTCAACTATTTCCCCAATACAACTGCCTCACCTACGATCTGCGCGGCTTTGGCCAATCCGAGCTCGGCTCTGCCCGAGCCTTCGACTTAGCGAGCTACGCTCGCGACTTATTGGAACTGCTCGATCGCCTCCAGTTCGATCGCGTCTGGCTGGTGGGTCACTCCATGGGGGGCAGCATTGCTTTGTGGGCCGCCGATCTAGCCCCCGAACGCATTGCAGGTGTCATCTGTCTGAATGCCGGTGGCGGCATTTATCTCAAAGAAGAATTCGAACGCTTCCGTACCGCTGGAGAGCAACTGATTCGCCTCCGCCCCAGTTGGCTGGCTCGCCTGCCGGGTCTGGCGTGGTTTTTCTGCCGCGATAATGTTGTCCGCCCTCTAGATCGCTGTTGGGGCAAGCAGCGATTGTATGACTTTTGTACGGCCAATGCTGCCGCAGCTCGAGGCTCTCTACTCGACTCCACCACCGAGCGGGAAGTACATCAATTGCCGCAAGTGGTGCAGCGCCTGACACAACCGGTATATTTCTTCGCCGGCTTGCAAGATACAGTGATGGAGCCCAAATACGTTCACTATTTAGCTAGCTTCCACGCAAACTACAAACAAGGGGATATCGTTTTCGAGCTGGCCAACTGCGGCCATCTCGCCATGCTGGAACAGACTGATGCGATCGCCGCTCGCATCAAATCCATTGTGGACTGAACTACTCCCCTACCCACTCGCCTCTGCAGCCGCAAGCGATCGCTGTGGCAGCCGCTCCCAAGGGGTTAACCCTAACTGTTGGAATAGAGCCGCATCGGCATCGGAACCGGGGTTCTCGGTCGTGAGCAGTTTTTCGCCCGTAAAGATGGAGTTGGCTCCAGCCAAAAAGCACAGGGCTTGGTCCGAGGCACTCATCTGGTTGCGGCCGGCAGACAATCGGACAACCGCTCGGGGCATGAGAATGCGGGCAGTGGCGATGGTGCGGGCCAGATCGATCGCACTGACGAGCGGGCGATCGCCGAACGGAGTTCCCTCTACCGGCACGAGAGCGTTCACTGGCACCGACTCCGGCTGCGGATCGAGATTGGCAAGCGTATGTAGCAACTCAATCCGATCGAGCTCGCTTTCCCCCAGACCGAGAATGCCGCCACAGCACACCTGAATGCCCGCCGCAGACACGGCGGCAATAGTATCGAGGCGATCGCGATAGGTACGGGTCGAAATAATCTCGGGATAGAAGGTTGCAGAGGTGTCGAGGTTGTGGTTGTAGGCAGTTAACCCAGCTTCTGCCAAGCGCTTTGCCTGATCTGCTCTCAACATCCCCAACGTCACGCAGGCTTCCATCTCTAGGTCTACAACTGCCCGCACCATTGCGAGTACGCGATCGAAGTCCGGGCCATCTGGAACTTGCCTCCAAGCCGCCCCCATACAAAATCGGGTAGAACCATTGGCCTTTGCTACCTTTGCTTGCTCGATGATGGTCTCTAACGGCAGGAGCGCATAGTCTTCGACTGGCGTATCGTAGCGAGCGCTTTGGGGACAGTATTTGCAATCTTCGGGGCAGCGACCGGATTTGATATTCGCCAGCGTACACAGTTGCACCGCATCCGGCGGGTGGGACTGACGGTGAACGGTTTGGGCCTCAAACAGGAGGGCAGTGAAGGGCTGACGATAAATCTGTTCGACGCGAGCGAGGGAAACCAATGGGTCTACTCCCGATAAAGCATGGCTATTGTACCTCTAGCCTCTAACCCGTGCTGCAGCGATACGATAGAGCTACCGATTTCTCTTACACCGATGGTTGCTGCTCCGTTTGCGAAACCCCCAACACCGCTGGTGTATCCCACCTCCGATGGAGAGCCTGTGGCCGAAACCTACGTTCACCTATACGCGCTGCTGGTGACTCTAGAAGTGTTGAAGCAGTATTTAGAAGGCCAGCAGGCGACAGTATTGGGCAATCAGTTTATGTACTACGCTCAGGGATTTCCCAAGTTGCGGGTGGCTCCCGATGTGATGGCGATTTTTGGCGTGGAGCCGGGCGGGCGGGATTCCTACAAGATTTGGGAAGAAGGGCAAGTGCCTGCAGTGGTATTTGAGATGACCTCTGAGGGAACGAGACAAAAGGATGAGGGGTTTAAGTACACGCTGTACGAGCAATTGGGGGTGCAAGAATATTGGTTGTTCGACCCCAAGGGAGAATGGATTGAAGGACAGCTTCAGGGCTATCGATTGCGGGGGGATGTCTACGAACTCATTACCGACGATCGCAGCGAACCGCTGCAGTTGCGCTTGCAAATAGAGGGTCAATTGATTGGGTTTTATCGCGAGGACACGGGGGAGAAGTTACTGATTCCGAGTGAGTTGGCACAGGCATTACAGCAGGAACGACAGCGGGCGGAGCAGGCAGAAGCGCAGGTGGAGCAGTTGAAGGAACAGTTGCGATCGCTCGGGGTGAATCCTGAGGAGTGACGGTCGAGCGTTCCCTGCCCCAATACCGATCGCCTATACGTCGACATTCAGCCAGTGGATTGAAGCGCATACCTTACCCCCAACCCTCCCTGGGCAGCGATACGATAGAGCTACCGATTTCTCTTACACCGATGGTTGCTGCTCCGTTTGCGAAACCCCCAACACCGCTGGTGTATCCCACCTCCGATGGAGAGCCTGTGGCCGAAACCTACGTTCACCTATACGCGCTGCTGGTGACTCTAGAAGTGTTGAAGCAGTATTTAGAAGGCCAGCAGGCGACGGTATTGGGCAATCAGTTTATGTACTACGCTCAGGGATTTCCCAAGTTGCGGGTGGCTCCCGATGTGATGGCGATTTTTGGCGTGGAGCCGGGAGGGCGGGATTCCTACAAGATTTGGGAAGAAGGGCAAGTGCCTGCAGTGGTATTCGAGATGACCTCTGAGGGAACGAGACAAAAGGATGAGGGGTTTAAGTACACGCTGTACGAGCAATTGGGGGTGCAGGAATATTGGTTGTTCGACCCCAAGGGAGAATGGATTGAAGGACAGCTTCAGGGCTATCGATTGCGGGGAGATGTCTACGAACCCATTACCGACGATCGCAGCGAACCGCTGCAGTTGCGCTTGCAAATAGAGGGTCAATTGATTGGGTTTTATCGCGAGGACACGGGGGAGAAGTTACTGATTCCGAGTGAATTGGCACAGGCGTTACAGCAAGAACGGCAGCAGGCGGAGCGAGAACGGCAGCGGGCGGAGCAAGAACGGCAGCGAGCGGAGCGAGAACGGCAGCGGGCGGAGCAGGCGGAAGCGCAGGTAGAACAGTTGAAGGAACAGTTACGATCGATCGAGGTGAATCCCGATGAGTGACAATTGCTCTTCTCGGACTGGCGCAGGTGCCTGCAATCGAGACCGATCGCATCTCGCATTCAAGTGAGTCCTACGGTGAAGCATCTGCTCTGGCGACCTCTTATCGGTCTGAAGCCTTCTAGACCTGCGCGATCGCCGCTCGCATTGAACCTCATTTACTTTCTGCTCGTATGTCCGAATTCTTTGCCACCGTTGCCCGAGGACTGGAATCTCTAGCTGCCCGAGAGCTCTCTCAACTGGGGGCAGCGAAGATCGAGTCCGATTTTTGTGGGGTGAGATTCGAGGGCGATCGCCGCTTGCTCTATCGGGTCAATCTTTGGGCTCGACTGCCCTTTCGGATTTTGCAGGTGATCGATCGCTTTGCCTGTCCCGATGCCGATCGCCTCTACGCCGGCATTCAGTCAGTGGATTGGAGCGCATACCTCACCCCCGCTTGCACCCTCGCCGTCGATGCCACCGGTCGCAGCCGCGCCCTCAACCACAGCCACTACACCGCCTTACAGGTAAAGAATGCGATTGTGGATCGACAGCGGCAGCAATTCGGCGATCGATCGAGCGTGGATGTCGACCGTCCCGACGTGCGCATCAACGTTCACATTTATCGAGATCGCTGCACCCTCAGCCTGGATAGCTCTGGCACCAGCCTGCACCGTCGCGGCTACCGACCTGCTATAGGCAAAGCGCCACTGAAAGAAACCCTTGCAGCTGCCCTGCTCGACCTCTCCAACTGGACCCCCGAACTGCCCTTTCTCGATCCCCTCTGTGGTTCCGGCACCCTCCCCCTCGAAGCTGCGATCGAAGGGCTCAATATTGCCCCCGGCAGCTTTCGCGATCGCTTCGGCTTTCAATCCTGGCCCGATTTCGATCGCCCTCTGTGGAAGGCTCTCTGCGCGGAAGCAGCAGCCTCGCGATTGCCCGGGCTCAAAGCGCCGATAGCAGGCAGCGATCGCGATCGCGATGTCTTAGATCGAGCCCGTGCGAACGCCCGCGCCAGCCAGCTAGATCGCTACATTCACTTCGCCTGCACCGATCTAGCCAATCTCGATCCCCCTGCAGACTGCGGCGTTATCGTTTGCAATCCTCCTTACGGGGAGCGAATTGGAGATCGCCGTCAATTGGGAGAGTTTTACAAGTTGCTGGGCAACGTCCTCAAACAGCGCTTCAAAGGTTGGACTGCTCATATCTTGAGTGGCAATAAAGACCTCGCTCAATCGATTGGCTTGAAATCGTCGCGACGCACTCCCATCTCAAATGGGGCGATCGCCTGTCAGTTGCTCGAATACGAACTCTACTAGGCGATCGTAATCTCGCGATCGTAAAACAAACCGTAGAAGGCCGACAAGGTTGCGACTTCCCCCACAGAGAGCCTGCATAATGGGTCTTACCTCAACTCGGGACCCCGCATGGAAAACCCCACCGATGTCCGTACTGATTGGGAAGAATATACCAAGCCAATCGCCAAACGGTTCGATCGCGAAGTGCAAGTACAATTGGGGCAATCCAATTGGGAATTACCTGAGGAAATCACCGAGCTAGATTTTTGGCAGGCTTGCCAGCACGATCGTCTCGGAGAACGTCTCAGCATTCCCTTTCACGAATTGCGCCAGCCCAAAAAACGCGAACACTGTCTGGATATTGGCTGTGGCGTCAGCTTCTTGATTTATCCCTGGAACCATTGGTCCGCTTATTTCCACGGCCACGAACTCAGTCCTCAAACCGTGCAGTTCGTTCAATCGCGCGGCCCTCAACTGAACTCGAAGTTATTCAAGCAAATGGAACGAGGGGTAGCCCACCAACTCAGTCGCTACGACGAGGCCCAGTTCGATCTGGCGATCGCCACTGGATTTTTGTACTACTATCCTGCCGATTATTTCGCGCTGATGTGGCAGCAACTGCAGCGGGCGCTCGCCCCCAAAGCAGTCACAGTGGTGGAAGTGGTCGACCCCGAGTCGGAGTGGATCGACGAATGGGGGCTGGTAGAGCTGGCTAAAGGGCTAGAGCCAATCTTAACGCCGCTCCAGGAGTGGGAAGCGCTGTTCGTGCAGGTGGGGGCCAAAGTCCGCAAGCAGGCACGAGGGGAGTTGTTTGCGACCTACGCGATCGCCCCAGCCGCTTAGTGCCATAGAATTCAGTGTCTTGGGATGTCTTGGAATTCTGGGAAGCCGAGATCGTCAATCCTTCACCACTTTGGGTTGGAGGTGACTAAATCCCACATCCGATCGCCCTCCAAAGGTTGAGAAAAAAGATAGCCCTGACCCGATTCGCAGCCAATCGCCCTCAGCAACGAGAGCTGCTCGGAGGTTTCAATCCCTTCTGCTGTGACCGATAGGCCCAACTGCTGGGCCAAAGTAGCAATGCTGCGGACAATGGAAAGACTTTTGCCCCCCCGTTGAATGTTGCTGACAAACGAACGATCGATTTTCAGACTGTCCACCGGAAAGCCATACAGGCTGGTCAAAGAAAAGTAACCCGTACCAAAATCGTCAATTGCGGCGCGTACCCCCAGCTTTTGAAGCTGCTGCAGCGACTGGGCAATCCGTTCTCCCCCGCCCGCGATCGCCCCTTCCGTAAACTCAATCTGCAAGTTCCTGGGGCTAATAGCCAAACGATTCAAGGCCCGATCGACTTGCGATGGCAAATTGGGGTTTTGCAGTTGTCGCGCCGAAAAATTGAGCGAGATTGGGGGCAATGCAACTGTGGGAAACTGCTGCTGCCACTGTTGCAATTGCTGGCAGACTTCCCGCAGCATCCAGTTATCGATCTCGGTCACCAATGTGGAATCTTCCGCGATCGGCAAAAACTCTCGCGGCGTTAGCAAGCCGCGCTGGGGATGCTGCCAGCGAACCAATGCTTCCAGACCTTCAATCTTGCCCGTGCGAAACGAGATCGTGGGCTGGTAAAACACCCGCAATTGTCTCTGGGCGATCGCCTTGCGCAAATCGGTTTCTAGCTGCAATTGTTCGATCGCCTGCTGGTGCATGAGGGGATCGAACAAAATGTGCTGAGATTTGCCCGCATCTTTTGCCCGGTACATGGCAATATCGGCGTCCCGCAGCATTTCGTCGGGAGCCTCGTAGATAGAGGACCAGAGGACAATCCCAATGCTGGTGCTGGTAAAAACCTCTTGGCCCGCCAACTCAAAGGGGGCTGCTAACTTGGCCTGAATGCGATTGGCCACTCGAATGGCATCTTTGGGGTACTGGATATCTTCCAGTAGTAGGGTAAATTCATCTCCCCCAAACCGCGAGAGCGTATCCTCTGGACGCAGGCAGGTGGCAAATCGGCGAGCCGCTTCCACCAGCAGGCGATCGCCCATATTGTGGCCCAAACTGTCGTTGACCAATTTGAAGCCATCGAGATCTAAAAATAAGATGGCGAATAAATAGTGCGGATTGCGTTTGGCCCGCCGTACCGAATGTTCTAGCCGATCGAGAAACAGGGCGCGGTTGGGCAGCCCCGTCAAAATATCGTGAAAGGCACTGTATCGCAGTTGTTCGGCCACCTGCTTGCGCCTCGAAAAAGTGGCGATCGCATTGCCGAGCTTACCCAACCAATCGAGTGATTGAGGCTTGGGTTGAATCACTTCGGGGTGAGCTAGCGTCAGGGTGCCAAACAATTTGCGATCGACCTCGATCGGCAAACAGATTGCCGTTTGAATCTCTGCACGACTCAACAGAGGGGAAACGTGGGCCGAGTCAGCGCGATCGCCCGAGAAGGTTTCGACCATGACCTCTCCAGACAGAGCTGCTCGACCCGATAGATAATCTCGAGCTGAGACCTCCAGAGCCGTGTCGTCAGAATATTCCACCCCCTCTGCAGCCACGAACTTCATCATCTGCCGGTCGGGTATATATTGTTCGATCGCCACCATCGGGAATCCCGCAACCTCGCTCAGACTTTTGACCATACCTTTGAGGGCAACCTCAAACGAGGACGACTGAAAAGCCGCAGATGCAAGCGAATTTAAGGCTTTGAGCTGTTGCTGCTGGCGGTGTAGCAAGTTGAATTGCTCTTTGTATTGGCTGACATCCCGCACAATGGTCAGCAGCATCGGATTGCCCTTGACCTCAATAATTTCGACAGAGACTAGTCCCGTACGACGCTGCCCCTCAGCGGTCAGAAACTCCATCTCCCGACAGACGTGTGCTCCGCGAGCGTTCAGACTGCGGATGCTGCGGGTGTGCTTGCGGGCATCGACCCAGAGATTGAGGGCGGACATCGAACGGCCCACCAGAGCCTCTCGCGAATATCCGGTCAGCTTTGAAAACCCCGGATTGACGGCCAAGATCTTGCGGTCGGTGATGGTGGTTACAGCAATGCCATCTGGATTGTATTGAAATAACCTCGCAAATTGGCCTGCAGCCCGAACTAGCTCCGTCGCCTCGAAGGCCGGAGCATCCTCAGTCTCCGCTTGCGGAGGGTTGCCTACAATCGGGGCGTCATCATCCCAAGCTTGGGAACTTTTGGGCATCTTAACACCGTAAGAGCTGAGCGAATGTCAGTCAGTCTGTTGATGAGTTTATAACTAGAAGCTGTCGCAAGGGACTGAAATAATACAACACGAGTTGCGAATAATATACCAGAGGTGTATAAAAATTGGTAGCTCGTTATGTCTGAGGCTGAGCTCGAGCTGTCAGGAATGCTTCGATCCCCACACTGGGCAGCGGTTCGCTAAACCAAAACCCTTGCCCTAAGTCGCAGTGGGCAGCTTTTAAAAAATCGAGCTGCTGCTGAGTCTCCACCCCTTCCGCAACAACCTTTAAACCGAGTCCTCGACCTAGATCGATCGCCGAACGACCGATGAGGTCCGCACTTTCACAAGTACCGATATCGCAGATAAAAGAGCGATCGATCTTGAGGGAATCGCAGGGAAACTGCCGCAGGTAGCCGATCGAAGAGTAGCCCGTGCCAAAATCGTCGATCGAGATCTGTATCCCCATCGCCCTCAACTCTGCTAGGGTCCGAATGGTGCGGCTGGCATCTTGCATCGCGACACTTTCTGTGATTTCCAACTCTAGGCATTTGGGGGGCAGGCCAGTCTCCTGCAGAACTTGCGATGCCAGTGGAATTAACTGTGCCTGCTGAAATTCCCGAGCAGATAAATTCACTGCGATACGATCGAGCTCCAGACCCTGTTTCAGCCACGCTCGCAATTGAGTGCAAGCGGTCTGTAAAATCCATTCCGTCATCTCGGTAATCAGGCTGGTTTCCTCAGCAATCGGGATAAATTGGCCGGGTGACAGCAGTCCTACTGAGGGGTGGTGCCAGCGCAATAGCGCTTCGAGGCTAACGATACGCCCGGTCTGCAGTTCAATTTGGGGTTGGTAAAACAATTCCAACTCTCGATTTTGTACTGCTCGCCGCAAATCGTTTTCGAGGTATAGGCGGTTGGACGCCTTTACATTCATAGTGGTGCTAAAAAACTGGGCATTATTGCGACCGAGATCCTTGGCTCGATGGAGGGCGGCATCGGCATTCTGCAGCAGGGTTTGGGTGCAGGTACCGTCTTCTGGATACAGGGCAATACCGATGCTGCAGGTAATGTGAAAATCGTGCCCTTCGCAGGGGAGCTGGGTTTCAAACGCACGCAGAATACTCTGTACCTTTTCAACCACTGGCTCGGCGGCTTGACTTTGGGACAGCATCAGGGTGAATTCATCTCCTCCCCAGCGAGCCAAGATATCGCCTTCACCGACACAATCAGTCAGTCGGACTCCGACTTCTTTCAAGAGCTCGTCTCCGGTACCGTGCCCTAATGAGTCGTTAATGGTTTTGAAGCGATCGAGATCGATAAATAGGACAGCCAGTTTACTGTGCGTTTGATGAGCTCGGGAGATAGCTTGGGTGAGGCGATCTTGAAATAGGACGCGGTTGGCCAGTCCGGTGAGGGCGTCGTAGTAGGCCATATATTCGATCGTTTCGCGATCGCGCTTGCGGGCAGTGATATCTTCGATAGCCCCTTCAAATCCCTTCAAGGCACCGTTACCATCGCGAATGGCGCGGGCATTCTCGCAGGCCCAGATCGTGGAGCCATCTCGACAATACAGCTCGGCTTCGAATCTCCTCACCACATCATCTCGGGAAATCGTGCGAATAAATTCGCATCTTCGATCGGGGCTAACGAACAACTGCTCTATCTCGGTAATGGTATCGAGCAATTGTTCGGGCGAGTTGTAGCCGAGCATACGAGCCAGCACGGCGTTAGCCGAAATAAATTTTCCCCCCGAGCTAGTCCGATAAATTCCCAGAAAGCCATCGAAGAAGCTGGGCGATGGGCAAACAGCCGCATTTGGATTGCTGGGAGGTTGAATATTCTTACGGGCAAGCTGCTGGATAACAATGACAACCGCTTCCGCGAGCTCTTGTGTGTTGAGGTGGCGATCGTAATACAGCGTACATACAGCGTCTACTGTGGTGTCGCCGATAATGGGGATGCTCAGTTCTAGCTCGGCTTCGGCTAAGCGGGTCAGTTGACTCGCGCTGCTATCAGTTTCGCCATCGATCGCCCTGACTAGCTGCGGTTTGCAAGTCGCCCGAGCTTGCCCGGAGCTGCCTGCATCAAGCGGGCGCTCGGCAGCCTGCTGGAGATGTCGAATGGCGGCTACCGGACAGTTTTTCCCGAACCAAACTTCACGTCGCACCTGTACGAGGCGATCGCGATCGCAGTGCCACAACTCAGCACAGATACAACTCAATGACTCGCAGAATTTCTGCAAGGAAAGCTCCCTAGCCACGAGGGTGGATAAAGACCGTAATTCGTCCATAACAAATGGCCGATCTCGCGAACTGCGAGATTCAATGAGTTTACTTGGCTTTGAGAGTTAATTATAATAGTCAATAATTTTTTCGCTTCTCTTTTAATGGAAGAATTATCAACTTCTATTAAATTGGTGGCAGTCAATTATGTGAAAACACGGAAAACATAGACTGTCTCTCCATTTCGATGAGAAGATCGGCAGTACAATCACTAGTATCTACAGACCCTATGAGATGATTTAAAGTAAATATAATTTGTTTCTGGATTTGATTTGACTTGACAACAATCTTCTCATAAAGTTTGCCTTCGAAGATTGGCGATCTCAACGAGCATTTACGAAATTACCGATCGCGTTTCAAATTGAATTGGCTCGAAGAAGCGAGAGGCTGCGAGCTCGAGTTAGCCCAGATTTGCTCGCAATTGTCAGTACCGAGCAGCTCCATCCTCAAAATGCTGGACCCAAGCAAAGCAAAAAGCAAGTGTGTGTTCGGCTGGCGTCGCGTCGAACGATGAAAGGTTTAAAGGTGGAAGTGCAAATTAGTTCCGAGGCCCATTGGGAACGCCGAAGAAATCGATGCGGTAGTTGGTAATTTTCATCCCAGTTTTGGCTTCCACTTGCTGGAGAACCTCAGCGGGTAACTCGAGATCCACATCCACAATGCTATCGGTTTCGAGGCAGTTAATGTGGCTGTGCATGTCGTTGCGGCTGCCGTACCGACGGCCTTCCGCCCGATCGATGCATTCAATCACGCCGTGGGCGGAGAGGGCCTCTAAATTCTGATAGACCGAGGTATGGCCGATGGGCTTGTCTTTTTGGTTGAGGCGATCGTAGATCTCGCGAGCAGATAGATGCTCGTGCGATTGCCACAGGAGTTCGAGAATGTAGCGACGCTGGCGACTCAAGCGCAGGTTTTGCGCTTGGCATAGGGCCAAGGCATCTTCGAGGGATTGGGCTAGTTCAGTCATTGCAATATAATTTGACACACACTCTAGACTCGATCATACCCGATCTTGAAGTTGTTACGACTTTTAGATAGGATTCTGCCCTCTATGACGAATTCTGCCCAATCGCCGAGGCTCGCTAAGCAGCCCGTTCGGAGGGATGCTGTTCCCCCTCGGGAATGACATCGTGAAAGTGGAGATAGTTTACGACACGGCGACCGTCAGGTCTAGTGGAGAACACATCGATAAAGCGATAATTCCAAAAAATTTCGCTGGAGAGGTATGAGTGACGGGCATGAATGGTTTGGGAAAAGGTCTCGTCTAACCCCGTCAGCGTTGCAATAATTTCTCCATCCAGCTTCGATAGCTTAGCTCGATCCATACCGTACAGGGGACTGGCGCGATCGATCGCGTGCATAACGGTCCAGGTGAGAGCAAAAATGGGCGTTTGCGATCGCACTAAGTCGAGGCTGTGAAAGCGATACATCAACTGTCCCTCTTCACTCACCTCCCGCAGCAGCAGCGTCAGCATAATTTGCCCTTCTAGAATCTGATTGCGCCGCTGATTGCGCATTCGAAACATCAATGTCGGCACGCCATTGTAGCGAGACACCGTTGCTACATCGCTGAAAATCACCCGTGCGGTCGGACGCGACACCCGCGCAAACACAATCCCGGTGATAGTGGCCAAACCCAGCAGCCCCACCAACGACTCTAGTGTGACGATTAGATCGGTATAAAAACTGTCTGGATGCATGGCACCGTATCCCAACGAGGCCATCGTTTGCACGCTAAAGAAGAATGCATCCCAAAACGATCCCGGCTCTGCTCGCGCGATCGCATTGCCCCCCGCTAAATAAAGCAGGGCAAATATCCCATTGGCCCCCATGTAGATAAAAAATACCAGCCCAAAAAAACCCATCCAGGGCATCGTCAGCAATAGGTGGTACAGATCGCTCAAATGGGAATGATCTTCTCCCACTTCAATAACGTTGGGCAAGCCGGAGCGCGTGACCACCCGCTGCTCGAAATGAGGCCCTGCGGGATCTAGGAGTTTGGGAAGTCGCGCGCGGAACTGGACCAGTAGTTGGCGGATAAATGACCGAGACCGCATGGCAAAGTTGGCTGAATTAATATGTCGATCCTGCCAACTAGAATGGCGATCTACAAGAGGGCTGCAGATTGTTAGAGGAGATGAGGTCGATCGACCCTACTCTCGCCAAGAAAAAAAGCCGGGCTTGACTAAACCCAGCTTTAAGCTCACTGCATTATCGATCGACAGCTCGGGATGGCTGCAATTTTCGGTCAAACTCTAATTCTCTACAGTGCGCAAATCGTCGAGGCGATCGAGCAAGGGAGCGCTCTTCGATTTTTCAGACAAAGATGCTGCAGGATCGTTAGAAGCCACTTCAACAGCAGTGGAACGGCTGCTTGGCGTTGGGGTGAAGCTATCAATGCCGCCATTAATGGTGGCGTTAGAACGTAACTCTTGCAGGCGTAAGAGAATTGGGGGGGTAGCGCTAGCAGGAGCAGCGGCCAAGAGAGAGGTCGCACTGGCGATCGCTGCGGCTGCGAAAAGAAGGTTACGAGTGATTTGCATGACTGCGCTCCTGAAAAACCAGAGATGGGTAAGAATACGTTTCAAAAAAGCTTTAGAGCTTTGGCCCACTCAAATGCTGTGCAGAGCAATTTTGGGGGGACAACAATAAATCTTTTTCGATTGCAGTTTGATTAAACAATCGCCCGCTGAGATGAGCCTTTAGTCTAGCGCTAGGTCATCTGGCAAATCAGTGAAGGCATTCTCATCTTTGCTTCAGTCTCAACTCACTGGCTGGAAAAGCTCTCGACCTAACGCAGGCAGAAGTATTAACTGTGACAGACGCTTGGCACAGACGGCATCGACCTGGCTCGGTTGAGAGTCCGCCACGGGGTACAATTGGTCCGATTGCACCCTGGAACGTCGCCACACCATGATTTCTAGCAACGATTTTCGGACAGGCACCTCCATTGAGCTGGATGGCAGCCCCTGGAAAGTGCTCGAATTTTTGCATGTGAAACCGGGTAAGGGGTCTGCCTTTGTGCGGACGAAGCTCAAAAACATGCAAACTGGGAATGTGATGGAAAAAACCTTCCGGGCGGGGGAGATGGTGCCCCAAGCCAATCTCGAAAAAGTGGACATGCAGTATCTCTATAAAGACGGGGATGACTATGTGTTTATGGATATGGAGTCTTACGAGCAGAGTCCATTAACTGAGGCGCAAATTGGAGAGCAAATTAAATACCTCAAAGACGGTATGGATGTGGCCATCCTACGTTGGAACGAGCTGGTGATTGCAGTGGAGTTGCCCAATACGGTGGTCTTAGAAGTGGTCGAAACCGATCCTGGCGTTAAAGGGGACACCGCAACTGGCGGCACCAAGCCAGCCAAACTGGAAACTGGAGCTGAGATTCAGGTGCCCCTGTTTATCAAGATTGGCGAAACGATTAAAGTGGATACCCGTAACGATTCTTACCTAGGTCGCGAAAACTAGTCGATCCCGGTCCAGTTCCGCAGTACGGTCGTTGAATCTATTCAGAGCTTTGCACGCTTATTGTCCGGCATATGGAGAGCAGTTCATCCTTGAATTCAGTTAATTGGCAGGAGATTCGCAATCTGCTTGCGGCGATCGACCAATCCGATGTGGTCGAGTTTTCGTTAGAAGTTCAAGACTTTAGCCTTTCGATCCGCAAACCCGATCGCAGTACGGCTGCGAACGCGCCATCGGCACCGGCTCTGCAGCCCGCTGACGAGTCGACATCTACTGTTGTTTCTTCCCCCCCCATTCCAACAGAAGTTGCTACTCCGACCGCTCCCAGCCCAGCTAGTCAGCCTACCGATCGCTGGATTCCGGTGACGGCCCCGATGGTGGGTACGTTTTATGAAGCATCCGCTCCTGGAGAACCACCGTTCGTGAGTCCTGGCGATCGCGTCACTGTGGGCCAAGCGGTTTGCATTATCGAAGCAATGAAGTTAATGAACGAGCTGGAAGCTGAGGTGGCAGGCACGATCGCCGAAATTGTGGCCAAGAATGCCGAACCGGTCGAGTTTGGCCAAGTGCTGATGTATATCGATCCCGCTTGATGGCGATCGCCCTGCGAGACTCACCGCTCAATCTGACTCTGTGACTGCAACTCCCCTCTCGATCGACGGTGCCACTCAACTTTTGGGTTTGATTGGCAATCCCGTGGCCCACAGTTTGTCTCCAGCCATGCACAATGCAGCACTGGCTCGGATGGGCGTCAATGCAGTTTACTTGCCCTTGCCCGTAGCCACGGAAGGGGTCGGGGCAGCCTTAGCTGGATTGGCGGCGATTGGAGTGCGGGGCATCAACGTCACCATCCCCCACAAACAAACGGCGATGCCGTTTTTGCAAGAGGTTTCCGCTAGGGCACAACAGGTAGGGGCCGTGAATACGATCTACCCGCTCTCTGGTGGCGGCTGGGGGGGCACGAATACGGATGTGAGTGGCTTCCTTTATCCGCTGCAGCAACTCGATCGCCCCTGGTCGGCGTCAACGGCCATAGTGCTGGGTTCGGGTGGAGCGGCGCGGGCCGCCATTCAGGGGTGTTTCGAGCTTGGGTTCGCTCGGGTGGTCGCTGTAGGTCGATCTCGCGATCGCCTGCTGTCCTTAACCCGAACCTGGTCCCAATTGCAAACCGCCACCTGGGACGAGCTCGCCGCTCTCCTGCCCGAAACCCTGTTAATCGCGAACGCCACCCCGATTGGCATGCAATCGGAGTCCGATCCCGCCGAGATCGCCAGCACCCCCCTCTCCCTCGAACACCTGGCACGGTTACCGAGAGAGGCGATCGTCTACGACTTGGTCTATATTCCCAAACCGACGGCGTTGCTCAAATATGCTGCTGCCCGCGAACTCGTTGCCATCGACGGGTTAGAGATGTTGGTACAGCAGGGGGCGATCGCCCTGTCCCTGTGGCTGGGCGGGCGAGAGGTGCCGGTGGAGGTGATGCGTCGAGCGGCTTTGGCCCATCTCGGGCTGGATTAAGCCGATTCTTGCTGGGGCTGCGAGGTCGATTCGAGCGGATCTTGCCGATCTTGCTGCATGTGCAGTTCCACCAGCTTGGCATCGACTAAAAAGCGGAACCAGAAGGATTGCAGAACGTGGAAAATCAAGCCTGCCCGCCCATCTAAAAAGCCGAGACGCAGGAAGTAGCTGTAGAAGAAGAAGAGAAACGGACGCAGTAGAGGCGGGCTCTTGTACCAGATATTATTTTTGAGCCAGCGCTTTTTCATGCGGATGTCCCCGCGCAGAGTCGCCGGTAACGTTTGGGCCTCCTCTTTGGCCTGGGAGATCCTGCGGTTGACTTCGGCGGCTTCGGCAGTGGACCAGCGGTTGTGGGAGGCGGTCCAGGTTTCGAGGCTAGTGAGCTGCAGATCTAACATCGTGCCTGCGAGTTTGCGGGTGGCTCCCGGCACAATGTAGTGCTGGTCGTAGAGACGTTCTTCACACTGACCGCACTTGGCCCGAAACAGGCGCAGGTGCCAACTGGGATTGATGTTGCCGTAGCGAATGGGTTTGCCTAGAAAGTAGGAGAGCCGCCGAATCAAGTAGCCATCCACATCGGGCTCTGAATCGCTGGCCTTCAGTTGGCGAATACTGGCCGCCAGTTCGGGCGAGATTACCTCGTCGCTGTCGAGATGCAAGACCCAATCCTCTGGGGCCAAGTTGGCATAGTCCTGAGCCCAGTTGCGCTGTTTGGAATAGTTTTTGAATTCGTGTTGCACCAGCTCGCAGCGATAGGAGCGAACGATATCGAGGCTGCGATCGCTGCTGTAGGAGTCCACTACCAGAATGCGCGCAACCAGTTCCTGACAGGATTCGATCACCTGGGCGATCGAAGCTTCGGAATTAAACGTCAAAACAATGGCAACGATATTCATATGCGCCTTCTAGACATCATTAGCAATCGATCGCTTCTAGGACTCCCTCAAACTGGCGAGGCTTGACGGGCTTGCAGGGATTGCCCGCGCAGACTTGCCAGGAGGGTAAATCTTTAGTGACCACCGAACAAGCCCCCACTAAAGCTCCGTCCCCCACCGTCAGTCCCGGCAGCACAAATGTTCTAGCCCCTAAGAAGACATCCTTACCGATCGCAATTTTGGCGGTCATGAGGGGATAGCTACGGATGGAGAAATCGTGGGTGCCCGTACATAAATAACATTCTTGAGCGACAACAGTCCGTTCTCCCAGTTCAATTTCGCCGAGGGAATAGAGATTGGCCCGATCGCCGATACAAGCGCGATCGTGCAAAGTCACATGCCAGGGGATTTGAATGCGGGCTCTTTGGTGGACAAAGACCGACCCCATCACTTTGCAGCCAAATCGTTTCAGCACCCAGACTCGCCAGCGATTCAGGGGTTTTGGCGTCCAGCTACACAGCAGCGTCCAGCAGGTGGCCCACAACAGCACTCGCAAGCGATGGTGCAGCGGCCAAGGGGAATTGAGGGAATGCTTGGATGCGTGAGTTTGGAATTGAGTAGCGTCCATCATGACCCACTAACTGCTTGCATTATCTGACGTCGGCGATCGCTTCGCACTGGTCAGGTGTTCCCTCGATCGCCGCGACTAGATCGCGGGCGGCCTGACTGATTTCAAATCGCTTGAAAAAACTTTGCTGTGCCAGTGTTTGCATCTGTCGTCGTTCGGACTCATCCAGAGCCAGCCACTGCTGCAACAATTGCAGGGTGCCCTCCAGCGTGTCCTCCGCTGCCAGCCCCGCCCGATCTGCGACAATTTCCCGCCAGATGTTCACCTGTGTGGAGATCAGCACGGGAACTTGACAGGCCATCGCTTCCACCACGGCAATGCCGAAGTTTTCTTGATGGGAGGGTAACACAAAGGCTTCAGCAGCTCGTATCGCCCCCCATTTGGCATCATCCGACAACATCCCAGTCCAGGTAATGCGGGCGGCAATCCCCAACTGTCGGGCTCGTTCCTCAAGCTGCGCTTGCCAGTCCACTTTGTCCGGTCCTGCCATCACTAGGTGCAAGCGATTGTCGCTGCTGGCGACTGTGGCAAAGGCTTCAATTAGCAGATCGCAGCCTTTTTTGGGGTGGATGCGACTGAGGAATAGGAGTAAGCGGCGATCGCGCAGTTGTGGGAAGCGATCGAAGAATGCCTGTTTCTGCCGTTCTGGCTCATTGGGAGGGGTGCGGGTGCCGTAGTTCACCACCACTTCGTTGCAGTGGTAAAGCCCAAACGATTCTCGTGCCAATTGCCGTTCCTGCTCGCAGGTGAACAACACCGCCCGAGCATCCCGCAGGACGCGATATTCACCCCAAGGCCAGTACAGCCATTTTTTCAGGTGTTTGAGGGGATAGCGTCGCTTGAACCAGGGGTCTAACATGCCGTGGGGAAAGACAAAATAGGGGATATCGCGATCGCGCAGCACCTGCCAGGTGCCGAAGCCGCTATACTGCCACAGCCCCCGCACGATCGCGCAGTCGTAGTGGCCGACATTGGCCTGCAGCCAAGGTACGAACTTGGGGGCATAGGCATAACTGGTTTTCCCCGGTCCCAAAGCATAAACGGGGTAGTCTAAAGCCTGCAGCCAAGGGGCATCGGGGGCGTCTAGGCTGGCGAGTTCGATCTGGTGGCCCAGATCGGACAGAGCGCGGCTGGATTGACGCACATTTTCGGCGGGGCCGCCGCCGTCAGGATCGAGGGAGGTGATGATTTGTAGAATTTTCATGGCGATCGCGGGGCTTGTCCTATTTAACTTTCCAATGGTTTTCTAGCAATGACATGACTTGGAATGAAAAAAAGTACAGGTAAGAGTAGATTGACCCTCCTTCAAAAACCCGACCTAGCTGAGGCTGAGGTCGGGTGCAAGTGAGTTGAATGGAAGGTTAGAGCTCGACTTTAGCAATATGGCTCATTGCTTCCCAGTTGTCGTCGATCGCCGTCCAGATAGAGTGGTGCTCTCAGTATGGCTCGGACCAACCTGGGCGGCCCCTTTGCAACAGGATTAAAGTGGCCAAACGGCACATTGCTTTGACCTGAGTTCGATGGCGCTGCATTGCCCTCACCCCCGGCCCCTCTCCCAATTTTGGGCTATCCATTAGGCACAAGTCGATGGAGAGCTTACTGTGACTGGATTATAAACTGCAGTAGAGACTGAAGCAGTTGTAGCCGGAGGGAGAGAAACCATGCAAGATTGGGTCAGCCAAGAAATCAACCCGATCCACTTCGCCGATTTGCGACATGCAAAGCGGTTGGGGCAGATCGTCACAGACTTGAGTGAGCAGCCCACAGCGAGCGTGCCTCAGGCGAGTGGGAATGCCTCAGTGGCCCAAGGAACCTATCGATTTTGGGCCAACCCGAAGGTGAGCACGAGCAGCATTCTGGACAGTCATCGTGATGGAGTGGTCAGGCGGGCCCTCACGGGCAAGACGGTGCTGGCCATTCAAGACACAACGGATTTCGACTTCACCACTCACCCCCAGACCGAAGGGCTGGGCTTCATCAATCAAAGCCATCAACAGGGAATCAAAGTCCACAGGTTGTTTTGCGGTGAGCGGCGAGGGAGAACCCTTAGGTCTGTTGAGTCAATTCATCTGGAATCGCAAACAGCGGCGCGGGAAGAAAGAAAAACGCTCAGTGACTCCCATCGAGCAAAAGGAAAGCTATCGCTGGATAGCAACTCTCGCAGCCGTAGAGCGAGAGCTCGCGGGCCAAGAGCAAGTGGTTCATATTGGCGATCGAGAAGCAGACATCTTCGAACTGTTTGCCCATCCCCGTGCGGACAACAGGGAGTTACTCATCCGCGCAAGGCACAATCGCAAACTTAGCCACGAGCTGGGCAAGTTCATCCCCACCCTCGAACAAGCCCCAGTCTTGGGAGCGATGAGCCTGCAAGTGCAGCGTAATCCCAAGCGAGCGGCCCGCATTGCCCAGTTGCAGGTGCGGGCGATGGCGGTGACGCTGGAGGTGCCATCGCATCACCTCAAAGCCGCGAGCTTAGAGCCCGTGCGCCTCAATGCCATCTTCGTGGAAGAAACCGTCCCCCCTGATGATGGCGCTCAGCCGATTCGCTGGGTTCTGCTGACCAGCTTGCCAGTTGAGAGCTTCGAGCAGGTCTGTCAGTGCATCCGCTGGTATAGCTACCGCTGGCTGATTGAGCGGTTTCACTTCACCCTCAAAAGTGGCTGTGGCATCGAACAGCTCCAACTGCAAAGCTATGAGCGCTTGCTCAAGGCTCTGGCAACCTACAACGTTGTAGCTTGGCGATTGATGTGGCTGACCTACCGCGCTCGACTCACCCCGCAAGCCTCCTGTGAGCTCGTTTTACAGCCTGCTGAATGGCGGCTGTTACGACGCAAGTTTGTGCCGAAAAGTCGCTCTCAAAAGCCACCCACTCTGCAACAGGCAATGCTGTGGATTGCTCGATTGGGAGGCTTCTTGGCTCGCAAGGGCGATGGCAACCCTGGATTGAAGACGCTTTGGCGAGGGCTGACCAAACTCCACCATTTGCTTGAAGGGGCTCAACTGGCTTCTCAAAGCTAGTGCCTGTCTATGGTTCAGCTACTTTTGCCTAATGGATAGCAATTTTGGGAGAGGGGAGCAACAGCCTCAAACCCGCAATCTACCGTTCTGTTCCCCTTCCCCCAAAATTACGGCTGACGCCACGCTTCGCGAGGGGGGAAGGGGTTAGGGGATGGGGGCCAGACACCTGCCAAACGGCACATTGCTTTGACACGGGTGGATTAAAGCGGCTGGAAATTATTGGGATTGGTATTTTCACGAGTTAGAGCGTATTTGGATCGATTCCCTTCTGTCGGAGTTTGTTCAGCAAGTGTTCGCGCAACTGTCGTTCCCGTTCGGCCCGTTGACTTTCCTGCTCAGCTCGCTGGCTCTCCTGCTCGGCCCGCTGGCTCTCCTGCTCGGCCCGCAAAGCTTCCTGCTGAGCCAGTAATGCTTCCCGTTCAGCGCGCTGGCTTGCCTGCTGAGCCTGTCGCAATGCTTCTCGTTCAGCGCGTTGGCTTGCCTGCTGAGCCCGTAAAGCCTGTTCAGCCCGCAAAGCTTCCTGCTCCGCCCGCAGGTTCTCCCGCTCGGCAACCTCTGCAGGTGCCGTCAATCGATTCCCCTCTCGATCGTACCAGTACAGCCACTCTCTCTGGCAATTTCTGTAGGTGCCAAACTCTCTGCCCAAGCCCAGGCCAATCTCGGGCAACCAAACGGGATCGCCCTCCAGCAAGACATAGCGATCGCCTTCCAATCGGTAAATCTCTAGGGGCTGACGCCGTTTTCGCCTGCAGTAAACGGGATTGTAGATGACGTAGTACAACACTCCGATACTGGCGTAGTCTGCCAGCTTGGAACCGTACTCTTGCCCGTAGCTGCGAGAGACGTATTCCACCACCAGAAGCGGGAGTGCGCCCTCATGCCAGACCACATAGCTCTGTCTGCCGTCCGAGCGATCGAACTGTTCCACCCCCAGACTCAAAAACCCATCCGGGACAATAGCAGGTGTATTGAGTTTGTAATAAACCCCTAAGTTGATGCCCCAGAACCAATCGCTGCGATCGCGCCAGTGCCAAGCGAGGATGTCGCCCAGGAGGCTGGCGACGAGCGTTTGCAATTCGCTATCCACAGGGGCAAAGTCAGTTTCGGGCAGTTCGTCTTGAGTGGGGAGGTGTTGCCGGGGGTTGAACTGTACCATCAGGCCCGCTCCGCGCCGATCTCACTCTATCGTAGCGCTAGCTGCAGTGTCGCTCCAGCCGAGCGCGCTAAACGGGTTACCTGCGATTGAACCAGGCCGAACGGAGGGGCGGGGTTCAAAAACGGGTCTTCTTGGGAGTCAGTCAATCCACAAAGCCGCGCTCCCGCGTGAAATACGGCAGCTGCGGATCTAACTCCTTCACCGCCGTGGCGGGAGTACCGCCGTAAAGCTGGTATGGCGTCTCGAAAGACTTATTCAAGAGGGATTTTGCCCCCAGAACGGAGTAATTGGGCAGTTGCGAGCCCCCCAGTAAGACGCAGTTGGTGCCCACAAAACAATAGCTGCCAATGTTGATGGGGGCACAGGATTGCCGGTTTTCCGCTAAATCGATGCTGTGGGTGAGAATTTGGGAGGCAAAGCCGGCGAAGGTGGAAAAACTGCCGATGCGAACGGCGTCGGTGCAATCGATGATGTGGCGATTGGTAATGGCGGCGTGGTCTTCCAAGACCAGTTGAGGCTTGCGATCGCTTTGACGGACGAAATGGTTTTTGTTGTCGGAAGGAAACCCCGTAATCCAATTGCCGCGACCGATTCTGGCAGATGCCCCCAGTTTGACCAAATCGAGGTTTTTACAGACGGTCAGATGGCTGATGGACGAGCCTGCAGCCATTTCGAGCCGCTTGGGCAAAACAAGTGCCAATCCAATCCGGGCTGTGGGATGAATCTCGAAGCCAAACCCGCAACACAACAGGCGGCGGCGCAGAGGCCAGGGCAACAGCCAACTGAGCAGGGTTAGCAGGACTTTCAACACGATGTCAGCTCCTCGTAGAGTGCAACATATTCGGCCACCATCCGATCGGGCTCGAACCGCTTGACATTCTCCAATCCCCGACGCACGTATTCCGAACGCACTTGAGGCTCGCAAAGCTGTAACACAGCCTCGCCAAAGGCCGCCCGATCGTCAATCGGGCAGACCATTCCAGCCTCGCCCACCACTTCCGGCAGGGCAGTGCGATCGCTACAAATCACGGGACAGCCGCAGGCTTGTGCCTCGATCGCAGGCCAGCCAAATCCTTCTGACTTGGAGGGAAACAGCAGGGCAAATGCGCGGTTGTAGAGGGCTTCCAAACAGTCGTTAGAGGGTTTGGGGACTTGCACGACGCGATCGCTCAACTGGAGGTGCTGCACCATCTCAGACAGGGATTCATTGAGGGGGGCACCGGCAAATACGAGATTGCCCGACCAGCGATCGCAGATGTCGGCAAAACTCTTCAGTAAACCGTCGCGGTTTTTGCGCGGCAGGTTGGAGCCCACGTGGAGGAGGAAGGGCTGGGAGCGATCGAGCTGCTCTAGGGTGGAGAGTCTGCCCTCCACCTGTTCGGGAGGGAGTTGCCGGTAGTTGTGGTTCAAGGCGTTGAGGATCGTGCGGATTTGGCCCCGAGGGTTGTGCTGACCCACCCAAGTTCGAGCGTCATTGGCCGTATATTCGGAGACGCAGGCGATCGCCCGCGATCGCCGCAGCCCCGACAAGATCCACCGCTGCAGCAGCTTGCCAGCAAATGAGGCCGAACAGGCAGCCTCCGCATCCCCCCAGGCCCCTCGAATCGCGAGTAAATCGTGGCAGGTGATGACATGGGGAATGTTCTGCAGAACCCCAACATAGGCAGCGTTGGAATGATCGCAAATATGAACCACATCCGCCCAATCGAGCTGGCCTCGCAACTGCTGTGGAAAGATTGCAAACTTATCGATATAGCCCAACCATTTATTCCATCCGGTCGGAGCCGCATCTTTGGCCGCAAACCTGGGCTCGGGGTAGATGGGGCGAACCTCGTGCCCCAGCCGGACTAAGCCCTCCTGCATCATGCGGGCAAAGCGCCGCATACTCTCCTGGCGATCGGGAGGGTAGTTAGCCACGAGCAAAACATTCATCAGGATAGTCGCTAACCTCTGTACTGCCGAGCGGGTCTCGACCGCGCCGAGGAGCCCCGTGCAGACTGACGGGCAACTGCGGGGGATAGGATTGAATGGCTATTGCAAGCCGCCAAACAAAGCCCCGTGCCGAGAATAATCAACCCCTGAATATTGGTCACCCCCCATTGTCCGATCGCAATCCCCAAGCCGGTAGCGCAAAACAGCAAAAACGGCAGCACTTCTCCCTGTTGGAGTTGTCGATAGCTCCGCTGCCCGAGCCAAACGGCCAGAAAAACTCGGTAGATCAATAACGCTAGGCCGATAAACGGTCCGCTCTCTAGCAACACCCGGCCCCATTCTCCTTCCGAGAGTAAAAAAGTCACACGACCGGTTTGCAGCTTAGATCCGACATTGGTGCCCAACCCCAACCCGTGACCGAAGGGGGGAATATTCCCGGCGGAGGTTAGCGGCCCCAAAAATTGTGCGAGCAGGCGATCGGCAACCCCTAGAAATCCTTCTAGAGCATTGTCTCTGCCAAACCTCCTATTGACCAATTCGACGCGAGTGGCGAACACTTCGAGTCCTTCTTTGAACACCGTAAATCTGCCTACGATCGCCAGTAAAACTGTCCCCGCCAGAGCCAGTTTGCCCACCTTCGGCAAGAGCTGCCTGGGGCGCAGGAAGGCTGCCACCAGCAGTCCTGCGAAGACGATGAATTCGCTCAACGCCATGCCGCGACTGCCCGATACGGCTGTGGCCAAGAGAATCGCAATCCCCGAACTGACGAGCAACCAGAGGGGATAAACTTTGGGGCGCGCGAATCCCCAGCACCAAAAGGCGGTGACTAAAGAGAAATACCCTGTGGGTCCTGTGGAGAAGGCGAATGTGCCGGAAGGACGAATTTTTCCGAGGGCCGAACTGAGGAGATTGCCTGTCTCCCCGCCGGGGGAGGCATTGAGCCACGCCTCTGGACTGGCATCGAATTGTGCCGCCATCAAGAGGGCGATGGGAACGGAGAGAGAGAGCGTCCACCATCCTAGAGCGCGCACGTCTCGCCCTCGCAGCACTCGGCCCATCACAAATATCAAGGGAAGGTGGAGAAAGTTGACTCGCAGTCCGTAGAGAATAGTGGGAATCACAACTCCCCGAGGATCGGCGAGTGCAGCCAGGAAGCCCCCTCCTAAGGTCAGGGGAGCCAGAAAATATAAGGAATTTAGAAAACCATTGCGGGGAAAAAAGTGGTGCTTCCAGGCCAGCCAGTAGATACAGAGCACGACTGGATCTCTGACGATCAAGAGGGGAGTTGAAAGGGGCACTAAAAACCACTTGCGCAAGGCCCCTTCAAAAATGACCAATAAAAAGTACAGCCAAATCAGCCATCTCGCCGCTCGCAGGGCTTGCTCTGTTGGAGTTGAGCTTCGGGTTGGGGTCGAGCTTCGGGTTCGAGGCATCCCAGCTAGTCCTACATGCAGTGGGCGATCGCTTTTACCATGGTACGGCTATAAACCGACCAGGTTTGCCGTCGAGCGGTGGCGCGGGCCGCTTCCCCCATCTCGGCCAGACGATCGCGATCGCGATCGAGCAGCTCCAGTTTTTCGGCGATCGCCTCTGGCGAACGGATGGGAATTAACCAACCGTCCACACCGTCAGCGAACAGATCGGGGGCGGCAGTGCGATCGGTGGCAATGGCGGGCAATCCTTGGGCCATCGCTTCCAGCAGGACGAGGCCAAAGCCTTCAAATAGAGAGGGGAATACAAGGACATCGTGGCGGCGCATCTCGGCCAGCACTCCTGCATGGGGCAGCGATTCAATCCAGCGATAGGTGTCGAGGGCTCGTTCGAGGGGCTCACAGGGGCCAGTGGGCCGACCGATCAATGTGAGCTCGACCCGATCGCCCAAAATTTCGACGGCATCGAGTAGGTAAGACACTCCCTTACGCTGCCCCAAACTGCCCACAAATAACACCTTGAGCGCCTCGCCAGGGGGAGAAACGCGGCGCGGTGTGGCAGCCACGGGGGGAGCGCCATAAGGGATGACGTGGATGGGGGCGTCGATTTGGGGGGCCAGTTCGAGGGTTTTGCGGGTGAAACTGCTCGCCACAAAGATGGCATCGGCTCCGGCGAGCTCTCGGTCTTTACGTGCTAACTTGGCCTCACTGTCGCGCATCGCCACGATGGTGTCGGCCCAAGCAGGATTGAGCTCGGCTTCCTCCTGTTGAATTTCCCGAGCGGCCCGCCAATATCCAATCGGCAGATCGTAGAGGCACTTCAGACCCAGTTGGCGGGCCTCTGCAAAGGTTTGCAGCGCGCCATCTTCATAGCAGTAGACCCCCTGCAATCGTTCTGGCAACTGGGCCAATTGGCGGGCTACGTGGCGATCGAGATCCCTAAATACCGCATCCACGCAGGCCCAGCCGATTTCATGGCGCACAGGCCACCGCCAGCCCAAGCGCAGCGAGGCTAAGCGCAATGCCTCCCGCCACGGGCGCGTGGCGATTTTCTCCACCGGCAGATCGTAGAAGCGGCGCAGCAGCTCTTTCTGGACTCCCTCTGGCAACCAGTGCAGATAGGGATCGGCGGGCTTGATGGAGAGGGCGGTGTAAAACGCTTCCAGTTGGCCCGCTTCCTGCAAGCCAGAAGCTAGAGAACGCACGAAGGTGTTGCCACAGGGATGAGTTAAGAGAATTGACACAGAGCCTCCTCAAACACTTGCAAATAGGCTTTCGCAACGCGATCGCGCTGATGGCGGGCTAAATGTTCGGGGGCGCGCTCGCGATACTGGGAGAGGGCCTCGGGCTGCCGGAGTAGATTGGCCAATTGTCTGGCGAGTGCCACTGCGTCACCGTTGGGGAAGGTAACGCCACAGGGACCAATCGCATCTTTCAGTCCCCCTGCTGCCGAACCGACGGCCACGCATCCACAGGCAATCCCCTCTAGCGCCACGAGACCAAAGGGTTCTGCCCAGCGGGACGGAATCGCCACGATCGTATGGCGGTTGAGGCAGCGAACGAGCTCCTCGCCGGTTTTGACCCCGACGAATTCAACCTGGTGCTGCAATCCCAGTCGCTGCACCTGCGCTTTTAAGGGGTCGGCTTCAGGACCGGCACCCACAATGGTCGCGTTGGGTCTTAACTGTTCTTTTTGGAGTAGTGCTAGAGCGTCGATTAAGAGGTCTGCTCCTTTATCCGACACCAGCCGACCTAGAAAGACGAGATCGCGATCGCGATCGATCTCCGGCATGACGCGAAATAAGTCCTCTCGGTAAGGATTGCCGATCGCCACAGAGGGACGGTCGATATGCTTGGCAATGGCTTCGCTGACAGAAATAGAGCTGGCGTAACGCAAGAGCCAAAGCTTGATACGCGCGGGTAGGGTTATCTTGCCGCTGGCATCGCGCAGCCAGGTGTGGTGTGCCACCACCCAAGGTCGTCGAACGATCGATAGCGGCCAGAGTGCTTGCAAACTGATGTTGTTTTGGAAGTAGAGATCGCACCAACGCATCAGATCGAGCAGTTGGCGGGGTTGCGGGCGGCGAATGACCTCGAAGCCGAAGTCGCAGGGGTTGCGGGCGGGGGTTTGAGTCACCAGCCGGACCACATGGCCGCTGCGGACAAATTCCTGGGCTAACAGCAGCGATACGGATTCTATACCGCCAACATCGGGGGGGAATCGATGGGAGGAGATTAAAATTTTCATTTTCCCCCTCAGATGCAATTCGAGTCTATGCAGCTTGCTAGGAACAATAGTACGAACGGGCAGATGTGCCATCGTCACATCTGCCCGTACTGTACAACCGATTGGATTCGAGAGGGCGATCGCTCTTTAGAGGTTGCTTATGCGATCTTGGGGGGAAGTTGTGCTTTCTCGGGGAGGGTTGCATATTCCTCGACGATCGAACGGAACTCTTCTCCGTCCAAAGTTTCCCGCTCGATGAGGGTTTCGGCTAGACGATCGACTGCGTCGCGATTTTCCAGCAGAATAGAGCGCGCCTTTTGATAGCAGCGCTCCAGAATCTCGCGCACCTGCTGGTCAATCCGGGCAGCAATGTCTTCAGAGTATTCGCTGCGATTCTGCCAGCCGCCCCCCAAGAACACCTCTTGGTTGGGTTGTTCTAGCATCAGCGGCCCCAGATCGGACATACCGAAGCGCGTCACCATCTGGCGCACCAGACTGGTGTTTTGCTGCAGGTCGTTGCTAGCCCCCGTGGTAACTTCGCCGTAACCGAAGACAATATCTTCAGCTGCACGACCGCCAAATCCCACCACTACGCGATCGAGCATCCAGGCGCGGCTGTAAAGACCGCTATCCATTTGCTCTTCGTTGGGAATGGGTTGAGCAAAACCACCCGCGCCACTCGATCGCGGGATAATGGTGACCTTATTGAGAGGATCGGAGTTCTCCAGTAGGGTCATCAGGAGAGCGTGGCCCACTTCGTGATAGGCAATCAAGCGCTTTGACTTGCCATCGAGTAGGGGAGGCTTGGTCAAGCCGATGGTGATGCGATCGATCGCATCGTCGATATCTTTGTCCTTGATTTCCAATTGCTGGCGGCGGGCAGCCAGAATCGCCGCCTCGTTGAGCAGATTGGCTAGATCGGCACCGGCAAAACCGGGGGTACGGCGGGCAATGTTCTCCAGGTTCACATCATCGGAGAGCTTTTTATCGCGGGCGTGGACCTTGAGGATTTCGTGACGGCCCTTGAAGCTGGGGCGATCGACGGTGACTTGGCGATCGAATCGGCCGGGACGCATTAGGGCAGAGTCGAGTACGTCGGCCCGGTTTGTCGCCGCAATGATGATAATGCCGGTGTTGCCCTCAAAGCCGTCCATTTCGGTCAGCAGTTGGTTGAGGGTTTGCTCGCGCTCGTCATTGCCGCCGCCAATACCGGCTCCCCGCTGGCGACCCACCGCGTCAATCTCGTCGATAAAGATGATGCAAGGGGCGCTTTCCTTCGCTTTCTTAAACAGGTCGCGCACCCGAGAGGCCCCTACCCCCACAAACATTTCCACAAATTCAGAGCCGGAAATGGAGAAGAAGGGCACTCCGGCTTCTCCGGCGATCGCCTTAGCCAGCAGCGTCTTACCGGTGCCGGGAGGGCCAACCAGTAGCACGCCCTTGGGAATTTTTGCCCCTACTGCAGTAAAGCGCTCGGGCTTTTTCAGGAAGGTGACCACTTCCTGCAGTTCTTCTTTAGCTTCTTCAATCCCCGCCACATCGTCGAACTTGACGCCAGTTTTGGCTTCCATCTGGAAGCGAGCGCGGGATTTGCCGAAATTCATGGCTTGGCCGGGACCTCCCCCTGCGCTGCTGCGACGGAAGAGGAAGAACAGACCAACTAACAGGAGGACGGGCAGCAACAGATTGCCGATGATGCCCATCAGTGCGCCGCCATCGCCACTGCGCTTGTAATCGACGTCAATGCCTCGGGCAGTCAAATCCTGGGTTAGGTCGGTAATGCTCTCGCGGATGGGAATGAGGTTAATCTTATAGACTTGTGGGGTGCCATCCGTCGCAGGGTCTTCGGCCTTCACCTCAGCCACACCGTTGCGATCGTCAATGGTTACTGACAGAACCCGACCCTCTTCTACCTGCTGTAGGAATTCGCCATACGAGGGAGGCATGGCATAGGCGGGAGCCGCCCCGACGATCGGCAGTTGCATTAAGCTGAGGCCGATCAGCATTGCAAACGCCGTTCTCTTGCAAGTAGATTGCCAATGGTTTTTCATAAGAACGCTCTAAACGATACGAATCGATGCGAGGGAGGCTTGCATCTGGCTTGTTTACTAAACTTAACTTAGAGTTCAGTAATGCGACAAGCTTATTGCGGAGTTGACGAACTGTGTCCGTATTATTCAGAGCAGTTTTAGCTTGACGATCGCCGCAAGCGCAGTCCGTTCAAATGCTGACTGGGCGGACTTCTGACTCGGGCGATCGCCATCTCGCCGGAATACTCTCTCCATGCCGCGAGCCCTTCTGCCGCCATCGCAGTTGGGGTCTGTCATCTCGACTCGATCGCCCTTCCATGCGTTCTCATGCAGTTTGCGCTACAGCCAGTTAATATGTCGTTCACAGCTTATCTGCCCCCAACTCCCCCCAGCCATTTGTGAAGCCCCATTGGTCTCCCCCCGCTATTGTGTTAGTCAGCCACGGCAGTCGCGATCGCCGCGCTCGGGAGGCATTTGCCCAATTCACGCACAATTGTCAGAACGCTCTGACACCGCAGGTGGTGGTCGGCACTCAACTGGAACTGGCTGAAGCCTCGTTGGCCGCACAAATGGTGCAGGCGATCGCCCGCTGGCCCCTTGCCATTCAAACGGCTGTTGTCATTCCCGTCATGATGGCTGCAGGCGTTCACGTGCGAGAAGATATTCCAGCCGCTGTCGATCGAGTGCAGCAGCAGTATCCTCAAATCTCCTTTGACATCGCCCCGCCACTGGGGCAAGCTCCGCAACAGTTTGAGGTCTTAGCAGATCGAATGGCAGCGCTCTCTGCCGCTCGGGGATGGACGGCGGAGGGCTGGGTGCTGTGGGGGCACGGCAGTCGGATACTGTCGTTTGCCCATCAATTCAATCGCCTCGGCCAGCAGCTCGCTATGGCTGCTAACTGTCCGGTGGTAACCGCCTATGGCATGCAGGCCCCCGCTCTAGAAGCACAGATAGAAGCACTCTACGAAGCTGGATGTCGGCGCATCGGCATTCTGCCCGGATTATTGTTTTCTGGCGCGCTGTCAGATCGGCTGGTGGCTGCGGCAGAACAGTTGGAGCGTCAATATGGCGATGTGGCGATCGCCGTTGCAGATGTCTTGATGCCTCACCCCCGCTGGATTGAGGTAGTGGGGCAATGGGGTGCGGGGGAGAGTGCAATCTCTCCAGAGCCATTGCCTGCCATCGAGCTAACGGTGGGTTTGGTATAGCGAGGAAAGCAGCGATGGCAGGCAAGGTCTATTTAGTCGGAGCGGGACCGGGAGATCCGGGTTTGATGACGGTACGGGGGAAAACTCTGCTGGAGCATTGCCATGTGGTGGTATATGACGCTTTAGTCAGCCAGCCGATTCTCGATGTGGTTCCCCCTCAGGCAGAGCGCATTTATGCTGGTAAGCGCAAAGACCAGCACAGCTTGCCCCAAGCCGAGATTGCGCAACTGCTGATCGATAAAGCGCGATCGCATGCAGTAGTGGTGCGGTTGAAGGGGGGAGATCCATTTGTGTTTGGGCGCGGTGGCGAAGAAATGTTGGCTTTGCGGCAGGCAGGCATTGATGTAGAGGTGGTGCCGGGAATCACGGCGGGGATTGCGGCTCCAGCCTATGCCGGTATTCCTGTAACCCATCGGGACTATAGCTCTTCAGTCACGTTTGTAACGGGACACGAGGCGGTCAATAAGTATCGCCCGCAGGTGAACTGGAGAGCTTTGGCGACGGGGACCGAAACCCTAGTGGTGTATATGGGGATTCACAATCTCAAAACCATCGCCAGCGAGTCGATCGCGGGCGGCAAACCTGCCGATACTCCCGTAGCAGTGATTCGCTGGGGAACTACGCCCCAGCAATCTGCCATTCAAACCAATCTAGCTGAAATTATCGATCGCTACGAAGACTTAGACTTAGCCCCCCCCGCAATTGTGGTCATCGGTCCGGCAGTCAATCTCGGCCCCCTCCTGCAGCCAGAACTTTTCAGAGATCCCTAGGATGCGCAACTGAGCTGCAATGGAGTCTCAATCTCCAGGTCTCTTCGTCTCAAGAATGACGAGCGAGATCTAGAGGCTTCTGTGCCTAATCGATATCTCGAAGCAATGAACAATACCGGCGTCCGTGCGTTAGCCCGTGCCAAGAGAGCCTGTCGACAGAGCACTGGATTGAAGTGGGTTAAGCTAAAGTCGATCCCTTTAGAAGAGATCTATAGCGGTACATTAGAGTGTGGCGTTCTTTTCAGATTAAAGGCAGACAATTTTGAGTACCTCGATCGAAGATCTAGTTTAAATGAAAATGCCTCTTTAAGCTCTATGGAAATCGCTTGAGGAAAAATAAAGATGAAAATATGCTTCATTATGTACCCGTGGGAACGTGTAGACCCCGATTCAGACTCGACATTGAGGCTCATTCACGAAGCCATATTGAGGGGACATACCGTTGCAATAACCAGCACCCATAACCTCACTGTCCGAAATAATGTTACAGGCTCATTCTGTGATGTTATTGTGCAGAAATCAAAGGTTAGCAACAATTTCAAGACATTCTATAACACAATTGAATTTCGTCGTTCCCAGTTACCGCTATCGGGGTTTGATGCCATTCTGATGCGCGACAACCCACCGCTAGACAATCTTGCAATTAACTTTTTAGATTCAGTTCGGTCCGATACATTCATTATGAATGATATCGACGGTTTGAGGCTTGCCAATAATAAGCTCTACACTGCTTCTTTTGTGGATCTGGCGCATGAATTTATACCTGTCACTCACGTTTCTAAAAATCGTGACTATCTCGAACGTATGTTTTTCGAGTCCGATAGTGATAAAATGATCCTCAAACCGCTGACTGGTTATGGCGGTCGAGGTGTGATTGTACTTGAGAAAAGTGCTAAGCATAGTTTCCGCTCCTTGCTAGATTTTTATATTGGCGGAAATAACAAAGAATCTAGCAGGGAAAATTATGTCATCTTACAGGAATACGTCAGCGGAGCAGAAGATGGAGATGTTCGAATTTTAATTCTCAATGGCGAGCCGATCGGAGCGATGCGGCGTATACCTGCTGAAGGAGATGTCCGCTCGAATGTACATGCTGGCGGGACCGTTGTCAAACATACACTGACTAAGCACGACAAACAGCTTTGCAAAGAGATTGGACCGAAGTTGGTTCGCGATGGCATCTACTTTACGGGTATTGACGTTATTGGCGGAAAATTGATTGAAGTGAACGTCCTCAGTCCTGGCGGTATTACTCGCATCAATAAACTCAATCGAACCCGCTTGCAGGAACTGGTGATTGATTTTGTGGAAAGTGTCGTCAACTCTAAAGAACTAGCCATCAGGCGTAAAAATGAATTTCGTCAAGCAATCGAAGATGCAAACCTTGGATGAACAACAACTTCTCGATCGCCTATCTGCAGGCGAAACTTTTGCAGCCACTTTAGCCGATGGGTCGTTGGACATTTGGGTGCGAGAATACGTGCCATACCTCTGCACAGCCATTCATGCCGGTCACCGCTTGCGCCCGGACCTAGAAGAGATTTGTGCGATCGACGAGCAGGAGCGCCTGCGGGAGGAGGACCCATATACCGACACGGCGATCGAGTCTTTTCCGATCGCGCTGGTGGCTAGAGACTCTCGCTACGAATACGATCTCAATCGATCGCCGGAAGAATGTCTCTACGAAGTAGCCTGGGGAAAACAGGTTTGGCAACAACCCCTCGATGAGGCACAGCGCCAAACTAGCCAAGAGCGGCATTCGCGTTATTATCGCATCCTCGAAGCACTAATTACTCAAATACAGCAGCGCTTTGGGGGCTGCTTGGCGATCGATGTGCATAGTTACAACTGGCAAATCAGGCAGTACGAAGAGGCTCCGATCTTCAATTTGGGAACAGCTCAACTCAATCTTCGTCGCTGGTCCAAACTGCTGAAAGTCTTTGAGGAAGGTCTGGGGGCGATTGACTTACCCAATCTGGATACAACAGTAGCTCGCAATCAGGTTTATCGAGGACAAGGGTTTCAAGCTAAATTTATCGGAGATCGATTTCCGGTGGCTCCAGTCATCCCGCTCGAAATCAAAAAAGTGTTTATGGATGAAAAAACTGGTGAAGTTTTTCCCTTAGCGATCGAAAGTCTGCGACAGGGTCTCCATCGAGCTGTGCTAGATACTGCTGCTTATTTTAACCAGTATTTGGGACATTCTAAGCTTCGACGACCTGCTGCCCTCTTGTCATCTACAATCGATCCTCTAGTTTTAAAAGTCGATAGAGCGCTGTATCGATTGGCTAAGGATGTAGATACACTCCAGTATGTCAACCCAATCAATCTTCAGCAGGAAAAGCGCACTTTTCTTGCCCGCAAGCGATACGAGCCTAATTTTCGCTATCGGCAGTTGCGCATGGACCCATATGATTTTCGAGAGCAGCTCTATCAACTTCCAGTTTCTCAAATTTCAGATCCGTCCTTGCGAGATCTCTATCGATCTGTTGTGGATAGTTTTGCCATTAAAGTTGAATTATTAACTCACGTCGGTACGCCTCAATTTCTCTACAACTCTTTACGTTATTATGGCGAGCCCAGCCCGACCGATATTGCGAATGCACACTTTTTGCTGCATGCTCCTGAAATTCCGGGGTATGAGGAGCAGCCCAGCGAGATAGATGCAGAGATGGCCAAAGTGGAATTCGAACGGGCAGCAAGAGACTTCGGTTTAAATTGCCAAGTTGCGATCTCGACGCGATTGGTGGCCAATGCAATGGTTGATAACAACCGCAGGCTATTATTAATCAATCGTAACGCCAAGTTGACTCAAACAGAGTTAAATGCACTGGTTCATCACGAGTTGGGCGTGCATATGGTTACGACCATGAATGCATTAGAGCAACCCTTAAAGGTTTTCAGACTGGGGCTTCCAGGCAACACATATACACAGGAAGGGCTTGCTATTCTCGCAGAGTATCTGTCAGGCAATCTCAATCTATCGCGCTTAAAGCAACTTGCCATGCGAGTCTTGACAGTGAACGTAATGCTTCGAGATATGGACTTTGGATCGATTTTTGATTATTTAAAAGACGAACATAAGCTCTCAGATGATAAGGCTTTTTCTCTGGCTACTCGCGTTTTTCGAGGCGGTGGATTTACGAAAGATTATTTATACCTGAGAGGCTTAAAAGATATAGTATCGCTTTACCATGAATGCGATATCAATTCTCTATTGATTGGCAAAACATCGAGTAGTTTTCTACATACAATCGGCGAGTTGATCGAACGTAGAATATTGCTGTCGCCCAAGCTGCGATCGCAGGCAATCTCTGACTGTCAACCCCCTCCCAATCCGGTATTAGATTATCTTGTTAGCTCAATACAATAGATTTGAGACTGCGATCGAGCGGCGGGATAGCGAGCTGTTTCGAGAGGGGGATGCCATCCTGTAGCTCTATAGGGTTGTGCAGAACCTATTGATGAGATCCTCGATCTCGTCCGTCGCCGTTCTAATTCTCGCCGCGATCGCTCAACGCCTGAATAGACCGTGCATTACTGTCAACCAATTGCTTTAACTCAGCAATTTCTGTTTTAAACTGCTCAAAAGCGCGCTGGTTCGCCTCCTCGTGCTCGATCTGCATTTGGGCCAACTGCTGGATTAATCTACCTGCGATCGCAAAATTTTCCCGAATTTCATCGTCCATGCCGCTGACTCACCTCGACGTACCCATCATGCCAAATCTTGCCGTGCCAACCCAAACCGAGTATGCCCCCACCGGACATCCTCAAGCAGACAAGTTGCTCTAGACATCAGTTCGGCAAGTGTCTCTGGCCACCATCCCCTAACCCCTTCCCCCCTCGCGAAGCGTGGCGTCAGCCGTAATTTTGGGGAAGGGGAACAGAACGGTAGATTGCGGGTTTGAGGCTGTTGCTCCCCTCTCCCAATTTTGGGAGAGGGGCCGGGGGTGAGGGCAATGCAGCGCCATCGAACTCAGGTTCTAGACACAACGCCCGCGTTCTTGCTAGCGAACGGAGACCGCTGACCTCCCTTACAACCTGCCCAGCCCACCGTTCACTCTAGCCCATCAGCACAATCGCTGTTCTAATTCTCGCCGCGATCGCTCAACGCCTGAATAGCCCGAGAATTGCTCTCCACAAGCTGCTCTAATTTCACCACTCGCCGCTCGAACCGTTCAAAAGCACGCTGGTTCGCCTCCTCGTGCTCGATCTGCATTTGGGCCAACTGCTGAATTAATCTACCTGCGATCGCAAAATTTTCCCGAATTTCATCGTCCATGCCGCTGACTCACCTCGATGTACCCATCATGCCAAATCTTGCCGCGCGAACCTACACTATGCTTGCCTGCACGAAATCCCCCCGAGAATCCGCCCCGATCTAGAAGTCGCAACCAAACTTGCCAGGATTGCTAACCCACCGATCGCACCGCCTCTTTCAACCCCACCATCGTGCCAATCCCTTCCCCTTTAACGGCCTTGCAAATATTCCCCGGCACGGTCAGGTCGAACACCACAATCGGAATTTCGTTGTCTTGGCACAAGGCGATCGCCGTTGTATCCATCACCCGCAGATTCTGAGTGAGGACGTGTTGATAATTGAGGGACTCAAAACGCTTGGCGTTGGGGTTGAGTTTCGGATCGCTATCGTAAACCCCATCCACCTTCGTGGCCTTGAAGATGACTTCGGCATCGATTTCAGCTGCCCTCAAAGCAGCCGTGGTGTCGGTGGTAAAAAAGGGATTGCCGGAGCCTGCCCCGAAAATGACGACGCGAGCTTTCTCTAAATGGCGAATGGCGCGGCGACGGATGTAAGGTTCGGCCACCTCTTGCATGGCGATCGCCGTTTGCACCCGCGTTTCTACCCCGGCATGTTCCAACGCATCCTGCAACGTCAGAGCATTCATCACCGTCGCCAACATCCCCACATAGTCTGCCGAGGCGCGGTCCATCCCCATCGAAGCCGCCTTTTTCACCCCTCGAAAGATATTGCCGCCCCCCACCACAATGGCAAGCTGAACTCCCGCTTTCACCACTTCAGCAACTTCGGCAGAGATAGAGCTCAACACATCGGGGTCGATGCCGTAATCCTGTTGCCCCATCAGCGCTTCGCCACTGAGCTTCAACAACACACGCTTGTATTTCATGGTCGTGCCGTTCCCTGCCCCACCCGATTGGGCGATCTCACCTGAAATACCATATCAGGTCAACCCCTCCTCTTTGGCACCTGACAATGAACTGAGGACAGCAGATAAGGAACAAAAGGTCGATCGTAAGCGACACTGCCTGCCCAATCTTTTACCCTTTTGTAACGAAATAATTCCATCTCTAGGAACATTCTTAGTGTAGGAGTGTGAACTTATATCTATTAATAAAAATACCGATGCTAGGATGTGAATGAGCCCAATTATAAAACGATCTTGCTAAGCGGTTGAGTCTAGAAAATTTTTTGCGGCTCTTTAGCAAAGATGGCGAGATCGAGAGGAATATTTCCGGTCAATCGACTTAATGTTTGTCGGCAGTAGAGCTTTGTTTCAAATTGTCGAGGAACTGTACTGGAAGAGCATAGACTCTTTCGAAAACAATGGTGCAACTCAATCTGGACATCGTGACTCCTGCGGAGGAAGGAAGGGTGGTGTTGGGGCGAACCTTGCCCGCATTGCTGGACGAGGCTTGCGAACAGCGACCTAATCTGGCAGCCCTGAATCAGTGGGTCGATCGCCAGTGGCAGCCCCTCTCCACTCAAGCCTTGCGGGTAGCAGCTGAGGAATTGGCCTTGGGGCTGCTGGATTTGGGGGTGAAAAAAGGCGATCGCGTGGCGTTATTTATGGAGAGCAATACGCAGTTTGCGATCGCCGATATGGGTTGCGCGATCGCGGGGGCCGTGAATGTCCCTATCGATCTATTAGAGGCTCCATCTGCAATTCAACATATTTTGAACCATGCCGAAGTCAAGATTGTAATGGTTTCCAGTTGGATGCTACTGCAAAAGATTGCGCCTTATTTAGGAACTTCGAGATATTTGAAAACGGCGATCGTGGCCGATAAAACCTTTCCCACAACCGAGGACTTTCACTTTCCCGCCCTCAAACTTAATGACTTGACCCTGAATGAGGTGCGCGCCCGAGGGCGCAAGCAGTTTTCGGTGGGGAAACGCCGTTGGTTGCGTTCTCGCATTCAACCCACCGATCTGGCCACGATTATTTATGTGATTGGTTCCGTCGAGCACATTAGCGAGCCGGATCGGGGAGGCCGATTGGCCCACTTAGCCGATGCTATGCACCGACAGTTGCTCAGTCGCAGTCAAGCGGGGCCTGCTTGCGATGTGCCGCGCGGCGTAGCTCTTACCCACGAAAACATTACCGCGAATATTTTGGCGGCGTTTGACTCCCATCCCGATCTCAAATTGGGGCAGTCGGAGGTGGCGCTATCTTTCTTGCCTCTCACCCATATTTTTGCGCGGGCCTTTCTGTACGGCCACCTCTATTACGGGCACAGCGTGTTTTTCTCCAGCCCCGAGCGGGTGGGTCGAATGTTGCGGATGGTGCAGCCCACTATTTTTATTACGGTGCCGAGGCTGTTGGAAAAAGCCTACGAGCGGATTCTGAGTTCCGGCAGCCAACGGCGGGGGGTGTCAAAACTACTGTTTAATTGGTCGCTGCAATTGGCCCATCGCTACGAGATCGGACAGCCGCCACAAGGACTCTATGCCCTGCAACTGTGGCTGGCCAATCGGCTGGTGTTTCCCAAGTGGCGGGAAGCTTTTGGAGGCAAGCTCAACTATTTGATTTGTGGCGGCGCGGCCTTGAGGGCCGATATTGCCAATGTATTTTCGGCAGCCAATATCCCCGTTTTGCAGGGCTACGGGCTGACGGAAACCAGTTCGGTGGTGTGTTACAACCGAGGCTCTCGGAATCGGGCCGGTACGGTGGGGGTGCCGATTCCGGGGGTGGAGCTGGCGATCGCCGCAGATGGCGAGATCTTGGTGCGATCGCCCTACGTGATGAAGGGCTATTACCGAGACGAGGCGGCAACGCGAGCGGTGCTCGATCGCGATGGTTGGTTTCACACGGGCGACTTGGGTCGCTTGAGTGAAGACGGTTTTCTGGAGATCTCGGGTTATAAGAAAGAGTTATTCAAACTCTCTACGGGCAAATACGTGTCGCCGCAGCCGTTAGAGCGGTATTTGATGCATTCGCCATTTGTGGATCGAGCGATCGCCGTTGGAGCCCATCGCAAGTTCTGCTCGATGCTAATTTTCCCCAATCGCGAGCGGCTGCAGCAGTGGGCGATAGAAGAGGGAATTGAGACAGAGGAGGAGGATTGGTTGGAGCATCCGCAGGTGTTGCAACTGTTCCAAACCTTGGTGGATGAGGCCAATGAATGTTTGCCCTATTGGTCGCGGGCCAAGCAATTCCAATTGGTCGATCCAGATGTGGCCTCAGAAAGTGGCATTTTTGCAAACGATCGCCCCATGCACCGAGCCCATGCCCACAAAGTATTCGCTGCGGCGATCGACGCCATCTACAGTACCCCCATCAAACAACTGGTTTTTGCACTTGCAGTTCCCCTAACCAGATTGGCGCAATTTGCGGGGCGCTTGACTTCGACCTAGGGGAACTGACGACCGAATGAGACATGAGGGATCTGAATGATGTTTCGACCATTCCGAACAGCAGCAGTTCTCGGCGCGGGGGTGATGGGCAGCCAAATTGCCGCCCATCTAGCCAATGCCGGCCTAACCGTTCACCTACTGGATTTGCCGAGCGATCGCGGCTCGAAAAACGCTCGCACTGAGATGGCTCTGAAAAAAGGGCAGAAGCAATCGCCACCGATTTTCTTTAGCGAGACTGTCGCTCGGCGGGTGTTGGCGGGCAATTTTGAAGACGATTTCCATCGCCTGTCTGGGGTGGATTGGGTTATCGAGGCAGTGGTAGAAAATCTGCCGGTCAAGCAGGAGTTGATGGAGCGGATTGAAGCCGTGGTGGGTGAAGATGCCATCATTTCCACCAACACCAGTGGGTTGCCGGTGAGCGAGATTGCCCGAGGGCGATCGCCCTCCTTCCGCCGCCGCTTCTTAGGCACTCACTTTTTCAACCCGCCTCGCTATCTCAAACTGCTGGAATTGATTCCGACAACCGAGACCGACCCGCAAGTGTTGGAACGGGTGCAATGGTTCGGGCGAATGCATCTGGGCAAAGGGGTGGTGGTGGCCAAAGATACGCCCAACTTTATTGCCAACCGGATTGGCGTGTTTGCCACAATGCTTGCTTTGAAGTGGTGGCTGGATGAAGGCTACACGATCGAGGAAATCGATACGCTGACCGGGACGTTGGTAGGACGACCCAAGTCGGCCACCTTTCGAACAGCAGATCTGGTGGGGCTGGATACGTTGCTGTATGTGACGGACCATCTCTACGAAGCAATTCCCCATGACGAAAGCCGGAAGCTGTTGCTGGCTCCCGAGGTAATGCGCAAGTTAGTGGCGACGGGCAGTTTGGGGGCAAAAACGGGCCAGGGATTTTACAAGAAGGTCGATCGCCAAATTCTCTCCCTCAACCCCGACTCATTAGAGTACGAACTGCCTCGGCCACTCGATTTAGATCTGGAGGCGATCGCCAAGCTGCCCCTAAACGACCGCTTGCCAGACCTCTACGCCGACCCCGGTCGAGCTGGCGCTTTCTTCCGTCAAACCAGCTTGGAAATCCTGGCCTATGCCGCCAGCCGCATTCCCGAAATTGCCAACAGTCCGATCGAGATCGATCGCGCTTTGCGATGGGGCTTTGGCTGGCAATTAGGGCCGTTCCAAACCTGGGATGCGTTGGGCTTTAGCAAGGTATTGGAGGATATGAAAGCCGCCAATCTGACGGTACCCGATTGGGTGGAGCAGATGGAGCTGTCGGGCTTGACCGAGTTCTACAACCGCGTCGAAGAAGGCAGCGCCGAGGTGTTGTGGGTATACGTTCCCGAAACCGGCTATGCACCTGTCGATATCACGCCGGACGAGTTGGATCTCGACGACCTTAAAGCCGATCCTGCTAAAACCCTGTGGAGCAATCCCGAAGCAGCACTGCTGGATATCGGCGATGGGGTGTTGCTGTACGAGTTTCGCTCGAAGGGCAATACCCTGACCGACAAGGTGGTGCGGGGACTGAACGAAGTGCTGGATTTTCTGGAAAGCGCTTCCTACAGCGGTTTGGTCATTGGTAACGACGGCCCTAATTTCTCGGCGGGGGCCAATTTGCAGGAAATGGCCGGGACTGCACAGCAAGGGGGTGCAGACGCGGTTGCGCAGATGCTGGCTCAGTTCCAAGGCTTAATGCAGCGGCTTCGCTATTTCCCCAAGCCGATTGTGGCGGCGATGCGGGGGCGAGCACTGGGGGGTGGCTGCGAGCTGGTGATGGCTTGCCCCCACGTGGTGGCAGCGGCAGAAAGCTACATCGGCCTGGTGGAACTCAGTGTCGGACTGGTACCTGCTGGAGGGGGCATGTTGCGGATGGTGTCGCGGGCGGTCGATCGCGCTGCCAGCGAATCTCCCAGCCACATCCAACCTTGGCTGAAGGCGGCGTTTGAAACGATCGCCACGGCCAAAGTATCCAACAGTGCGGCAGAGGCGATCGCACTGGGCTATTTGCCCGCTGACACGGTGGTGGTGATGAATGGCGATCGCCTCCTCTACGTGGCCAAGCAAGAGGTGATGCGCCTGGAGCGAGAGGGCTACGCACCCCCTCCAGATAATGTCTTGATGCTACTGGGCAGTTCAGCTCGGGCGGTGTTGGAGCATATGGCTTACACGATGGTGGAGGGGGGCTATGCCTCGGAATACGATCGCGCTTTGGCCCATCGCTTGGCCTATGCCATGACGGGTGGGGAGTTGACGGTGCCGTCATTGGTGCCGGAGCAGTATTTGCTCGATTTGGAGCGGCAGGCGTTTGTGCCGCTGTTGGCGGAGGCGAAAACGCAGGAACGGATGGCGTATTTGTTGAAGCACAAGAAGCCGCTGCGCAATTAGGGATTGAGTGGGTCTGGTACTTTCCTGGCTTTGCACTCAGCCCCCCAAATCCCCCATTCTGGGGGACTTGCCGAGATTTTCTGAGCTAGCTCTGTGCCGATCCCACAAGCCAATACCCGCGACTGGTTTCACAGGAGCGATACTCCCCCTTTGAGGTAATCCCGATGAAAAACGCATACATCATATCGAGTCTGAGAACTGCTGTAGGCAAAGCCCCCCGAGGCAGTTTGCGTACCGTCCGTCCCGACGAATTGGGTGCTGCCGTGGTGAAGGCAGCGATCGCCCGCGTGCCCAATTTGGACCCCAACATCATTGATGACGCCATCTTTGGCTGCGCCTTTCCCGAAGCCGAACAGGGGATGAATTTGGGGCGGGGGGTGGCCCATCGAGCGGGCTTGCCCGTTTCTGTGCCCGGTTGTACGGTCAATCGCTGCTGTGCTTCGGGGTTGCAGGCGATCGCGATGGCGTCTCAGGCGATCGAGACCCAACAAGCGGAGGCGATTGTCGCTGGTGGGGCCGAATCCATGAGCTTAATGCCTCCGGGCGGCCACTACCTCGCCCCCAACCCCGAGTTGATGGAACAGTGGCCGGAAACCTATATGACGATGGGGTTGACTGCAGAGCGAGTGGCGCAGGATTTCCACATTTCTCGTCAGGATCAGGATGAGTTTGCCCTGCGATCGCACCAGCGGGCTTTGGCGGCGATCGAAGCTGGACGCTTCGCTGAGGAAATCGTCCCTTTCACTGTCCGAGCCACCGTTTATCAAAACGGCCATCCCCAACCCCTCGAAACCCCCTTCGATCTTGACGAAGGCCCCCGCCCGGATACCAGTCTCGAAGCACTCGCCCGTCTCAAGCCTGCCTTCAAAGCCAACGGCACCGTCACAGCAGGCAATTCCTCGCAAATGTCGGATGGGGCGGCGGCGGCGATCGTTGTCAGTAAAGGGTTGCTGGCACGATTGGGAGTGAAGCCGCTGGGTCGACTGCTGGGCTATGCCGTCGCCGGAGTTCCGCCAGAGATTATGGGCATGGGGCCGGTGGCAGCGGTACCCAAAGTACTCGCTCAGGTGGGTATGGACCTGCAAGAGATCGGCGCGATCGAACTGAACGAAGCCTTTGCGGCCCAATCGCTGGCCGTAATTCGCAAGTTGGGGCTGGATGAGTCGATTGTGAATGTGAATGGGGGGGCGATCGCCCTCGGCCATCCCCTCGGCTGCACGGGGGCCAAACTGACGGCAACATTGCTGCACGAGATGAAGCGTCGCGGCATCCGTTACGGCCTTTGCACCATGTGTATTGGCGGCGGCATGGGGGCTGCAGGGGTGTTTGAGAATTTGAGTTTCCAAAATTAGCTGCTGGAGGTGTTGGCGATGAATGTCCTTCAACCAATCGTCGTTATCCCAATTCTGTTCGTTGCGCTCCTCGCACTGGGCTATATCGGAGTTCCCATGTGGGCGTGGTTTACCTATCTCGCGGCGTGCCTAGCTTACGCTCACAGCCCGGTTTGGCTGTGGGTCTCGTTCGGTTTGGCGGCGATCGCCCTCAACCTTCCCGTCCTGCGTCGAGTCCTCGCGACCGCTTGGGTGATGAAGGGGATTCGAGCGCTCGACCTGCTGCCGCGCATTTCCGAAACGGAACGGGCGGCGATTGAAGCGGGGAATGTTTGGGTGGACGGAGAACTGTTCTCCGGTCGGCCTGACTTTCGGCGAATGATGGACGAGCCCTACCCGCAACTGACGGCTGACGAGCAAGCGTTTCTGGACGGACCGGTGGAACGGGCTTGCCAAATGACCAGCGATTGGGAAATTTATCAGCGCCGCGACTTGCCCCCTAAGGTGTGGGATTTTCTCAAACGAGAACGATTTTTGGGCCTGATGATTCCCCCAGAATATGGCGGTCTGGGCTTCTCGAATGCAGCCTACAGTGCCGTGATGGCCAAGTTGGCTTCGCGATCGTTCACCTATGTCGCCACCGTCGGCGTCGCCAACTCCCTCGGCCCCGCCAAACTCCTGCTCAACTACGGCACGCCAGCCCAAAAGGATGACTACTTGCCGCGACTCGCCCGTGGCGAAGACATTCCCTGCTTCGCTCTGACCGAACCCACCGCTGGCTCCGATGCCGCCAGCATCACCTCTAATGGCATCGTCTTTAAAGCAGACGACGGCAAGCTCTACCTTCGCCTCAACTGGAAAAAGCGGTATATCACCCTCTCCACCATCGCCACTCTGCTCGGCCTTGCCTTCCAACTCAAAGACCCCGAGAACCTATTGGGCAAAGGGGAAAACGTCGGCATCACCTGCGCCTTAATTCCCACCCACACCCCTGGCGTCACCATCAATCAGCGACACGACCCTATGGGTGTCCCCTTCTACAACTCCCCCACCGAAGGCCGCGATGTCATCGTCTCGATCGAGCAAATCGTCGGCGGCACGGCCCAAGCGGGAGAGGGCTGGAAAATGCTGATGCAAACCCTCGCTGCCGGTCGCGGCATCAGCTTCCCAGCCACCTGTGCGGGCGTGGCTAAATTGGTTTCCCGAGTCACCGGAGCCTATGCCACTGTTAGACAGCAGTTCGGCCTTTCCATCGGCAAATTTGAAGGGATTGAAGAGCCCTTGGCTCGCATTGGCAGCTTGACTTACATCGTCGATGCTGCCCGCCTCTATACCGTTGGGGCAGTGGATAAAGGGGAAAAACCGGCCGTGGTTTCGGCGATCGCCAAATACACCACCACCGAACTCTCCCGTCAAATTATCAATGACGGTATGGATATTCTCGGGGGGGCAGGCATTTGTCGGGGACCGCGCAATCTCCTGGCTAACATCTACACTGCCACGCCCATTTCCATCACGGTGGAAGGGGCCAATATTCTGACGCGATCGCTGATGGTCTTCGGCCAAGGCTCCATCCGCTGTCACCCCTACCTCTACGCCGAAATCGCCGCCCTCGAACAGCAGGATCTCGTCGCTTTCGATCGCGCCTTCTGGCCCCACATCGGTCACTTCGCCCGCAACTACTTCCGAGCCAAACTGCTCAGCCTCACCCGAGGACGCCTCGCCCGTTCCCCCATTGCCGGTCCTACGGCTCGGTACTACCGCAAACTTGCCTGGTCTTCAGCCATCTTTGCCTTACTGAGCGACCTAGCCACAATCTCCTTCGGCGGCAGCCTCAAACGGCGGGAAAAACTTGCTGGACGCTTCGCCGATATCCTTGCTTGGATGTATTTGGGCACAGCCACCCTGCGTCGATTTGAGGCAGAAGGTCGCCGGTCGGAAGATTTACCGCTGCTGGATTGGGCCATGCAATACAGCTTCGATCGCATTCAAACTGCCTTTGAAGGCATCCTCAGTAATTGGTCGGCTCCGATCGCGGGCGGTCTGCTGCGCGGTCCCTTCGCAGGCTGGCGGCGACTCAATCCAATTGGTCTCATGCCCAGCGATCGCCTGGGCGCTCGGGTCGCTCAAATTCTGCAAGCTCCCGGTCAGCAACGCGATCGCCTCACCCAGGGCATCTACATTCCTGCTCATCGAGAGGACGATGGCAGCGAGGAATCACTCGCTCGCCTAGAGCGAGCATTTGCTCTGGCTGTCGAGACCGAACCAATCGTCAAAGCCATCAAAGCAGCTTGCAAATCCGGTCAACTTCCCCCACAAAAACCGCAACAGCTCGTCCGGGCAGCATTGGCTGCCGAAGTGATTTCTGCGACCGAAGCCGAGCGGCTCCAAATCGCTGAAGCGGCTCGCTATGACGCTATTCAGGTGGATGCCTTCGATTTAGCAGGCGATCCGCCGATTGCCCAAAGGGTACAGAAGGGTGGATTCGCTGAGGCGATCGGCCATGCCTTTCCCGTTGCAGCGGCCACAGGCTAATGCGGTTTTGGGTTGTCAAACCCCTGACCGAACCGCCCGAGAGGAGATGCAGATGGAACCCGTCAAAATAAAATCTGCCAAATTCGGACACCACCGCGAAGGAACCTTTATTGGGGTAGGCGGCTTGCGCCTCTACTACCAAAGCTGGCTGCCCCCCCAAGCACCGCGCGCTATCTTGGTTTTGGTCCACGGCTTGGGCAGTCATAGCGGCAGCTTCGAGAACCTCGCCAACCTGTTAGTACCCTACGGCTATGGCATGTATGCCTTCGACATGCGCGGCCACGGGCGATCGCAAGGGCAGCGGGGATACATCCAAACTTGGTCGGAGTTCCGCCAAGATCTCGACACCTTCCTGGCCCTGATCGATCGCCAAATCAGCGCTTGCTCGCGCTTTTTAGTCGGCCACAGCCTCGGTGCGGTGGTCATACTGGAGTTTTTGATGCGCTCGCAGCCCTCTGTATCTCAACCCTCTGTATCTCAACCCTCTGTATCTCAACCCTCTGTATCTCAACCCTCTGTATCTGGGGCGATCGCGATGGCTCCCGCTCTAGGCCGGGTGGGGGTGCCGCCCGTAAAATTGGCGATCGGGCGAGTACTCTCCAACATCTGGCCCCGCTTCAGTCTCGACACCGGCCTCGAGGCTGAAGCAGCCGTTCAGGATAAAACACTCCTGCAAGCCAATCTCGAAGATCCGCTGCGACATACCCAAGGCACCGCGCGGCTGGCGACAGAATTTTTACAAACCGTCGATTGGATTCACGAGCATGTCGATCTCTGTCAGTTTCCCCTATTGATCCTGCATGGCGGTAGCGATCGTATCGCTCTGCCCGAAGGCAGCCAGCAATTTGCCGAGCAATTGCCCCACCGCGACACATCCTGCTTGGTTTATCCCAATACCTATCACGATCTCCATCAAGAGGTGAATGCTCCCCAGGTGGCTGCCGACCTCCATCAATGGGTCGAAGCTCGCAGCGATGCGCAACAATGTCAGATTCTAGCCTTGCCCCAGCGTGGCGATCGCGTCATTTGGCAAGCCTCCTAGTCGCCAAGGAGCTGAACTGCCCGATATGACTTTCGGCAGCAGCCTAGAATATCTCTAGATGCCTTGCCGACCGATCGCCATCAGAAGAATCGCGATCGGTTGGTGCAAAAAATCTATGCCAAACTGGTGCAAAACATACATTAGATTTTGCATTCGCAGCTCGTTGATATCACTCAATTCTGCTTGACTGGCAATATTGCCAATCCACTTTCTGCGTAGAAATAGCGATGTCAACCTTTAATTAGAATCTTCATTCACAGAGTTTGTTGCCAGATGGCTTTTACAGATTCTTTTTCTCAATCCTGAAATAACACTGACCCTAAATGCCTAACGCAGGCAGAGGATCTCTGGAGAATACTTGGGCAGCTTCTATCGACAGCCCAGAGAGATCCTAGCGAGGCAACATCCAAAGTCTTTACCAGAAAAGCATCTCAGCCCTAGAGGCTTAAATATTACCTGCCAGCCGCCGCCGCCAAGCCTAGCAATATCTTAATGACAAATAGAGTTCTATGATTGTCAGTTAAGTGTTTTCCACTATACCGTTTTAGTGCATATATTGAGCTATAGTTCTTTTAGTGTATATATGAGTCGAAATTAAAGTTTGAGTAAGTATTCTAGGCAGCAAGTCGAGCGGTGGCCTCATACTATCTTCATGCTTGTGCTGGCTCCGGCAGTCGTTCTTGTTAGCCATACAACCTGAACTCTGTATTCCTGCTAGCTATACTCACTTAACTTTACTTGGCGACGCAGACATGGCCTGGGTTTGGAGTGGCCTGACAGCAACGATAGATAGAGGACATTCTCATGCAAGATCTATTGGTGAGTCCAGCATTCGTGACAAAAGAGCAGAAGGCTCATATTGATTCTTCTGATTTGAGGGGGAAGCAAATTTTTCACTTGTCTTTATCAGCTCTCAACCTCAACGATATTCGTCAGTTTTATGAATCAAACTTCGAGTGTCAGGTGAGGCGGGTCACCAAAACTGGCAAAGGGATGCATATTAACTTCTTCGGGCATCAGCTCACATTTATGGAAGTGACGCCAGAAAGACACAATCAAGTGGTCGAGCAAAACGAGCATGGTTCTCCCCTCGTTCATTTCGGTACAGCCTTGCCCTATCCCCTTTGGCTCAGCATTAAAGATCGCTTAGAAGAAAATAATGTCCTGTTTTGTGTCAAACCTCACTTAAAGTTTAAGGGGGAAAAACACGAACACTATGCAATGTTTGTCAAGGATCCTTCCGGCAACGCAATTGAAATAAAAAGTTTTACGGCCACAAAAGACTGGCTATGAACTGCGTCTAGGCTGAAAACTATAGTTTTGAGGAGATGACGACTAGTAACCCATCTCACGAACGTTGTCGATCGCTCGTTTGCCATCTAACCCCCCTAGAATGGGGGATTTAGATGGCTGAGTGCAAGGTATATCGAGTAGTTCTCTAGGAGTACCACACTATATTCAATCGATTTTGTTCCATATCGAACAGATTTTGTTCCAAAAGTAAAGAGAAAATGGAAGCCGGAAGACTGAGCGAGTTGAGGTATCGATAGCTCTACCAGCTTGCGACAGGCGAAACAATCCACAACTCAAACCGAGGAAGCAACTTATGCGGCAAGTGATAGAAAAGGACCGGATTGAGAAGATCGCTTTCGCCCCACTTCAGAATGCTGCCAAAAAGCTCTACATTGGCGGCCAATGGGTGGATGCAGAAGCTGGGCGCACGTTTGAGGTGAGCGATCCTGCTGCGGGAGAGTCAATTGCTGAAGTTGCGGACGGTGGGGGGGCTGAAACCGAGCAGGCAATTGAAGCCGCTCGTATAGCGTTTAAAGAATGGGCAGCCATGCCAGCCAAGCAACGCGGTAAGCTCTTGAGCGAGGTTCAGAGTACCCTGCAAGAGCGGGCGGACGAGATTGCCAAGATTGTGACTCTGGAGAATGGCAAACCGTTTGCCGAAGCTCGGGGAGAAGTCAATTTTTCGCTGGGTTACTTTAGCTGGTTTGCAGAAGAAGCTCGCCGAGCCTATGGAAACCTCGTTCCTTCTCCTTTTCCGAACAAGAGGCTGTGGGTGCAATCTCAGCCATTGGGGGTGGTGGGAGCCATTACCCCTTGGAACTTCCCGGCAGCAATGGTGGTGCGGAAAATTGCCCCAGCTTTAGCGGCTGGATGCACGGTAGTGCTCAAGCCTGCAGAGGACACACCTCTGACTGCGCTGGCGATCGCCAAAGCCTGCCACGATGCCGGCCTGCCGCCGGGGGTCTTTAATGTGGTGACGGGGAAGAATCCCCGCCCGATTTCGGCAGCGATGCTCGACAGTCCTGCCGTGCAGAAAATTGGCTTCACCGGGTCTACCGAGGTGGGCAAACTGCTGATGGAGCAAGCCGCCAAGTCACTCAAGCGCGTTTCCTTCGAACTGGGTGGCAACGCGCCTTTCATTGTGTTTGACGATGCCGATCTAGAAGCAGCGGTAGCGGGGGCGATCGCCATGAAGTTTCTGCGGGTGGGAGGACAATCCTGCATCTGTGCCAATCGGATCTACGTGCAGGAAAGCATCGCCGAGCGGTTCATTGCTGCATTTATCGAGAAGGCTAAAGCCCTCAAACTCGGGACGGGATTCGAGCCAGGTATGCAGATCGGTCCCCTCATCAGCGAGCGCGCGTGCGAAAACATTCACAGCTTGGTGGAAGACGCCATTTCTCGCGGAGCTGAGGTTGCGTTAGGCGCTGCTTATTTAAACGAGGGCAATTATGCCCGAGGTACCTTTTATGCGCCTACGGTGCTGCTCAATGTCGAAGACAATTGGCCGATTTGCCAGCAAGAGATCTTCGGTCCCGTCGCCCCCATTATGACGTTTCAGTCGGAGGAAGAAGCGATCGCCAGAGCCAACAATACAACCTACGGCTTGGCTGGATATGTATATACTCGCGATTTGGGTCGGGTGATACGAGTCACAGAAGCGCTTGAATATGGCTTGTTGGGGGTGAATGATGCTGCCGGATACACCCACGAAATTCCATTTGGCGGATTTAAGGAATCCGGTCTGGGTCGCGAGGGGGGCCGAGAGGGCCTGAAGGAATATATGGAGACGAAATCCATCGTCGTGAATCTCTCTTGACTTCAGTTTGACAACTGACTGTTCCCTAACCCCTTGCCCCAATTCTGATACGAGTGGGTTTGACGAGGCGCTCTCGGCGAACCCGAGCTGACTGTTCCCTAACCCCTTGCCCCAATTCTGATACTGCTGGCCAATTTAACATTTAGAAATATTGGCATGGTGCAAGTCCTCTGCATGGCCCTCACCCCCGGCCCCTCTCCCAAGTTTGGGAGAGGGGAGAAACAGCCGAAAATCCTTACGGGGCCTTGTTCCCCTGCCCCCAAAGTTGGGGGTAGGGGTTAGGGGAAGGGGGCCACAGGCATCTAGACAAATGGCCAATGTTTCGGAATATGAATTTCGCCAGCAGCATCAATTCTGGGACAGGGGGTTCTCGACAAAAAGATGGGGCTCTCAGCGATCGCGGGAGCACGATCGACCTATTGCAATAACCGAAAAGACCCGAGAAACTGCGGCACGGCCTCAGTTTCTGTCTGCCGTATCAACTGGCTGCCAGCCAAGACATAAAGGTGTTTGCCGACGACATAGGTGTGGAAGGTCATGCGCTCGCCGTTGCCTTCGAGCTGGAATTCGCGGGCGGGGTAGGACTCGAACTTGAAAGGGCGATCGCCGACTAATTCAAAGTCAGTCCGGGCAATAATGCCCTCGCGAATTTGCGCGAGTAAGTTCTCCAGTCGCTCTGGAGGAACCACATCATTCACTGTCGTATAGGCAGCCAAAAAGCGGGAGGAGGGTAGGTTTGCAGCTACTACATCAAAGTCTAAGGAGCCCACCGAAGTTTCCAATGTGGTAGTTTCCTCGCTCATCACCCCCTGCGGCATCCAAATACCAAACCCCGCATCCCGAAACAGCAGCGGCTGCCACTGCAGCAATTCGTCCTTAATAATCAGGACTGCTTCGGGTTCCTGTTCCTCTAGGCGGCGGAGTTCTTCCTCCATCTGCCGAACGCCATCTTCAAAAAAATCGGGCCGGTCTTGAATGAGTGGATCGGGAAGTTGGGCCAATACAGAGTCTTGCTGGGATGAGTCGGCAATTGGGCCAGACCGAGCGGGGCGATCTCCTGACACTCCCCAGGCACTGGTGGCAATAGCAGTGACGACGACTAGCCGCAAGACAAACTGAATGCTGCACGATTGAGTCATAATCCCTTCATTCGACCTCCGATGGGAGTACTGTCAGGCTAACAAAAACAATCTGACAGCGGGAATGGAACAGGCAAGCCTCCCATTCCGCCGATTACCATAAGCAAGCAACCTCGAACTCCAGTCCCATGAGTGCCATTCGTCCGCTACCCCGATCGACCGTCAAGTTAATGGCGGCGGGGGAGGCGATCGATTCGCTCGCAGCAGCGGTGCGGGAGTTGATTGAGAATGCCGTGGATGCAGGAGCCTCGCGCATTGCCATTCAAGTGTGGCCGGAGAGATGGACAGCGAGCGTGACAGATAACGGCTGCGGCATTGTGGCCGAAGAGCTGCCCAGTGCAGCATTGACCTATTCCACCAGCAAACTGAAGGTTCCGAGCAATTGGCAACAGGTGACGACGTTGGGCTTTCGTGGCGAAGCGCTGCACAGCTTAGCTCGGGTCAGCCGCCTCAGCATCCGCACCTATGCCCGCACCGACGAGCACGGCTGGCTGGTCACCTATAACCGCGATGGCAAACTGGAGAGCTTACAACCGGCAGCGGCAGCTCGCGGTACGACGGTTAAAGTTGAGGATCTATTCGATAATTGGCCCGCTCGCCGTCAGACATTGGGCGATCGCGCCAACGAACTGCGCCGCGTCACCGAAGTCATCCACGCTGCCGCCTTGGCCTATCCCCAGATCGGCTGGTCCCTAGCGATCGACGATAAACCCAGCTTCAATCTTTGGGCCGGGGAAACGGCTGCCGATATCCTCCTGCAGATTGTGCGGCGGCTGGAGCGATCGCAGCTAGCCCACTCAGACACTCCAGGACCGTTCCCCGGAGATTGCCTCGAAGTCACTCTCGGCTTGCCCGATCGCTACCATCGCCCCCGCCCCGATTGGATACGCGTCGCCGTCAACGGACGGTTCGTGCGCCTGCAACCCCTCGTGCGCGCTATCCAAGCCGCATTTCGCCGCACGCTTCCCCGCGATCGCCATCCCCTCTGCCTGGTCCACCTGCACGTTGCTCCCGAGTGGGTGGACTGGAATCGCCATCCGGCTAAAACCGAGCTGTATTTGCAGCACCTAGACCGCTATCGAGAAGCAGTGCAGGCAGCCATTGCGGCACTCTTGACCGAATGCGAACCGACGGCCTCCGAGCGATCGCGCCAGTTTCTACGCTCTCGACAGCAGACTTCTAGCAGCGCGAAAGAAGCTACTGCCACCTACGCTCCCCTCGAATCGACAGTTGTGCTGGCCCAATTGCAAAACACTTACATTTTGGTGGAGACTGCTCGCGGCTTGTGGCTGGTGGAGCAGCACGTTGCCCACGAACGGGTGCGTTACGAAGCTCTGCAGCAGGAATGGAACCTGGCAAACATCGACGAGCCGATTTTGCTCGCAGACTTAGGTGAGACTCAGTTGGCGCAACTGAAACAGTTGGGCTTAGAGCCAGAGCCGTTTGGCGATCGCCACTGGGCCGTCCGCCATCTTCCCCGTCTATTAATTGACGAGCCCGATCCCGCCACTGCCCTGCAAGACTTGAGCCACTGCGCCGATCTCGATGCCGCCCGCGTCACCCTAGCCTGTCGTACCGCCATCCGTAACGGCACCCCCCTCGATCGCCCTCAAATGGAGCAGCTCGTCCGACAGTGGCAAGCCAGTCAAAATCCCCACACCTGTCCCCACGGCAGACCCACCTACCTGGCTCTGAACGAATCGGACCTATCGCGCTTTTTCCGGCGGAACTGGACGGTGTGCAGCCAAACCTGGGGAACTGGGGGCCGAGTACAGGGGAAGTTGGGCGATCGCCTCAGTCGCGACATTCGCAGCCGCAAGACCCCCTCGGGAACAGTAGGGGATCGCTCTCTATCCGACCGCAGCCCCAACAATTCGATCTCCCAATCCTCTGACTGAACAAAGGCTAGGGGGTTGACTTTACAAAATTTCATAAAAATCTAGAATGGAGAGAGATACGGGCTCGAATTGCTGGCGACAAGTTGATTCGCAGCAATGGATGTGTGCCGGTGCGGGTTGCGAGCCCCTCCCGCTAGAATGCCAGCAATCTGCTGGTTGGCTGTTTGCCCAGTGCAAGTAGTGCGCTCGATCTCCATGATGAGTACGACTATTTTGTGGCAGGGTATACATAAGACAAGGGTTAAAAGCGTCTGGATCGCTATATGTTGCCTATGTGGGAAAACTTAAAGCACCGTGCCAAAAACTACTTTGTCGCTGGTTTGCTCACGGTCATTCCTTTGGCCACCACTATTTGGTTAGTGGTGGAGGTGGCAACTCGCAGTATCAAACTACTGACCGCTATCCCCAAGCAGTTCAACCCACTTCAAGGAACTCACCCACTCTTAGCCAACGCCCTCGAAATTAGCGTTGGGTTTGTGGCCCCCATTCTGTTTATCTTGCTGATTGGATTTATGGCCCGCAATATTGTGGGTCAGTGGCTACTGAACGCGAGCGAACGGCTGCTGCACGCAATCCCGGTGGCTGGCGCACTCTACAAAACTCTCAAACAGCTTTTAACCACATTGTTCTCCGCCCGGGGCAAGCAATACAGCAAGGTGGTGTTAGTCGAATATCCCCGTAAGGATGCTTGGTCGCTAGGATTTGTCACGGGGGATTTTGAGGCCACGTTGGGGCAGGAAGCCGCTTTTCCAGATGAGTGGTTGAGTGTGTTTGTGCCGACGACGCCAAACCCCACTTCGGGCTGGTATGCGATTGTTAGAGCCTCCGATACCATTGCCCTCAACATGCCTGTGGAAGATGCCTTCAAACTATTGATATCGGGTGGCATTGTCAGGCCAAACTCCTTCCAAACGAGCTTACAGAGGGTTTCGAGAACCCCGGTGAATTTACAAGATTTGGTGGAAGAAGAGGTGAAGCGCGAATCGCAGCCGTTCACTTTACCCCCTCGGGAAGACAAGGAATTGGTCGAGTTGCAGTTTGGCGATCGCGAGAGCGATTCCACTCGAATGGATCTGAGTTAATGCCCCAAACTGGTACTGGCGGTTCGAGGATTCAGCGAACTCTACAGCGGCACTGAAGCGCGATCGATCGCCCTCAGCCCGCCAAATTTTTCGGCAATGATGTCATCGTAAGTATCGGCGATGGTGGCGACGGAGAGGATGCAGGTTTGCAGCTCCACTAAAGCCATGTTTTCGCCCCCCAGTACGCTTTCGGCAAACACGACATTTTTGCTCTCGTCGAGGTGAAATGCCCCAAACCGCATGCGGCGGTTTTCGTGCAAGAGATATTGCATTAGGTCAGCATCCATCGAGCTGCCGATGGTCACGCAACTGGCAGCCCGCACGATCGCCATCTCGGAGTCTTCCCAAGGATGCACCTCCCAAGGCAACACCTCCACCTCCACCATGGTGGACTCGTACAGCAGATCGAATTTAGGGCGATCGCGCACCGCCCGCATGGCACCGAGAAAGAGACGCGAGTTGAAGAGATAATCGGCCACTTTTCGGTAGGTCGACGCTTGCGTGCTGTTGGCAAAGGCAATGGCGAGTTCTGACATTTTGCTGGGATATTGGGCGGGTTCGATGCGGAATTACAGGATGAACATGCGGCGATCGAGGGAAATGGGATCGTGGGTTTTGACAAAGTGCTCTAGACTGTCGTCCGATTCGAGGCTGCCGTCGATCAGGTTGACGATGCGATCGGCCACGTCCAAGATGCGGTTGTCGTGGGTCACCATCAAGATGGTGCAATCCCGCTCTTTGGCTAATTGCTGCATCAGGGTAACCACCTCTCGACCCGAATCCTTATCCAATGCTGCTGTGGGTTCGTCAGCCAGGATGAGACGGGGTTGATTGACGAGGGCGCGGGCGATCGCCACCCGTTGCTTTTGCCCCCCCGACAGAGATTTCGGCTTGTAGTCCACCCGATCGGCCAGCCCCAGTTGGCTCAACATCTCCACCGCCAGTTGCCGTTTTCGATCGCGATCGCGGGTCAATTCCACCGCCATTTGGACGTTTTGGGCAGCCGTGAGGGATTCGAATAAATTGTGACCCTGAAAAATAAAGCCAATATTGCGACGCACGTCCACCAGTTGGGCTTTGTTCAGCCCCACCAACTCGCGCCCCAACACCTGCAAACTTCCCTCCCGGGCACTGCGCAGGCCGCCAATAAGGGTGAGTAGAGTGGTTTTCCCCGATCCCGAGGGACCGGTCATGATGACAATTTGGCCCTTGGGCAGGTCGAGCGAGATGTCGTGGAGCACCTGCTTGCGCAACTCTCTCTGACCGAAATAGAAATTGAGCTGGCGAATGCTGACGGCGCAATGCTCTCGATTGGACTCGTCTAGCACGACCTCCGATCGCTCGGGTGCTTGGCGCACAACGGTGGGTACATCCATCAACCAAATACCTCTGCCGGATCGGTGGCCTGAACTCTGCGCAGGGCGATCGCCCCCGAGATCGAACACATCACAAACGTTGACAGCAACATGCCCAGCGCTCGACTGACATTCATTTGCATGATTAAACCCGTTGCGTTAGACGCCAGTTGGTACAACCCCATGCTAGCCACCAAACCCGGAATATATCCCATCACCGATAGCAGCAATGCCTCTTGCAGAATGACCCCAAACAAAAAGGAATTGTTATAGCCGATCGCCTTGAGGGTGGCATATTCCGTCCAGTGGTCGGCCACATCGGTATACAAAATCTGATAGACGAGAATCACCCCAACTGCAAATCCCATCGCGGTAAGCAGGCCGAACACGAAGCCAATATTGGTATTTTCCTGCCAGTAGGTCACCTCTCGCTGGGCAAAGTCTGCCATGCTCAATACCGTGACATCTGGAGGCAATCCCTGCTGCAGCGATCGCACTAAGGCATCCACATCGGCACTGGGGGCGACTTTTAACACCCCCACATCCACCGTATTGAGGGTGCGGTTCTCCACTTCGGGGCCTTGAATGGCGAAATACCGCAAGAAGTTGGTATCGCTCATGAGGAGATTGCCATTGCCAGCAGCGAAATCGGTACCGAGGTTGAAGGTGCCCACGACGGTGACGCGGCGCTCGGCCAGCTCGGTCTCCAGTCCAACAACTTTAGGACCCACCTCGGGGCGGGCTTTGAGATCCATCATCACCGTCTCGGGCATGCGCAGCGCCTCCACACGCTCCTTCACTTCAGGCAGGAGCAGCACGGGATCGTTGAGATTGAAGGCAATAGCTCGCAGGCGGCGGGTGCGACCCGTTTCTGGATTTTTCCAGGCTGCGCCCACTTCCAGATAAACGGGATAGGCGGCTTCGATGCCTTCGTAGGCAAGGGCTTGGTAGAGGCGGTTGCGAGCAAACTGCTCGGGCACAAACATGTTCTCTTTGATGCGGCTGACGATGGCAATTTCGCCATTCAAGACTTTGTGCAATTGCACTTGGCTGTCGTAGAGGGCATTGCGGAACCCCCTGAAGACAAACATCAAAATGACCGCAAAGGCCACCCCCGCCAAGGCCACAAATAGGCGACGGCGTTCGTAGGTGAGGTTGTACCAAGCGAGAGGCGTGCGCTGTGCCATCAAAACACCTCCGCCGGGTCTGCCGAAACGACCTTTTGCAAAGAAATACAGGCCGAGATCGCACACATGCCGATCGTCAAGAGGAAGACGAAGATGGCCCGATCGCTATTCATCCCAATCGGCAATGTCCCATCTGTTGCCTTCAAGGTGAGCTGATACAACCCCAAGGACAGTAAAAATCCCGGTACGTATCCCAGCCCTCCCAGAATGGCAGCCTCTTGCAGCACAACGCCAAATAAGTAGGTGTCGCCATAGCCCATCGCTTTGAGGGTGGCGTATTCGGGCAGGCGATCGCTAATATCCGCGTAGAGAATCTGATACACGATCACGGCCCCCACCACCAGAGACACCGCCACCCCCATGCCGAAAATAAACCCAGTGGAGGTGGTATTAATCCAAAAGGAGCGCTCCCGCTCGACCATTTCTGTCTGGGTAAACACCTCGACATCCTGAGGCAAGATCTGCCGCAGTCGATCCCGCACTTGCACCGGATCGGCCCCCTCAGCCAGAGCAATCACCCCGAGATCGATTAAATCGAGGGGGCGGCGTTCGAAATAGCGACGAAAGTTGGTGTCGCTCACCATGACGGTACCATCTGCCGCAAAGCCTCCCCCGAGGGAGTACTGACCGCCAATGGTGACGCGCCGATTGTCCACCTCCGTTTGGGTGCCGACAGCGGTGGGGCCGAACTCCGAGCGCGAGCGCAAATCCATCAAGACCGTATTGGGCTGCACCAAAGCAACCAAATTCTCGGGTTGGGAGAGTTCCGGTAGGGCAAAGAGGCGATCGTTGGGGTTGATGCCAAAGAAGAACATTGCCCGACTGATGCCGGTCTCGGGGTTGCGCCACTGCAAATAGCCCACATAGAGGGGCATTGTCTCTTCTACCCCTGCAATGCCAGCAGCCTCGTACAAGCGTTCGAGGGGAAAGGGTTTGGCGGTGCTGATTTCGGGGGTGAGGGGAGAAATTAGAAAAACGTCGCCGTTCATGCGGGTATATAGTTGCGAAGCGGTGGTGGACAGCGCCCCCAAAAAGCCCAAGTTCATAAAAACGAGTAGAACGGCAAACGCTACCCCAGCCGCCGCGACGACTAGGCGCGATCGCTCGTGGATCAAATTCAACCAGGCTAGAGGGGTTCTCACGATTCGCTTGCTAGATTGGGTTCGCCTGAATCTGAGGTACTGGCTCCGGTTGTTCCCCCAGATGGGCTTGCACTTGCTGCCAGCTCGATTCGCACATCCACTTGCAGATTGGTCAGGGCCGCCACCCGATCGCTGTCGTCGATCCGAATTTTGACTTCCACCACCCGAGAGTCCGCGTTGGCGGCCGGATCGTCATCGAGCACGTCATTTTTAAAAATCTGCCAGCCAACCTGCTCGACTGTTCCCTCCAAGGGGCGATCGAAGGCACCATTGCGACTGCTGACGGTGGCCGGTTGACCCTGCCGGACTAGAGACACGTCGGTTTCGTACACTTCCGCCACCGCATACATTTGGCTGGTGTCGCCCAAATCCACAATGCCGTCTTCAGCGGCGATCGCCTCTCCCGCTTTGGTCAACACCTGCAAAATTCGCCCCGTTTGCGGTGCCCGAATAATCGTGCGCTCCAATCGCGCTTCTGCCAACTCTAAGTTGCGGCGGGCCGACTCGACTGCCACCTTTACCTGCGCTAGCTCTAAGTCAGCGCGGGCAGCTCTGAGCTGGGCTCGGGCATTCGACATGTCAGTTTCGCGGGCAGTTTGCAACTGCACCAGCAACGCCCGAGCATTATTGATCTGCTCGTTGAATTGAGCCACTGTAGTCTGCTGCCGTTCCAGCTCCTGTTTAGAAATTGCCCCTTCGGCAAACAACCTCTCAAACCGCCTCAGATCGTCTTCTTCCTGCTTTAACTCCGCTTCCAATTCGCGCACGGCGGCAGCCCGAGCTTCAATTTCAAAAGCGGCAGGGCGATCCACTTGCTCCAATCGCGTAATGGCCTCTTGCACCCTCGCCCGACCCAGTTCAATTTCTGCAGCCAGTTCAATTTCTGCTTCCGCCAACTGGCTAGCGGCCAAATCCCGTTCGGACTGGCGCTCTCGATATGTCTCTAGATACGCAATGACGCCATTGCTTTCTATCCAGTCCCCTTGAGCCACCTCCAGTCGAGCGATTCGCTCTCCGGTTGGACCGCTGACCCGTATCACTTCTCCCCTCGGTTCCAGCCGTCCCAAAGCCACCACAGCGACTCGACGGGGCAGTTGTTCTGTAGGAGGGACAGGATTTAAGGGATCGCCTGCCACCTCGGCCCGACGTAAACGAGCCACACCCACTACGAGTAGAACTACTGCTAGCGCACTAGCGGCGATCGCCAGCATCCAGCCTCGTCCAAACTGCTTGGAGATATCCATACTTGCTCCAGCTCGCCTCGTTCGATCTTTAGGCCCCGTTGGAACTGAGGAGGTGCGCCATTGTGCAACAGCAAGCTCCTACAACAGCACTGGAGTTTAATTGTAGTCAACAAATCTTAAAAGTTACTTAACCGAAGGAGCAGAGACTGGCGATCGAGGTGTTGAGAGTCATCGCCAATCCCGCTTTAGAACTCGATACTTTGCCACACCACATCTCACTCCCCTTCTACCGCTAATAAAGTTCCTTCTCGCAAAACGGCTTGGGCTAGATTTAGCGCAAAAACTTGGCGTTCCCAACTAGCGCTTGCCTCTGCTTGTTGCAACATTCGGGCAAGTTGTGCTTGTGTTTTAGCGTAGCCATAGAGTGCGTGTAGAATCTCCTCAAAACTATGCTGCTCTAGTAACTGAAAAACTGTTGTTTCCACTCGTTCGTCTAGCATTGCTATGAATCCCTCTCGAAGCGATGGAGCGATCGCCTACCGCAATTCCCTTGCCAACTCGGACGAGTGAGTCATTCAGCACAGAGATCGCTGCGCTGCCCTGCGATCGGGAACAGAAGATGCGTTTGGTTCGCTCAAAAATCCATCGTCACCCTAGCTTAAGTTTCCCAATTTCATAAAAAGTTTTTTTCTTAAATTTCATGTGAATCTTAAAGTCCTAAAAAAGCTATCGATTTTCCGTTTGAATCAGACAAATTAAAGACATAGATTGTGTCCGCCCTAACTCCTAAGTAACAAAAACAACAGGAATGAATTCTCTATGAAGATCTTACGTTTCTTCGTAAAGCATCCTCATGTTGGGCACAAAAATAGCGTATAAAATTAAATAAAACGATTTTATTTAACAAATAATCGAGAATAGCCTGTCATTAACAATCTGAGAAGCATCATCCGCCTGCAGTCTATGTACCTCGGCATCAATTCCGAGCGGCCATCCATCTGAGTTGGAGGAGGTCGCAGTCATTCCCCTCAGGCCGAATTGGCCACAACAGCATCAGGTGCTTAACGCAAGTCCACAATTGCCTCGATCCACAAGCACTACAATGGGAATCGGCTTTTGCCCGCCCCATCAATATCAGTCCTCATAGCCTTCATAGACAGACTCTTGTACAGGAGATCGTAGTGATTGCAAGCACGTTTAAAACAACTGAGTCACAAAAAATTTTTGCAGCCGCCCAATCCCTCATGCCCGGTGGCGTTAGCTCCCCCGTTCGCGCCTTTAAGTCGGTGGGGGGAGACCCGATCGTGTTCGATCGCGTCAAAGACGCTTATATCTGGGATGTGGATGGCAATCAATATATCGACTACGTGGGCACCTGGGGACCGGCGATCGTCGGTCACGCCCATCCCGAAGTGCTCGCCGCACTGCATGCTGCCCTCGACAAAGGCACCAGCTTTGGCGCGCCCTGCCTGTTGGAAAATCAATTAGCCGAAATGGTGATTGAAGCGGTTCCCAGCGTTGAGATGGTGCGGTTTGTCAACTCCGGCACCGAAGCCTGCATGTCAGTCTTGCGTCTGATGCGGGCCTTCACCCACCGCGACAAAATCGTCAAATTCAAGGGCAATTACCACGGCCACGCCGATATGTTCTTAGTGGAAGCCGGTTCCGGCGTCGCCACTTTGGGGCTGCCCAACTCCCCTGGCGTCACCGCCGCGACCGCTGCTGACACCCTCACTGCCCCCTACAACGACCTCGCGGCAGTCGAAGCACTGTTCGAAGCCTATCCCGGCCAAATTTCTGGAGTCATTCTAGAGCCGATGGTGGGGAATGCAGGGTGCATCGCGCCTGCCCCAGGATTCTTGCAGGGGCTGCGGGATATGACTCGCAAGTACGATGCCCTGCTGGTATTTGACGAAGTCATGACAGGCTTCCGGTTGGCCTATGGCGGCGCTCAAGAACGCTACGGCGTCACCCCCGACCTGACGACAATGGGGAAAGTCATTGGCGGCGGTTTGCCCGTTGGAGCCTATGGCGGTCGCGCTGACATCATGGGCATGGTGGCTCCTGCAGGCCCTATGTACCAAGCGGGGACACTATCCGGCAATCCCTTAGCGATGACGGCTGGTATTGCAACACTGGAAATTCTCAAGCGCCCCGGCACCTACGAGTTCCTGCACAACGCCAGTCAAACAGTGGCTGAGGGGTTGGTGGCGGCTGCCCGAGCTGCCGGTCACGAAGCCTGCGGCCAATCTGCGGGCGGTATGTTTGGCTTCTTCTTCAATCCCGGCCCCGTTAATCGCTTCGACGATGCCAAGCGGTCAGATACGGAGAAGTTCAGCCGCTTCCACCGCGCCATGTTGGAGGCAGGTGTCTATCTAGCTCCCTCTCAGTTCGAGGCGGGTTTCACCTCTTTAGCCCACACCGACTCGCTCGTCGAGCAAACATTGGCGGTGGCAAAAGAGGTCTTTGCAACCCTCTGAAATCGTCTCTTCGGTGTTGGATTGAGGCGATCGCTCCCTGAGTTTGTTCGCAACAGGACTCAATCGGCTGTCGACCTCGAAGGTTAGCAGTCCTAGCAGCTCTCAGGCCACCTTGCGCATGCCAGCCCGCTCGGGGCTGAAGCTGGGATTGAAGCGGGTCTCTCCGTCGTAGACTGCTTCTGTGAGATTGACAGTCTTGAGATCGGTAAAATGGGTGCTGTCTTGCTCCAGAATCGCTTCCCGCAGATCGGCCCGACTGAGATCGGCCCCATTCAGCACCACCATGACCAGAATGGTTCCTCGCAGGTCGGCTCGCTCTAAGATCGAGGCCGAAAGATTGCCCTGAAATAAGTTAGCACCGCGCAAATTGGCTCGACTGAGATCGACATTTTTGATTTGGGCTCGCCTTAAATCTGCCCTGCCCAAGGTCGCGCCTTTGAGATCGGCCCCATCTAAAACCGCTTCTGTCAAATTTGCCTCGCTGAGATTGGCTCCCCACATCACAGCCCCCTTGAAGTTGACTGCCGTGAAATTTGCCCCCACCATCTCGGCCCCGCAGAGGCTGACGCCAAACAAGTTGGCATAGCTGAAGTTACCCCCCGTTAAACTGGCACCGCTGATTTCGGCCATCGCTAAATTGGCGCGCACCAGACTGGTGTCGGTCAAATTGGCGCGACAGAGTTCCGCACCGGTTAGATTCGCCCCATCCAGTTTGGCTCCACTCAAGTCGACTCCGCGCAAATCTGCTTCAGGGAGCTCGATCCCTTGGAAATCCCGCTCGCCTAAAATATATCGCTCAACCAGATTGGCTACATTCCGATCGCCAGACACGCACCCTACTCCCGTTCAATGGAGATCGCCTTAGTGGCGAAATTGTCTTTCATGGTTTGGCACACACCACAGGCAGGGGAATTGCAAACTATGGCTCACTCTGCCAACCGACTTTACTCTGCCCGTCAGATAAAGACTTCCTGACAAGCAGGACAAAACTGGTCTTAGGGCTCAGATAGTTGCGATCGCGATCGCAACTCCTCCGAGATCGCGATCGCTGAGCATCGAGCTGAAATTGGCGATTCTGACAGTGTTGGATGGGCAAATGACCGTGACTTTAGGAACGATTGCGAAACAGGCGTTGCAGGCCAAAGTTCTAACCCTGCAACAGGAAGCCGAAATTCAGGCGGTGTTGTGGGAAGAGGAGATGGCGATCGCCGCCACTGACGATCGGATAGCTCTGATGGCTTTGATCGTGGCAGTACGAGCGGGGGAAGTCAGGAAAACTTCTCGTCTGTTTCGATTTAGCGATAGCCCGCCGCCCCATTAAAGCTGCCCCATTAAAATGGACGGCTACCCAGCGGGGATAGCAATACCTGCGATGGTTTTGCCACAGTGGCAACTCCCCCTACCGAGAAATCTGCTCGAACAGTGGGCGATCGCTCCCATTCTGCCGCGACAGTTCGTTACAATTTGGATTGTGTTGCAATATTTCTCAGAAATTGAGTAGCAGGTGCATCGCCATTGGACCTGCGCGCCTACAAACCCCAGCCGGGTGTTATGGATAGTACAGCATGACCGTATCGCCAGCCTCGAACACACCCGCTATGGAGATATCCACTCGGGACCTATCTGCAGCGGCAGCATCGGCTATCTCAGCAGTACTCGACAGTCTGGCCTTTGACGATCGCGGCTTAATTCCGACTGTCGTACAAGACTATCTCGACGGCACCGTCTTGATGGTGGCCTGGATGAATCGGGAGTCATTGCACAAAACCCTCCAGACTGGGGAAACCTGGTTTTGGAGCCGATCTCGCCAGGAACTTTGGCATAAGGGGGCAACCTCCGGCCACATCCAACGGGTGCAGCAATTGCGCTATGACTGCGATCGCGACACATTGTTAGTCGTAGTGGAGCAGGTGGGCGATATTGCCTGCCATACAGGAGCGCGCAGTTGCTTCTTTACCCCTCTGCCGCGAACAGGCGAATCGAGTGCCACTCAGGAGATTGCAACGGCTGCCGATACTCTGTCTCAGGTATTTGCTGTCATCAAAGACCGTCAAGTCAACCCTCGCCCTAACTCTTACACCAACCAGCTGTTCGAGCAGGGAGATAATAGTATCCTCAAAAAGCTCGGCGAAGAAACTGCCGAAGTTGTGATGGCCGTTAAAGACCGCGATCCTGACGAGATCGCTGGGGAAATGGCCGATCTTTGGTATCACTGCCTTGTCGCATTGGCCCATCACCAAGTAGATCTAACGGATGTCTATCGCAAGCTCCAAAACCGTCGCTAAAGACGACGCAATCGATCGCCAACAACTCCAGGTACTGGTCAATCAGGCGGGGGAGGTCGATATGGCCACCGCAATCCAGCCCCTGGCAGAGTATTTGCGCGATCATCCTAACTGGATCGATCGCTGTTTCAAGCCTCTGACAGTCACGCCTCTCTCCGAGGCCAGTTACCGGTTGCAGTTTTTCCGCATGGGGGGACTGGGGTTCGAGCTGGAACCTCACTTCGGTATCCAAATTGGTTCTGAGAATGACACCCTGTTTTATCTCGACTCGATCGAATTACCGGGCGATGCCGAATGCCCTTACCAGGTAAACTGCCATTCGGAGTTTCGCCTAGAGGAGCGCCAAGAAAAGAATGCCCCCATCACTCGCGTGTACTGGACCCTTCACCTCGATATTGTGGTGCAGTTGCCCAAGTTTTTGCAGGTACTCCCTCGCAAGCGGGTCAAGTCGGTGGCAGAGGGCCTTGTCAGCGGCGTCGCGCGCCGCATGTGCGATCGCCTCACCCACAATATTTGCAAAGATTATGCCAAACATATCGGCCATACGGACGCGTGAAGGAAACTCCCCAACATCGTCAAAGCAGCCTAACGATCTAAGCCGTGTAGGCTTCACTGGCGGCAGCCAGAAGGCGATCGCGCCCCGCATCCATCACCTTTTTCCCCTGCAGCTCGCCCGTATTTGCCCCCGGACAGATCCAAGCGGGGGCAGGGGCGGGAATGACATCGAGTAATTTGCCGACATTGCGCAGTTGTCGGGGCCAATGAAAGGTTTTGGCTTGACGCAGGGGATTCAGTCGACCGCCGGCGTCGGGCAAGAGGTGGCGTCCTGAAAACAAAACGCCCCCGAGGTCGGCATAGAAAACACAGCTGGAGCCGGGGGTATGGCCGGGGGTCCAAATGAATTGGATGTCTGGAGCGAGATCGAGGCGATCGCCAAAGGTTAATAGTCTCAGGTGGGGGAGCAGGTAAGCCTCCTGTTCTTGCACGACTACATCGCAATCAAACCGCTTTGCGATCTTCGCCACAGAGCTGGTGCTGGCGGCAGGCGATCCGATGGCAGTGCGGTGGGTGAGGGCGATCCAGCGAACGCCCCCCAATTGGGCTAGGCGATCGCACACCTGTGGCGTGGCTGCCGGACAATCGACCAACAGATTGGCAAAGGTTGATGAATGGCGATCGCGGCGCACGAGCGCGTAAGCTGTTCCCCCTAAAGATTCGCGGTTGGGTCGAAAGGCATAGATATTGGGCAGGACTTCGGTATCGAGAGACATGGGGCACTTGGGGCAGGGCTCGGACTTCATGTTAGGACATCAGTCCTCCTGTACCCATCTTTACTCTCCTGTACCCATCTTTACTCTGAAGGAGTACAGTCCAACCGCGAGTATTGTGTAAATTATTGTTACGCTTCTTGGAGATAGCTTGACTTCTTCCTGTTTGTATTGGTTGATTCTTTTTTCGGTTTGGATTTGGGGTTCTATAGTTGAAATTGATGCTCGATCCTTGCATCGATTGATGAAACCAGCCAGTTGAAGAGGTGATGAGTCATGGAATCTTCCACCAGTTTGAGTATGGAACAGCAGTTTCAACTGCAGCTCCTGCACCGAGATGTCAAAAAAATGAATCGAGAGCAGGCTCAGGAATTCTTGATGGAGCTGCTGCAACAAATGATGCTGAAAGACAACGCGATCGCGCAGATGTTTAAAGGAAGAAGCCCAGCAACCTAGTCTTGCAGCCTAACCAAAGCGTACTTTTCGATATAAAACAACGCGAATCTGAGTCTAAAGCCCGGAGGGGAGTGCCGTGCTGGACCTCGAATGGTTCCTGCACTAGTGGGCTGAGAACATTCCCAAGACTTAACCACAAGCCAATATCTATGGTAAAGACTGGCAACATTTGTCACTCGAAATCGATGCTGCACAACGTCAGTTCGATAAGTGTCAGGCCCCTATCCCTTCGCCCCTTCCCCCCTCGCGAAGCGTGGCGTCAGCCGTAATTCTGGGGGAAGGGGAACAGAACCGTAGATTGCGGGTTTGAGGCTGTTGCTCCCCTCTCCCAAGTTTGGGAGAGGGGCCGGGGGTGAGGGCAATGCAGAGCTATCGAACTCAGGTTGCACAATCGATTTCGGTCGATCCCTCTCTGTCTAATTGTGCTTTGTCAGGCCGATGTTTTTCTGAATTTGTGAGGCCAAGTCGATGAACGATTTCAGTGCTGTCCCAACAAACCCAATGAGAGCGTCCCCTGCTCCGCCTGCAGTCAGCTCTCGCGGTCCCGGATTAATCTACGTTAAGGCTTGGATGTTCCGAGCCCATCAGATTTCCCATCCCGAACCTTGCCTCAAGCCTATCCGCAAAGCATGCAAGTGGTGGCATCCGCTACACCACAAGTAGTCCAAAGGCTCGCCACCCCCTACTGCTCTTCACCCCTCACTCCGATCGGCGATCGCGGCAAACAAAAGTCGAGCAACGACAACAGGAAGCTCAGTCGAAGAATAAGTCAGGATCGCCTTCGAGTGCGATAGTGTATTCAAAATTGCCCGGACCCACATTCTGCTCCAGCGTCCTCATAATTGCTTCCGCATCGTCATAAGGACCGGCGAAATAGAAGGGCTTGCCATCCCTGCCGCACTCAATCGGATTTTGGCCGTCCCACTCCCCCAAATGAGCGCGGCAGGCTTCGAAATCTGGATGGGGTTTCAGCCCCAGCCCTGCAGCATACTGCTCGGCACCGAAGACAATTGCCTGTGCTTGCGCCAAACTAATGCGCTGAGGCTTGTCCTCAGAGGCAGCGTAAACGAGTTTGAGATAGTGCGTATATTCATCCCCATTCAATTGTTTGGGTCCCATTGCATCTTTCACTCCCAGACACCAATAATCCACGAGATAGTTGCAAACCACAAACCGGTTATAACCGGGCTTGCGCGCCACCAGAACCACAGCTAATCCCGATCCTGCCTCGTCTGCTTTCTTGTTCTTACGGGCAAACCGCTTGCCTTCGGAACCAAACAGAGCTTCAGCCGTGTTGCTAGCGACCCAGCAGTCTGCGATCGGGGCCAGACCCCTCGCATCGGCGTTGGAGATCGCGCTTTCTCGAGCTTGGGCTTGCACCACCCCTTTTACCTCCGCTACCCGCAAGCCCAATTTGCGGGCAATTTGTTTGGGCGAGAGGCCCAAAGCCCTCAAGTTAGCAATCTCTCGTTCCTGTTCCGGTTGCATCGCGCTATCTCCATCTTGGCTCGGGTTTCTTCTGAGGCTACATCAGAGATCGTTGAGGGGTTAGCGAACTTGAGAAGTCACTAACAAATAAATGTGTAAGTCCTTATTCTAGCCCCAGGGTAGCTTTGCCTCGAGCGGCAATTATCAAGCTGTACCGTTCAAACCCTTCACTAAGATTTTTGATTTGAGAGTCATCTTTTCAGATTAACGCTCGGAAGATAAGCAATTCTACCTACTTTTAAGCGAGCGATCCTAGGAAAATCCGATTGAATTCAGATTGAATTTAGAAAACCACCCCAATGTCGCGCTCGAGAGATGGCTCTAAAGATGCAAAGTAACTCTTCTGATTCCTTAAACTCGTTAGCTCTACTCAAAAAGCAACTGAACTCTCAGGGAGTTCATAGTTTTGAAGCGATCGCGGAAGCGCTATACCAACAAAAACAACGCCAAAGTCAAGCGGGCCTCTATTCCCAAGATAGATTCACCCAGACCGGTAGCGATTGTGAGGCTGTCGTCATTTCTCCCTCCACTGGCGAGTCGGTTAACTGTATTTTGTGGTGCATCAATCACTACCTGGGATTGAACAGAAATCCTAGAGTCATCGATCGCGCTCGCGAGGCGATCGCGCAATTTGGCACTGGCTGCGGTACATCTGCCCTTTCTGGCGGCATGAGTGCTCTCCACAAAGCAGTCGAAGCTCGGCTGGCACAGTTGGTTGGCAAAGAGCGTGCGATCTTATTCCCAACTGGATATACGACTAATTTGGGCGTTCTTTCCGCACTACCGGGGAAGCATGATTTTCTACTCTTCGATCGCGAAGCTCATGCCTCGATTATTGATGGCGTCAAGTTGTCGGGACGAAAATTTTCTTCTTTTCGCCATAACTCTATTGACGATCTAGAGCGAAAACTCAGACGATATCGAGAACAATATGACAATATCATCGTTATTGTTGAGTCTGCCTACTCTATGAGCGGAGATCTAGCACCGCTAAAAGAAATTGTGAGCCTCAAGCAAACGTATGATTTCCATCTCTACGTCGATGAAGCTCATACGTTTGGTTTGTATGGAAAGGATGGTGCCGGATACTGCCAGGAGCTCGGCATTACCGACTCGGTTGACTTTATTATGTCCACTCTATCGAAAGCAACTGCTTCCATTGGGGGATTCATTGCCTGTAAGGCCAAATACATTCCTTTACTGGAATGGTGCGCGAATTCTTTTATTTTCCAAGCCAGCTTAACTCCTGGCGATGCAGCAACAATTTTGGCTGCTCTCGATGAATTGGCAGATCGTCCCAGTTTGCGGACGCAACTACACGCAAAAAATGCCTACATGAGGCAAAAACTCCTATCTATAGGGTTTAATCTGGGCAATAGTCAGAGCCCGATCGTGCCTATTTTCATTCCAGATCCAGAGAAGCTTTTGCAATTTAACAAAGAGCTATTCGAACGAGGGATCTTCTCTGTATCAATTGTCTATCCGGCTGTAAAACCTGCAGAAGGTCGGCTTCGCTTTATTTTGAATGCCTCGCATACCTACGAGCAAATCGATCGCACGCTCGACGCTCTCGCACACTTGGGCAAAAAGTACGGCCTTATTAGTCCTAAAACTAGCAGCAGGGAATGGCTCTCACTAGCGCCATCCCAAATTGCTCTAGCAAGCTAATCGCACTTGAACAAAGGTAGATATTCTTATGAACCAATACCCATTATTTCTCAATCGCTTTGCTTGGGAGCCCTTCGAATGAGCTCTTGAAGCATTCAAATATCCGATTGAATTATTTCCTCGATTAGAATCGCTTCCATTTACACCTACAAAGGAGATTGTCATGAGCCTAACCGAACAATTATCTGCCCAAGCAGCCCAATATCGCGCTCAATTGCCAGATGAGGTATTAGAAAAAATGGCTCGCACCACTGCCGATCTAGCAGTATCTGGAATCGTAGATCGCAGCCTCAAAGCAGGCGATCGCGCCTCCAACTTCACTCTCCCTAACGCTGTGGGGAAAGACGTGCAACTGAGTGAGCTGTTAGCTGATGGACCCGTTGTTTTAAGCTTCTATCGAGGTCAGTGGTGCCCCTACTGCAACTTAGAATTGCGGGCCTTGCAAGAAGCTTTGCCAGACATAACTGCTGCTGGCGCCAATCTAGTAGCAATTTCGCCCCAAACCCCCGATCGCTCGCTGTCTACCGTCGAGAAAAACGAATTGACATTTGAAGTTCTGAGCGACGTGGGCAATCGTGTTGCTCGCCAATACGGTCTAGTCTTCACTTTGCCTGAAGAGTTACGTCCTATCTATGCCAGCTTTGGTATCGATGTCCCCGCCCACAATGGCGACGAAACCTTTGAATTGCCCCTTGCTGCCACCTATGTCATTGCGCCTAATGGCATCATTGCCCATGCCTTCATCAACGCGGATTACAAGCAACGCCTCGAACCCGCGAATATCATCGCAGTTCTAAAGGCTCTTGCAGTAGCTGCTTGAAGATTTCCATCTTTCCCGAGTGCGAGAAAGTATTGCTGACGTTTCACCCACTCACCATTAGGAGAAAATCTATGTTTGCACCGATAACCTCTACACCGATCGAGCTAACTGACAATACCTTTGCTACTGAAGTTCTCGATAACGCCCTCCCCGTTTTAGTCGAGTTTTGGGCTCCTTGGTGTGCGTCCTGTCGCGCTATTTCCCCTGTCATTGACGAGCTAGCAATGAAGTTTGACGGACGTCTCAAAGTGGCCGCGATGGATATTGAAGAATATGAGGAAGTTGCGACGGAATACAACATCAGTACGATTCCCACACTCGCAATTTTCCAGAACGGTCGCGAAGTCGAGCGCATCCAAGGGCTGCAGTCCAAGAAGGTGATAACGGACAAGATTGTGGCTGCCATTGACTCCTCCGCACCGAACTCTGCGGCCTAGCAAGCGAGGTTGAGCTAACGCTTCACAGAGGCAACCGCATCCTGCCGTCTCGAGCAGCCCCCTGCTTGTGGCGGCGCGCAGCTATTTTGTTCGTAGAGGGCGATCGCTCGACTGCCAGTCGAGCATCAAGTAACCGTGCAAACTTCGACGAGCTAGCTGTGAATTCTGGGTTCGGGATGCAAGCTGGAGAGAATCTCGCTTTCCACAGCCGCTAATGCTGTGAGGCGAGCATTGACAACTGGGCGCTCGAAATAGGTGTCGGCTAGCACCCAGTAAATGCCGTAATGTCGCGCCTCGGATGCCATCAAGCCGCGATAAAACGCAGCCAATTCTGGCTCGGGACAATATTGTCCCAATAAGCCCAATCGCTCGTGACTGCGAGCTTCAATTAAGCCGCAAACGAGCAAAAAGTCGAGCATGCGCTCGGGTTCTTGGCGACGCACCTGCGCTTTTAACTTGCCACCGTAGGGGGGCGCATTTAGGGGTGCCAGCGATATGCCGCGCTTGTCTAACCAGCCATTAACTTGCTCGAAATGTTCCAGCTCTTCGCGGGCGATCGCCGTCAGCATGCGCACCAGTTTTGCACTGGAGGGATAGCGAAACATGAGATTGAGGGCGGCACTGGCAGCTTTGCGCTCGCAATGGGAATGATCGAGCAGAATTGTGTCTAGGTTGGCGATCGCCTGTTCCACCCACCCGCTGCGCGTAGGCTGCAGTAAAAATCGAATGCGGGAATCGACTTCGGGATGCGATCGCTCGATCGAGACAGTCACGGGTTCATCCATTCAAGTCTTGCCAGTCCAGCCTAAACTACTTTCGAGGCGGCCATTAAGTCAGCGTGACAGCTTCCGGCGACGAATTGGACAGCATCTCCAGCAAATCTAACCCCATAATGTAGCCGTAGACTTTGATGTAGTCCCGAGCCGATCGCGCCCAGCTAAAGTCCTGTGCCATGCCCCGCTGCTGCAGTGCCCGCCAAGCATCCTTATATTGAAATCCTTCCCAAGCCCGCACCATACAGGTATAGAGATCTAGGCCCTCGTAGCGATCGAAACAGTAGCCCGTCCCCGTCCCCTCTATCGGACTGTGGTGGGACACCGTATCCACTAAGCCACCCGTCCGTCGCACAATCGGTACGCAGCCATAGCGGAGGGCAATCATTTGGCTAATGCCGCAAGGCTCGAACCGGCTGGGCATGAGAAAAGCATCGGCTCCAGCGTAGATGCGTTGGGCTAATTGGGCATCAAATCCACAGAAGAAGGTGACGCGATCGCCCCAGCGATCGCTTAACTCCTGCAGTTTGCCTTCGTAATAGGGATTGCCACTGCCGAGAATAACCAGTTGGGCATCGCTATAGGCCAAGAATCTCTCCAATGCCTGCAAGGCTAGGTCAATACCCTTCTGCTCTACCAATCGCGAGACTATTCCCAGCAAAAAGGCGTTGGGGTTGGGGTTGAAGCTAGCATCGGCCTGCAGCGCTGCTTTATTGGCAGCCCGCAGCTCCAAAGTGTCGAGACTGTAGGGTTTTGCGAGAGTTGCATCGGTCTCGGGGTTGAACCGATCGCGATCGATGCCATTGAGAATGCCGTGCAAGCGCAGCCCAAGCGAAGAGAGCAGCCCATCCAAATCTTCCCCCTGCTCGGGACGACAAATTTCGCGGGCATAGGTGGGCGAGACAGTAGTGACTTGGTCCGCATAGGCAATCCCTGCAGCCATGGTGTTGCGAGCGTCAAAGTACCAGGGCAGTGAGGTCATGCGATCGAGCATCCAGCGCCACGGCCCTTGATAGGCCAAGTTGTGAATCGTAAAAACCGTGCCGATATCGGAGGTCTCTCGCATCCAAGCCGGCACTAGACCGGTGTGCCAATCGTGGCAGTGGAGGATATTCGGCTTCCACCAGTAGTTCCAAGCAAATTCGGCCACGCAATTGGCAAAAAACGTAAATCTCCAGGGCTCGTCTTCGCCAGAGTAGATGCGGTGCGGGGCAAAGGCGTAGTGTTCGACCAAATAGAGGGGGACGTCGGTTTCGGGCAATACCGTTTTGTAAATATTACAAGTGGAATCCATCACCCGGGCGGTCCAAATTGGCCCTTGCTTGACGCAGTCCGCAAGCTCCTCCCGCAGCCATAAGAAGCCATAGAAGGGCATGATAATGCGAACATCCAAGCCTTGCTGGCGCAATACGGGGGGCAAGGTACCCACGACATCGGCCATTCCCCCCACTTTTGCAATCGGGGCGGCCTCGGCGGCAGCAAACAAAATTTTGATATCGGCCATGATAGGGGCAGGAGCGTGTCCCTTGTACCATACGGCATTTGTCGCACTAGATGCGGTGCCTCAGGGGTTGGGGGATCGCATTGAGGCTTCGGGCTAGAGTGGTGCTATCTAGCTAGAGTCTGGCAATGCTCGAGTTCCCGTTTGCCCCCTCTGCGAGCCCCCGACAGGTGCCTCACGCAGGCTACCACGGCACTAACCGATCGCAGCATTTCTTCGAAGGTTGGTACTTTCGCGTCACGCTGCCGCAGGAGGGCCAGAGCTTTGCCTTTATGTATTCGATTGAAGATCCCGGTGGAGGCAGCGATCGCAGTGGGGGCACTGTCCAAGTGTTGGGGCCGCAGGACGAGCTGGCCTGGCGATCGCTACCCAATGTGAATGGATTTTGGGGCGATCGCGATCGGCTAGCGTTGGGCCATTGGGGGCAGGTTGTTGCTGGGATGGTGCCTCCCCATCAACTCCTGCCCGCCGGAGAATTTTTCCGGCGAGTCCGATCGGGATATCAAGTCAGCGATCGCCTCAACCAGGGGTGTTTTTGGGAGCCGCAGCGGGGGGAGTGGGTGCGCTGGCTCTACCGGGTCGAGCCGCTGTATAGCTATGGCGGGCTGCAGCCGGAGGCCACGATGGGCTGGCTCTCCTATCTGTCCGTATTCGAGCCGGGCTGGCAAATTTTGATGGCGATGGGTCGGGCGACGGGATGGGTGGAATGGCGGGGGAGGCGGCACGAGTTCGAGCGCGCACCGGCCTATGCCGAGAAAAATTGGGGCGGAGCGTTTCCCCTCAAGTGGTTTTGGCTCCATTGCAATGCTTTCGAAGACCAACCTCAGATCGCCCTCACCTGTGCGGGGGGACTGCGGAAGCTGTTGTGGCAAACGGAAGCCGTCGGCACGGCCAGCTTGTCTTGGGGCGATCGCTGCTATCGGTTTATGCCCAAAGATAGTCAGATTCGCTGGAGTGTAGCCCCTTGGGGGCGTTGGGAGTTTGAGGCGGTACGAGACGGCGATCGCCTGCTATTGCGCGGCAGTGTCGATCGTCCTGCCACTGCTGTAATGGTGCCTACCGCCTCGGGTATGCGCTATGCCTGCTGGGATACAACCCAGGGGGAGTTGGAGCTGCAGTTGTGGCGAGAATCGGAGGATTGTTGGGAATTGGTGCTAGAGGCTCGCAGTCGGTTAGCCGGTTTGGAAGTGGGGGGCGATCGTTGGGATGAGAGTTGGACGCACCAGACCTAAGGGAGAAAAATAATGGCAACCATGAATTTCAACACCACCAACTCCACCTTTCGGCAGCTTCTCGGCAACGGCTTAACCTATCGCGTACCTCCTTTCCAGCGAGATTACTCTTGGACAGAAGACGAATGGGAAGACCTTTGGCAAGACATCCTCGGCTTATTTGATGAAGATGGCGAACCCGCCCATTACATGGGTTATCTCGTACTACAATCCTCCGACAGCAAACAATTCGATATCATTGACGGACAGCAACGCATGACCACCCTCAGCGTCGCGATCCTCGCCGGACTTGCCTACCTAGAAGATCTCGTTAAAGCAAACCTCGATGCCGATAAAAACCGCCGCCGCAAAGATCAATTGCAAAATAGCTATATCGGTTACGTCGATCCTGTCAGCCTCGTCCCCCGTTCCAAACTCGAACTCAATCGACACAATAACCGCTTTTATCAAACCTATCTCGTCCCCCTTGCCCCCATTCCCAGACGAGGGCTCAATGCCTCAGAACATCTTCTCAGAAAAGCCTTTGAATGGTTTAAAACCCGCTTTAAAACTAAATGTGGAACCCAGATAAACAGCGGTGAAAATTTTACGGCCATGCTCGATACTCTGGTAGATAAACTCTTCTTTACTGTTATCACTGTCACCGACGAACTCAATGCCTTTACAGTTTTTGAGACTCTCAATGCCCGAGGGGTAAGACTCTCTGCTACAGATCTCCTGAAAAACTATCTATTTTCTTTGATTAGCACCCAAGAAACTCATGAAACAGAACTCAAAGCTCTTGAAGACTTTTGGGAACGCATTGTGGGCTTGCTCGGTAGTGAGAGTTTTCCTGAATTCCTAAGAGTCTTTTGGAACAGCCGCAATAAACTCGTCCGCAAATCAGATCTATTTAAAACCATTCGTCGTCGGCTTACCACCCGCGAACAGGCGTTTGAGCTCGTTCGGGATTTAGACCGTTTTGCCGCCATTTATGCTGCTCTACGCGATCCCCAAGATGCTAACTGGGAAATTGAAGAACGGGCAGCCCTCCAGCAATTACAGATGTTTAACGTGCGTCAACCCCTAGCAATGTTGATGGCTTGCTATCACAAATTTTTCGACGGCGATCGCCCTACATTTAGGCGAATAGTCAGAGCAATCTCTGTGATTTCTTTCCGCTACAATATCATTTGTAGCTTGCCGACTAACGAACAAGAGAGACTCTATAACGAAATTGCTTATAAAGTCTCTGACGAAACCTACCGAACCGATAAAGAGGTGCTGGCAGCCCTGAAGGAAGTCTACCCAGAAGATGGACCATTTAAAGCTGCTTTTGCCGACAAGCAATTACGTACTGGCAACAGTAGAAATAGAAAAATTGTGCGCTATATCCTCTTTGAAATCGAAAAACAGAAATACGAACATGCTTTTGATTTCGAGAGTGTAACCTATAACCTAGAGCATATCTTGCCAGAAAACCCTTCAGCAACTTGGGATTACATTGACGAAGTCAAACAAGATCGTCTAATTTACCGCTTAGGCAACATAACCCCTCTAGAAACCAACAAAAATCAGGATCTTGCAAACCAAGGATACGATGTGAAACGGCCGATTTACGAAAAAAGTAATTTTCAAATGACCCAGGCGATCGCCAAGCACTATGAAACTTGGGACGAACAAACAATTGAATCGCGCCAAAAAAAACTTGCCAACGTAGCAGCCGGTATTTGGCACATTGAGTTCCCCCCAATGCGCCATCAGCGCAGCACCTCCACACGGGTAGCCCGTTGCGATTGATTGGGGAACCGCTGAGCAATCATGGCATTGAGCCGCTCGATCCGGTCTTCAGTATGGGGGTGAGTGCTGACAAAGGCGGGGGGGGAGCTAGCTCCCAATAGTTTCGAGAGAAATTGAGGCATGGCATTGGGGTCGTACCCCGCCTGCGCCAGGATATCGAGCCCTTCAGCATCCGCTTCGTATTCTGCAGCTCGACTGCGGGGGCGACGAATGCCTAGTTCTACCCCCAGCGCTGCTAAGGCGCTATTGTCCACCCCTAGCGCCTGGGCTCCCGCCTGGGCGAGAGTGCTGCGCCGCATCTGCTCGACGACGTGGCGTTCGGTGATGTGAGCCATTTCGTGGGCCAAAACTGAGGCGATCTGGGCTTCGTTATCTGCTGCACGGAGAGTACCCGTAGTGATGTACACAAAACCGCCCGTGGTGGCGAAGGCATTAATGGAATTGTCTCTCACCACCTGAATGGTAAAGGGCAAATCGGGGCGATCGGTGTGGGGCACCAGTCGGCGGCCAATGCGGTTGACTCGGTTGACCAACTGCGGGTTGGTTTCGATCTGAAATTCGCCGCTGCGCACCAATTGGTTGTTAATATCGCGGCCTAGCTCGATTTCCTGACGCTCCGAAATATTCGAGAGTTGAATGGCTCGCAAGCCATTGAAGAGCAGCCGCCCGAAATCAATCGCGTTGGCGGGTGGAGCAGTGATTGTTGCGGCAGCAGCAATTGTGGCGACGGCAGTAGAAACCAAACGGCGGTAGATATGTCTGGTGTGAGTACGTTTGTTACTGACAGGCTGCTTGGATTGGTGGAAGAGAGAGGTGAGAAAACTTGGCATTGTCGCAAACAAGCTCGACTACTTTTAGGTTAATTAATTTTGCCCAGTTTGAAACGGGCGGTCGAGGCAAGCTGCGGTGCGCGCTGCCGCAATTGCGGTGGAGGTTTCTGCAAGATCGCGACCAGTGGTTTGTAGCGCCCACTGGCAATAGGGCTGAGATTGCTGCACTTCAGATATAGCCGGGGTTAAGCTATGTAACAGCTACGCCAAATGGATGGCAAGATAGCTCGGTCTGTCGAGCGCAAGCTGAATCTTGCCGGATGCAGAACTATCGGATACAGAAATTATGGCAAATCAACCGATAAGACGGGCGATCGCAATTGCAGCAGGATTGTGGGGGGCGTTCGCCCTTGCTTCAATGGACACAGCGGCGATCGCGCAAACCGAATTTCGGCTGCTGGGGGAACCGGTCCTGACGCTGCGCAATCCAGCAGGAGAAACTGCCACACGGGCAGAATTGGTGGAGCAGCGATTTAAAGCCATTGTGGAGAGCGGACCCATTGACGATTTAGAGGTGAGTACGCGAGGAAATGCCGAGGCGGCCCAACTGCTGTTGAATGGTGCAGTGTTGGTGGATGTGACCCTTGAGGATGCGGCGGCGAACGCCACGGGTAAGGCGATCGCTCTGGCCGAAGTCTGGGCGGAGCGGCTGCAGACTATTTTGGATCGGCCCGAAGTGCGGCAGCAGATTTTAGCGACGGCAAATATGCCTGCCCAACTCGTAGTGGGTGGGCGGCGATATGTCAGACAATCCGAACCTGCCCCCGACTTGGGGCGGTTTGTGACTGACGGCACTCGGGTCCAAAACCGCGTGATTTTCTGGATGTCGTCCACTCGCGAGCGCCGCTTGCCCCAGCCGATACCCAGCGAAATTTACCTGCTCGATGGTTTCCGCCAATTTATCCCCTATCGCGCCTCTTAGCGCTCAATCGCCATGTCCTCAATCTCCCGCAAAATTTTGTCCGGTTTGACTGCCGACCGATTTCGGCATCCCATTGACGAGCAAGCGACGCGATCGCTCCAACAACTGCCGGGTTTGGGCCTGCTCATCCAAACGCTGATGGCCCCCGCTGCCGAACAAATTTTCTATCTTGACAACATTGCCTCCAGTCTTCAGGTGGGCCCAAAGCAGCTACCCGACTTATTTCGCCTCTTGCTAGATGCCTGCCACATTCTCGATATCGAGCCGCCCCAACTCTATGTCAAACAAAACCCCAGCCCCAATGCCTATACGTTTGCGATGCAGGGCAAACAACCCTTTATCGTCGTTCACACATCGCTACTAGATCTGTTAGAGCCACTGGAAGTGCAAGCGGTGCTGGCCCACGAGTTGGGCCATCTCAAGTGCAACCACGGCGTCTATCTCACCATGGCCAATATTCTGATGCTATCGGCCAGCTTGATTCCGTTTGGAACCTTGCTGCAGCAGTCGCTGCAGGAGCAGCTAATGCAGTGGGTGCAATGTGCGGAATTTAGTTGCGATCGCGCGGCGCTGTTGGTCGCGCAGGAATCTAAAACGGTGGTGTCGGTGTTGATGAAACTATGTGGCGGTTCTCCTCAACTGTCATCGCAGCTGAATGTGGACGCCTTTTTGGAGCAAGCCCGCACCTACAGCGAACTCGATCGCGACGACTGGCAAGTGATGCTGAAACGATTGCAGAATGCAGGGCGATCGCACCCCGTTCCCGTTCTGCGCGCTCGCGAAATCGATCGCTGGTTCCGCAGCAACACTTACGAACAACTCATGTCCGCTTAAAGGGGCGAGCGATGCAAATGTCAGGGACTGGCCTCACCGCCAGTGGGAAGCCATTCAGATGCGGTATTGAATAAATTCACTGCTGCTTCCCAAATGCTGATGGGAGTAACGCCAAAGATAATAAAGAGTAGTAGGAGCAATACGAGCACGCTCAAAGCCGAAAAAATCGTACTTTTGAGCACCCGCACAGCCCAAACCACCGCAACGATGGTAATTGCAAGCGCAGCTAGTGCTGCGATGGTTTCCATTGACATGCCCCACACTCGCGAACCCACTCGATCGCAGCTTATCAGAGGGGCTCTGCCCCATTGAAGGGGAATTCAAACCGGCCCGTGCCTCAGCAGAACTGGGAGGAACCATCCGACACTGCATCTGCCTTCTGTAGCAGCCATACTTGCCAGTCTCCGTCTAAGCAAATATCCTGCCGAGGATCGCCGCTAAAATAGACCACCTGCCCGTTTTGACTGATGCAAAACAGCACCGCTCCCCATTCGGCTGTCAACTTAGACACCTTAAACGGACCGTCTCGATAGGCTTGCAAGTATTCGCCATCCAGCGCCGATACGCTGGGCACATCTCGGCCGCAGTGACGGAGCAGAATATTGATGCGACGGTTGACATCGTTCGGAGTCATGTCAGTCGAAGGGAATGCGCCATCTCAACTTCCCCAACACTTACGTAGAACTTGATTGTGGCACCTGACTCAGAGCAAAACTGCGATCGGTCGAACAGAGTTTGTTGCAATCGCAGACTTTGATGGGAAGTTTGGTTGCCCATTGGCCCCCGACCTAACCTCCCTCGTTCCCACTCGGATGCGAGTAGTCTTGGTTCGCTTTTTATAGTGAATGTTTTGCAACAGATCTCATTTTGCAAAACGTTACAACACCTGGCGTTCGCGCTGGCAATAATGGGGAAAATTCACAGGGGAAGACCCCTTCTAGCCTTTTTCTTTAGGTCAACAGAGAGGCGCTCTCGCCGATCGATGCACAATTCCATACACTAGAATTGCGTTCTACTTCCTCTAGGGGCGTATTTGACAAATCTCGTCAAATATCTGGCTAGCCAGCTCATCAGTAAAGTTATTTCGCAACCGCTCTTGACTCTGTTTTTATCCGCGAGACTCAGAATGCAATGGGGGCTGCGATCGCTGCCTGTCCGTTTGATGTTGGCTTTTGCCGGACTGGCGATCGCTTCCATTAGCGCAGTCACCTATCTATCCGTCAATCGAGAGCGGCAGGCATTTCAGAGCCACCTGCAGCAGCAGGCAGATTTGCTGTTAGAAAGTCTCGAAGCAACCGCCTCCAATTCCTACGAGCAAGAGGATATTGATGCCTGGTACCGTATGATTCGGGCCTATATGGTGAGCGAATCGCCCACGTCTTTAAAGGGCACCATCTATGCTCCCAACGGAGAGACGCTCGCTCAAACCAGCGAACACTCAGCCCAAATTCCGATTGGCCTGGAGGTGCTGCCAACAGGAACACCTGTCTATATCTGGAATGCCGAACATTTGACGGCCATTCGCAAGACAACTCGCGATCGCACGCAGTTGGGAGCAGTTGCAGTGGAGCTGTCTACCGAACGCCTTGAAGACGACATCGAGACAGCCTGGCTCAATGCGCTTAATGTTGCCTTCGGTGCTAGCACGATCAGTACTCTGTTGGCCCTCTTGCTCGGGCGCACCATCACCGGTCCACTCGGACGAATGGTGAAAGTGACCGAGCAAATTGCGGCAGGTGATTTCTCTCAGCGGCTGCCCCATCGCGGCGGCGGCTCGGAGTTGTCGGTGTTGGCGGGCTCGTTCAATGATATGGCCACCCAGCTACAAGACCTCATCGCCCGCAAGGGTGCCATTCTCAAATACGCCCCCGATCCAATTGTCACCTTTGACGCCGCAGGCTGCATCGTCGATTTCAATCCGGCTGCCGAGCAGGTTTTTGGCTGCAGTAGCGAGGCAGCTCTGGGGCGCTCCCTCGCCCGCTTGGTGCTTCCCTCCCCTTGGAAAGAGCAACTGGAAGCGGACATCGAGCGCGGCATTGGCGGAAATAGCCGCCAATTTCTCGATCGCCGCACGGAATTGCCTGCCATTCGTGCTGACGGCAGTCAGTTTCTCGTGGAGATGGCGATTAGTTTAATGACAGTTCGGGAAACTCCTCTCTACACCGCTACGTTCCGGGATATGACCGAACGCCGACAGGCGGAAGCCGCCCTGCAGGAGAGTGAGGCTCGATTTCGGCAAATTTTCCACAATGCTCCCATCGGTATTGCCACGATCGCCGCTCGCAACCAAAAAATTTTGCAGGTCAATCCCACTTGGTGCCAGATTTTGGGCTACACGCCCTCGGAGTCGATGCAGTTAACGCTATCTGATGTGGCGGCTCCCGTTCGGGCTGGAGATCGGCAGCTTGCCGAAGCCACTCACTTCGCGATTGCGGGCGAGAACCTGCAACAGGAATGGCGCTTGGTGCGTCGAGACGGACAGGAAATTTGGGCCCTGGTGACGCTGACCGATTTACCGGCTGCCGATGGGGAACCGCCCGTTAGCTTGGCCATGCTGGAAGACATTACTCAACGCAAGCAGGTTGAGGCCAAATTGCGCCACGATGCCTTTCACGATGCCCTAACGGGGTTGCCCAATCGCACGCTGTTGCTGGCGCGGTTGGAGCGTGCTTACACCCGCTATTGCCAGTATGGAGAGGGCCATGCATTTGCCTTGCTGTTTGTGGATTGCGATCGGTTTAAGGCTATCAACGATAACTTAGGTCACGATACTGGCGATCGCCTTTTAGTCGCATTGGCTCGCCGTCTAGAGGCGTGCGTGCGGGAAGGGGATACGGTCGCCCGCTTGGGGGGTGACGAATTTACGATTTTGCTGGAGCACGTTCGCGAGCTGGACGAAGGTTCTAGAGTGGCCGAACGAATCTTGGGGGAAATCGATTCTCCCTTTCAGATTGGCGAGCATCTGATTCACACCAGCGTCAGTGTCGGTGTTTTACCCAGCCGTAATGGATACACTTCGGCAGAAGCGATTTTGCGCGATGCCGATCGCGCCATGTATCGGGCTAAATCTCTCGGTCGCGACCAATATGCGGTTTTCGATGCCTCTTTTGAGGTTCGAGCGGCTAGCCTCGACTCTGAAACGCTTGAATCTCGACCTTTGAGTTGAGGGATTTGTTCTCATTCTCAGTTGTCTTTGCAGCAGGTATCCCTCTGGGCAGAGTAGTATTGGAGCAAGGAGCACGCTTTAGGGAGGAACACAATCGATGGGAATGTTCGATCGGGTTAGTCGGATTTTACGCGGCAACATCAATTCGATGATCGATAAGGCGGAAGACCCGAAAGTTGTGCTCGATCAGGCGATTCGCGACATGGTCGAGGAGCAGGTGAAAGTGCGCCAGGGGGTGGCCAAGGCGATCGCTGCCCAAAAGAACTTGCAGCGGCAGTACGCGCAGGCGAAAGAAAATGCGGCCAAGTGGCAGGAGCGGGCCAAGCTGGCCTTGAGTAAAGGGGAGGAAGCCCTAGCTCGGGAAGCGCTGGTGAGTAAGAACCGTCACGAAGAGTCGGCGGCGGGGGTAAAGCAGCAGCTCGATAGCCAGAGTACGCAGGTGGCGTCGCTAAAAAGCAGCTTAATGAAGCTGGAAAGCAAAATTTCTGAGGCGAAGGCCCGCCGCAATATGTTGGTGGCGCGGGCGCAGTCGGCCAAAGCCACCCAACAAATCAACGAAACCCTCGGTCGAGTGAGCACCGACTCTGCCTTCTCAGCCTTCGATCGGATGGAAGAAAAGGTGAATATGTTAGAGGCAGAATCTTCGGCGGTGGGCGAACTGTTCACGGATTCGTTGGAAGGTCAGTTTGCTGCTTTGGAAGCAGAAGGGGGCGATATCGAGGGGGAATTGGCGGCAATGAAAGCGCAGATGGCGCTCGAAAGTGGCGAAACCCAAGCGGCGCTGCCGGAGGGAGACAGTCCTAAAGTAGAAACACAAGCAGATGCGGAGTTAGAAGCTTTGCGGGCCGAGATCGATAAGCTATAGCGATCGCGAACAGTTGTGAAAGGGATGCTGGCGCATGAAGGCGATCGCCCTATGAAGGCTGCTGAAGGGGCGGGATCGTCTCTGGCGGTATCGCCTTTGCGAATCCTGTTGAATGTTTGGGAACAGCGAGATGAATGGTTGCTGGCGGCAATGGTATTGCTGCCAGTCAGTTTGTTGGGATCGGGGTTACTGTTGGTTGTGGGGTCGGGATTGGCGATCGTAGCTGCGGGCTGGAAGCGCGATCGCCGCTTCGATCGGGCTTTGATGATTGTGGCGGCGGTGCTGTTGGGGGTGACAGCAGCGGCAGGGACTGGCAAAAGTTGGTTGGGGCTGGCGAACTACCTTCCCTTTATGGGGGGATTTGCGCTTGTCAGTCAGGTGTTGCGATCGCGGCGGCAGATACGGCGGTTTTTGCTGGCGTTGGTGGCGGGCAGTTGGGGGTTTTCGATTTTTGGCTGGGGCCAGGTGATGTGGGGCTGGTCGTTTCGGTTTGTGACTTGGGGGTCGCTGATTCACGTCAAGCTGGTTGGCATTCATGCGCCGCGCCCGACATCGGTGTTTGAGAATCCGAATGGATTGGCGATTTTGTTGTTGATGGTGTTGGCGATCGCCTGGGGATTGTGGTGCGATCGCGACGAGGGCTCGGAGGGGGGTCGAGATCGCTGGGTAGAGCAGGTCATTTTGGCGGGAGCGATGGGGTTGGGGGGGCCGCTGTTGGTTTTGACGGAGTCGCGCAATGGTTGGTTGGTGGCTCTGTTGGCGTTGGGATCGGTTTTAGTGCTGATGCGGCGGTGGCGGTGGGTGGCTCTGCTGGGGGTAGTGGCAATGGTGCCGGTGGGGGCAGCGGCGAATTTGCTGGGGTTGCGGTGGATTGTGCCGTCGTTTGTGTGGCAGCGGTTGCTGGCCTCACTCGATCCGAATTCGGTGGCGTTTGAGTCGATGGTGTCCCGTTGGGATGGGTGGGTGTTTGCTTTTCAGATGTGGCGGGAGCGGCCTCTAACGGGCTGGGGGTGGCAGAGTTTTGCCGATCGCTGGGCAGCACAGGTGCCGCCGCCGGAGGTGCCATTGTTTCACGCGCACAATATTTATTTGTCTCTGGCGGCTGAGGGGGGATTGTTGGCGTTGGGGGCGTTTGGACTGGTGTGGGGCTGGACGTTGTGGCGGGGTTGGCAAGCTTGGCGCTGGGAGCGGCGGGCCGGGGCTGGCGGTTTTTTGCTGTTGGGGGTGAACGTGGCGCTGGGGGCGTATTTTGTGGCGGGGCTGTTGGATGCGGCGTTTTTTGACGGGCGCTTGAATGTAATGGTGTGGATGGTGTTGGCGGTGGCGAATAGTTATTGGCGCTGGTTGAAGGGTGGGGGCGATCGGGCTGAATTGACGAAGTGAAGTGAAGATCGTGCCCGATCTCAATAACGTCCGATCTCAATAACGCCCGATCTCAATAACGCCCGATCTCAAACAAAGCCTACGTGGATAGCGCTTTACTCTCAGCAGTAGACTCAGTGGCTTCCGCCGAGATGGAGAGTGCTTGGCGCGATTGATGTTTGTCAGTTTCTCGTAGGCGCTGACTGAGAAATCGACAGATTTCCAAGATGATATGGGGGCGTTGGGCGATCAGGCTGAGGAAGCGGCTTTTTCCCAGCTTGAGCAAGGTACAATCTGCAATCGCGATCGCGCCATTCCAACGAGGGGCATCGTCGAATAGGGCCACCTCGCCAAAATACTGGCCTTGCGTCAGTTGCTCGATCTCGCGGGGAATGCCGCCAATGTCTTTGATCGACTGCACGCTACCGTCAGCAATGATGTAGAGATGCGTGCCCCAGTCACCTTCGGCGAAAATGGTTTCCCCCGCCAGTGCTTGAGTCTGCTCCAGGCTTTTATCGATTAGCAGCAACTCATCGAGGGAAAGGTTCTTGAACAGTGGCACGTTTTTTAGCAATAGCAATCGGTTCATGGCAGTATTCGCAGGCGAAGTTGGTGGATCGTTCTCGCCAAAAATTTGGCTGGCGATCTGTTTGACAAAGGGGTCGGGATCGTTCACTAGTGCCGATGGCACTGTCGAAAGGGCAATCAGAGCACCGGTTCTGAGCCAGCGATCTTTGGACTCCAGAGCCTCCAGCAAAAGTCGGTAGCCTTTCGTACGGAGCCATTGGGGCGTAGCTTTAACGCGATCGGAAGTGGGTTTGGAGGCATCCTGCACTTCTTCTAATAATGGCATCAATGGCATGACAAATCGGCGGTGAGGGAGGGAGGCCAGTGCTTCGAGAGCGTTCTCCAATTCGCTGCGATCGCCGATCGCCAAGAGTCGATTGACGGTGTTAACGGTACGAGCGTGCCCCAGAGCCGAGAGAACGTACAGCACTTTTTGAATCGAGCGATCGTGATAGTCGGCGATCGCCGCTCTGAATGGCTGCCACCTCGGATCGTTGCTGGGAATTTGCTGCTGCCACTTGCGGGTGCGAGCCAGTTGCTTATAGATGGGAGCTAGGTGATCGAACAGCAAGTTGCTGGCATATCGGGTGCGTACCGAGCCAATAGCCGCGATGGCTGTGTCGACAACCTCGTCCTGCGGAGCCGCGAGATGCTCTTTTGCAACCGCTAAACCGGGACGGCCGTAGGCGGCTAAAGTCTTGGCGACTCGCTGGCGTACCCGTGGGTCCGGATCGCCCAGACTAGCGCCAATAGCAGCCAGTTGCTGCGGGCAACCTGTCACCCGCAGCAGATCGAAGGCGGCCATTCGGACCATCGGATCGGGATGGTCTAGCTTGGCGCTAGCAATAGCAGCAATCGCTGTGTCGCCGCTTTGTGTTAGCGGCAGCAGGGCCTCCAAACCAGCCTGAATAACATCTGCGCTGGATTGAGTCAGAATCACCTCGGGAATGAGGGAAGATAGGGATGGTTTGTTGCTGTAGGCAACGATGCGAGTGATGATTCGCGCTGTGGTGCCATCGAGTTCGCTAGGCCAAGTTGGCTCGGACGCGGGATCGGTAAGGGTTTGTGCAACAGCTCCCAGTACTTGTAACTCCTGCTGCGGACTTTCCAGCCAAGTCTCGATCTGTTCTCGACTGGGCCGATATTGATTAATCAGCAAAAGCTCGAGCGCAAAGGCTTGCAAGGCAGGATTTTGCAGTTGCTGCTGGAAGTGTCCGAGGAGGTTGGAGCAGTCGCTAAAAAGGGCGATCGCTTTCCCGTAAACCTGAGTATCTGCCTCGGGGATCGACGCCTCTACCTCGGTCAAAAACTCCTCTGGCTGGTTCATTCTGGCTGCCAATTCTAAGCCCTTGAGCTGGGTGTATCGGTCTCGGTCAGTCAGCAGGGCTCGCACAGCCTCTCTAGACTGGGGCGATAGCGGAATGGCATAGGTGTCAAACTCGTCTAGATTGATGCTATTGGAGCGAATCATCTCCTCGAGGCCGCTGGCATAGAGCTGCCCCATCGGGAGCCGCAGCAACAGCAGTATCCCCGTCAGCCCCGCGACGAGCCAAGTAATCTGTATTAGGCTCAGATGGACTTCGCACAGCCACAACATCGCTCCGGCCAATGTCAGTCCGATGGCATAGATAAAGCCGTCACTGAGGACTCGAATACGACCGATAAATTCGCGCGGGATAGCGTTGTAGTTGAGTTGATGAACGGGGAGGTTGATCGCCTTGTAGAGTGCGTCACCGTTGATATGCAAGCCGATCGCCGCCGACAAACCAAAATGAGTCCCCAGCCCTAGAACGCTCGCCAATGTTGTCAGCGGATAGATCGGATTCAGTCGGGCTACGCCCAAAGTGCTCAACAGGGGCCGCGTTATTCCATAAATTACAGCGATTTGCACCACACTGATGGGTATGCGCATGAAGCCCAAGAAGCTGGTCAGGGCGCGATCGTTAAAGTTGTCTCCATAGATGTTGAACCAGAGAAACTCAGAGCTGATGTAAATAATGACTAGCAAGAAGCTACTACCGGCCAGAAACAGCGCTAATGGATGGCGTTGCACTAGGTCGGGAAATGTTTGCAAGGAATCTAGGATGCCGGTAGACCGATCCGATTGAGTCGCAGTCAACTGACGTTGAGAACGGCCTAAGTACAGTAACTGGGCAATAGCGATCGCAAATAGGATGGGCAGACACAACAATAAGTCTCCCGTCCCGAAAAAGTGGGACAGCAGAGTCGTTAGTCCTCCCCCCAACAACGTTCCTACCGCTTGGGCAATACTGATATGAGGGGCGTACCGTTTGTATTCCAGAGTTGTGAAGTAGTCAGTCAGTAAGCTGGGATACAGGACGTTATTGTGAAAGTCCCATTGAAAGAAAACAGCAATCAGCAGAATGTAGTAAACGTAGAGGGAGTCTTGTGCCAGCAGCAAGCGTAGCCCGAGCGCGATAAAAATGGAACCCAGCAGTACGGCCCGAAAGAGTTGGGGACGACTGTAACGGTCTACTACCTGCGAAAATAAGACGTAAGCAGGTATCGAACATCCCCCTATCAGTACAAAAGCCTGCGGCAGACAGTCTGCCCCTACATAGCTGACAAAGAGGGAGTTGCCGATCGCCATGCTCAAGACGCAGTAGACCGGCACCGTTGCAGCTAAAAGCCACAATTGAATCAGCCGATTTGGCAAGACTTGGGTCCACTCGAGTCTAGTCAGTTGCACGTATACCCTCGGTGTCTGAAATCAGTTAGTCAGTCAACTGGCAAAAGATCGATCCTAATGGGTTTTCTATAAAGATGATGGCAGAGGACTATCGCTTGCCTCCTCTGTATCTTCCCGGTCTTCCTCTGATTGAGGTGGGATGTCGGATTGAGCGACAGAGAGATCGGCAAGAGAGCTGACAGGTGCCTGTACGAACAACGTTAGGACAGCGGCCACCAGCAAAAAGCCACCGCCAACCACGACAGCCATCAGCCGATCGTCATGGAGTAGGTATTTCATCACCCAACCGAAGGCAAGGGAAACGCCGATTTCGGGCAGCACGATAAAGAAGTTAAAGATGCCCTGATAAATTCCACGCTGCTGCGTTGGAATTGCGTAAGTCAATATGGCGTAAGGAATAGACTGCGCGCTAGCCCAGGCCATGCCAAACCCCACCATCGATAGCAAGAGTAGCAAGGGCCGGTGAACGAACAGCAGCACCATTAAACTGAGGCCGCCGCAGACCAAACAAATGCTGTGAACAACTTTTCGGCTGATACGGCGAGTCAGGAGGGGGAGCAGGAATGAAAAGCCGATGCAAACTGCATTGAAGGCGGCAAAGCAGAGACCGGCCCACTCAATGCCCTCGTTATATAACGCCGAACTAATATCCTCTGCTCCGAAAATATTGTGGGCTACCGCTGGTGGAAAGTAGATAAAAAAGCAGAAAATCCCCAGCCAGGTAAACAGTTGCACTCGAGCGAGTTGCTGCATTGTGGTTGGCATGTCGCCTAGGGCGCGCCAAGTCTCTTGCAAGCTGTTCCAGAGACCGCCCCGCTCTTCTTGAAGCCGCTCGAATCGGTCCAAGTTCTTGGGCGGACGTTCGGGGGTAGTGACGATCGTCCACAAAATTGTGCTGAGAAACAATACGGCCCCGAGGTAAAACGACAGCTCGACGGTTAGTGGGACGCGTCGCACGGCGTTAGTAGCGGGATCGACAGAAAAGAAGTGGTTGAGGAGCCAAGGCATACTGGAGGCTGCGATCGCTCCTATCCCCACCATCACGCTCTGCATCGTAAACCCCTGCGTCCGCTGCTCTTTGGGCAATAGGTCGCCCACAAAAGCTCGAAACGGCACCATGCTCACGTTCGCACTTGTATCCAAGAGCCACAGCAGCCCCGCAGCCATCCACAATGCCGAGCAGCGCGGCATCGAGATCAGCGCAATGGATGCCAAAATGGCTCCCACTAGTAAATAGGGGCGTCTGCGCCCCAGCGGTCCCCAAGTGTAGTCGCTCAGGTTGCCCACAATAGGCTGCACCACCAATCCGGTTAGCGGTGCTGCCAACCACAAGATCGGAATTTCATCGGCCCCCGCACCCAAGTGCTCGAAAATGGAGCTCATATTGGCCATCTGCAAGCCCCAGCCAAATTGAATGCCCAGAAAACCAACATTCATATTCCACAGCTCGGAGAGAGCAAACTCTGGCTTGGGGGGAGTGCCCGCAGCCGTTTCGGTCGGCTGAGACTCAGTCAAGTCCGAATTCATGTCCGTCATGCTCTAAAGTTGCCCCAGTATTTGCAAAACCGTGTTGCTTCTATATGTTAGTTGCCTTGTTTGCTGCTAAGTTGCTAGCAAGCTTCTCCGCCCACCCACGTTACTACCATTTCACGGGCCAATTGCAAGAGGGGTGGATTCATCAAGGCAAACCTGTAGCGATTATAGACAGATGGCTCTCTCAAGCCGTACTGCACCCGAACCTTCGACTGACCAATCTTAGAGTATGGCGTCTTAGAATTATGGAGTCTTAGAATATGGAGTCTTAGAATATGGAGCTTAGCGGACTCGAACCGCTGACCCCTTCAATGCCATGGAAAATACCACCCAAGATTGCCCAAGATATAAAATACCTGCAAGCCCATATAGTGCAGTGGTTCAGCCGGGTTTCGTTCCTTTGCCAGCAAGGTGGGATGATAGCGTATAACGTACCCCAAGCGTACCAAAATGGCCTGACATCTATGTGGTTGGGTATGAGGTCAGCATAGATCGCAAGTGCAAAAAAGGGACGGTTTCAGAGGAGTCAATTCATGAATGTTCGAGATGACCAAACCCATCTAAGGGCGATCGAGAACTTCGCATCTGAACTCTCATCAAAATGGTCTGTGAAGTGCTTGCAACCGTTTATTGGGTAAGGGAGTGCGGAGGTTGGGCCCATGGGACTTTAGTTAGCGTCTCAAAACGGCCAACATGACATTGAAGCAATAAAAGTTTTATGGTAGCCTCAACAAGGCTTATACATAGACGTAGCCTGCCTTGGGCCTATTTCACAAAGAAGCCTTTCTGACTGGTAAAAAATAGCACTTTCAATTCTGTTCGCGTAAAATGATACGCAGGTAGTCCGATCTGACATGAGCAAGTCTAGCAAAATATCAGAAGCTTTTGATTTGGTATTGGCAAGCGATCCGCCAAACAAACGGCGCTCAGCTATTGTCGTCTTTAAGCCCCCTGAGTCCAATCTAATCACAACCGATCGCGCTTTCCGCAAGATAGCCGATCGAGTGAAGCTTTTTGAGCAGGCAAAACAAGAAAATAGACAAGTTTTCAACAACGTCTTGCAAGGCTATATGAGTGGGAAGCCCACACAGGCCCTAGAGGCCAGGAGAGGGGTACGCCATCGTATCGTGGGTAATGGCATATTGCCCCTTGCAACTCTTGATGTCAACAAGGACACCTTGAAGGTACTTGCGGCTCAAGACAGAGTTGTAGCAGTTATGCCCAATCAGCGTGTTAAGCTGCTGACTCCCGATGAACCTGACAATCTACTAAGTAAGTTTGAAAAAGATAATGAGTCAACTTGGGGAATTCAAGAGTTGGCTGTTAAAGAACTATGGGAACAAGCTGAAACCAAGGGTCGAGGAGTTAAGGTTGCCGTCCTAGATACAGGAGTTTATGGCGATCATCCTGCATTGCAGGGCAAAGTTTCAGACTTTACTATCATCGATTCCACAGGGCAGCGGCTAGAGCTACTGAATCAAAAGACCTTTGATTATCATCGTCACGGTACTCATATTTGTGGGACCATAGCTGGGGGGGAAACTTCTGATGGGGTTGCTATTGGAGTTGCACCAGGGGTCAATTTGGCTGTAGCTCAGATTCATTTCGGCGATCGCTCTTTCCTCAGTCATATTATTGACGGAATTGACTGGTCTATTGGGGTTGGTGCTGACATTATCAATATGTCAATAGGCATACAGTATTACGATGAAAAAATTGACAATCTTTTTCAGCTCTTAGTTGAACGTGGTATAGCTCCTATTGTTGCAATTGGCAACGAATCTCACGGTAGCACTAGTTGCCCTGGAAATGCTGGAAGTGTTCTAGGGATTGGTGCTTTGGAAAGGAAGAAGACTGGAGGAGTTGATGTTGCGCCCTACAGCGGAGGAAGTAGTATTGATACTCCTGGAGCGCTCTTGGAGCGGATTGTCAAGCCGGATGTAGTTGCTCCAGGCTCTAACGTCTACTCGTGTGTTCCACCCACCAGTGAGGCCAATGATGAAGAGTATCGATTGATGGACGGCACATCAATGGCTGCTCCCCATGTTGCGGGCGTGATGGCTATTCTGATGGCTTCTTGTCCTGAAAAGCCAGTGATAGAAATTTTCAAAGCAATACGTGAGACTGCAAGGCATCCACGAGGTAAAAAGCGTCGCCCAGATAATCGGTGGGGATATGGGGCAATCGAGCCCTTGGCAGCACTCAATGTGTTACAAGGAATGGAGGGGTGAATTAGAATGATTAAGATTAGTAAGGCTTATCTCCAAAAACTTGACGAATTAAAGTCTGGCGAGTTTTCACGAGCAATTGTGGATCTTTCACCAAAGTCACAGAATCAGCCTGCTCGTCGAATGGATCGTGAGGAGCGGCTTAGACTGGCAGATGAAACTCGCCAGCTTGCTGAGAGTGCCTTACCGGAAATAGATAAACAACTTTCTCGGAACCAAGGAAGGCGGCTTTCAGAAGTTCCTAACAACTTGGGACTCATTGTTGTTGAAGGTCCGGCCTCTGCAATTATTGCTTTGTCAGAAATTGAGCAAGTTAAAGCAATTCTTGAGGATCAATTAGTAGTATCGAATCAAGGTACTACAATGAAGCAGTTTCGGAAAGCTGTAGGCACTCAACTGAAGGTCCTCAAGTAGTAACGTTTGGCAGGTAATGCCAACTCAAACAACTTGTAACCGCAAGCGGATCCGCTCGCTGTCAACTTAAGACTGCCGCATAAATTTGTGTATGCCTTTTAGGGGGTATGGGAAAATCCCAGAAGCAAGCGCTCTAGGGGCAACCTAGAGCGCTTGTATCTCTTATCCAATAAGGGTTTTATGGGGATGGAGCTTAGCGGACTCGAACCGCTGACCCCTTCAATGCCATTGAAGTGCTCTACCAGCTGAGCTAAAGCCCCATGTATCTCACGGATATCTAGGATGCAGGATGGACGAGCGGATGTCAACCAGCCAAACCTGAGAACTGCCTCATTCCCCAAGAGAGCGCGGCGATCGCCTTTCAATTGGCGGCAGATAGAGAATCTTCCTCTGCGAGCTTTTGTCCGATGCGGGGCTCTGTGCCAGCCAGCAGCCGCCGAATATTACTGCGGTGCCGCCAAATCACATAAAGTCCCCCGACGATCGCAAACGCAATAAACGGCCAATCCAAGCCAAACACCGCCATGAAAATGGCAGCCGATCCCGCTGCGAGCATAGAGCTCAGCGAGACAATTCGAGCGATCGCCAATGTCCCCAGCCACACCCCCAACACCGACAGTCCCACCGGCCAGGAGATTGCCAACAATACCCCCAAACTGGTTGCCGCCGACTTCCCCCCCTTAAAATTCATCCAGATCGACCGGCTGTGTCCCACAATCGCCAACAGGGCCGCCGCGATCGCGAACCAAGACCACCACCGTTCTGCTTGAGCGGGAATCAGGACTGTCTGCACCACCGCCCGCGCAGCCACCACCGCCAACGCCCCCTTCAACAAATCCACCCCCAAAACGATTGCTGCCGGACCTTTGCCCAGCGTGCGCAAAACATTCGTTGCCCCAGTAGACCCCGAGCCCTGCTCGCGCATGTCAATTCCGCCAATGACCCAGCCCACCCAATAACCCGTCGGAATGGAGCCGAGTAGGTATCCAATCACAGTGCAGAGGAGGAGGGCGATCGCTGCGGTCATATCGGCAACTCTCAGACATTGCCCTCATTGTACGGAGTCCCGCGTACACGCGGTTTTCGAGCGCCCTCAATTGCAGACTAGAAAACAACAGAGATGCCAAGCAGTGCAGCGATTCCATCGATCTATATTCTTGACGAAGAGCGCAATGCCCAAGCTAAAAATTTTTCGGTGGCGATCGGGGCGGAAAGCACAATCCAGAGACTGAGGAATAACCCCACCCCACTAAGTAGGAGGGAGAGCATTGGAATCATCGAAAGAATCAGCTTCATATGCGCTCTCGCTCGGTTCGTTCTCGACAGAGATTAATTGAATGGGCTGCTATGCCGATCGCCTCCTGTTATCTCGGCAGCAAGCCTTGTCTCTTTAATTTTGGCGAGCGTTACGGGCACATTATGAACGTTATGTCGAGCCCTCAATGAACCGAGGTCGAAGGCTCTTAGTGGCTTGAGGTCAATGCTTTGGAAGATATCACCTTCGTCAAATGACCAGAAACATTAGTTGACAAAAATTGAGATATTAACGTAAATTTATTCTTATAAAGCTTAATCTATTCATAAATACCGTGTTTATGCGTATATACAGGCCGCTTTGATTGATGCTTTCCGTAAAAACTTCGATCTTCACGATCTCTTCATGAAGATAAAATGAAGCTGGACATTCGTGAAAGCTCGATAAAGTCGATCGCGATCGCATGGGGTCCATCGTTGCAAAGCAACTTCCTCTCAGTTGCCTCTCGATAAGTTGTCGTCGAACTCAACTTCGTCGGACTTTGAAGAGATTCTCCCCTTGAGCTGTTTTTGTGGGTCAGGATTGTGAAGACATCAGTGCAGGAGCGCAGATCGAGTCAAGGCTATATCTTGCCACTGTCGCTCGCGGTGGGGTTGACGGTGACGTTGGTTGCCTTGACCATGATCGCCAGAGTCAGGACCAATAAGGTCGCCGCCAGGAGCCAGGTTTCTTCAGCAGGAAGTCTAGCGGCAGCCGAAGCGGGTATGGATCGCACCATAGCGCGGCTGAATCAGACTCAATTCAGTCACTTACTTGCATTAGATTATGACTCGCTCGACCCGAATACTCCTTGGCTAAATCCTGATAACTTTCCGGCTTGTTTTGCAAATCAAGCCGCATTTGAAGCCGAGTTTTTATCTGGTGATGTCGGGGGTTCCAGTCAAACCTTCAATGTCATCAGTTATGACTACGACCCTACTGTAGGAGCACAATCTGGCCTACTCACTGTTGAAGGCCAGTCGGGCTTATCGAGAACGAGGGTTCAGCAAAGAGTGCCTATCGCTTTCCGACCGGGAACCTTTCCAGGATTGTTGGGTACATATGATGTCAGCATCGGAGGTAACGATGTTGAAGGTGTCGAAGGCAACGTGGTCTGTACAAATTTGGAACAGTGTCCAGTTAGCTGCACGGGAGATAATAATACAGCAACTGAACTCAACTTGTTGGCTGCAATTAATGGCAATGAGAATACTACCATGATAGGAGGAAGTATCTTTCTTGGTAACGTCAATCTTCCTCCAGTGTTGACATTCCCAGGTGTCATTACTGGTAATGGTAATGGAGCATACACCATTCCTGCTATCACCACTGGCCCTACCACATTACCTCGATCTACAGACAATCCCAATCCGGTAGATAATGTTTATCACTATCAAGTACCCAGCATCGATCTTGGTGGAAATTCGAGCCAGCAACTTATTATCGATATTAAGGCTGGGGAATCTGTCTATTTGTACTTGCAAGGGGATTTGACATTAAGTGGGAACGCTACTATTGTCACCCGAGTAGTCGATGCTCTCGACATGCCTATCCTCGATGCATCTGGTCAGCCTATAGATGTCCCTCCTGCTGCAGTACGCATTTATGGTAATGATGACGCCCTACCTGATAACATGACCAATCAGACCATTATGTTAAATGGCAATACCTGTCTGTCTGCTTTTGTTTATGCCCCTAATGCTTTAATGGGAGTTAATGGTGGTGGCAGTTGTTCTCCAAATATTGATGGTGCTGTATGGGTTAAAAGATGGGATGGTTCAAATGGAAATGGCGTTGAAATTTCTGTCCCTGACGGTATAGCAGCGGCTTTAGGCAACTCAACTGCGAATTTTGCAAACAACACACAAGCCCCTGAAGATTGGAGTCGCCAAGGAGTTAACTGATGAAATCTATTAACTTTAAAAAAGTCACTCCTAATGGGTTCACCTTGGCTGAGGTTTTGGCGGCCACAATTGTAGTCCTTGCTTTTGCAGGGGGAAGCTTTCCCCTGCTGGCCCTATCGTCAATTGGATTGTCCGGCAGCGAGCGATTCAGTACAGCCACAACTCTAGTTCAGCAGGATCTAGATTTGATTCGCGATCGCGCATCTAGATTTAATGGCGGTGCTATGTGTACAACGACGACAATTGCTGCATTCGACGCTTTTCTATCTTTGCCCACCAGCTTGCCCGATCCTATCAATACAGGAAATTATTCAGTGGGTGACTATTCTGTCGTGCGAACAACTGCTATAAGTGCGGGTGTGGAAACGCTTCAGGTTACTTATCAGGTTCAGCACGATCCCAGTGGAGAAGTGATTATTGATGGTTTGGCATCCGAGGTTATGCCTAGCTATGTTTACCTTTGTCCGACGTAATTAAGAGTGAGGCTGGAGGAAATGAATATGCTGTGTCGAAGGACAATTAACCGCCCAAATATTAGGGGATTTTCCCTAGTAGAATCATTGGCAGTTCTCGGGATGGTAAGCATCCTTGCTGTAGTCGCTGCACCTAGCTTGCGCCCAATCTTCGATCGGCAAACCCTACTGCGATCGACCACTTTAGTTAGAAGGGCGCTCAAAGAGGCACAGCGGCAAGCCATGCGAGATGGCTCCTCTTGCTCAGTAATGTTTTCTGCCACCGATATTGAAACCCGGTGCCCACCTACTAGTCCTACCGCCACTCGAATAGAGCAGCTTCCCGATGAAGTATCTATCCCTTTAAACAGTACCGTTACATATACGTTTCGAGGCACTGCAACGGGCGCAGGAAGCATTATTCAACTGGATATGGATGGGTTAACGAGTCGATGTGTAGAAGTTGTGTCAATTGTGGGTAAACTTCGCACTGGCGTTATCAATAGTGGTAATTGCGTGCTGTAATGAAACCGAATCAAATCTCTCAGCTAAAAATTCAAGCAATCTCAAAAGGATTTACCTTAATTGAAATCCTAGTTGCTTTAGTTGTTGCTGCAATTGCATCTACCCTATTTGTTAGTCTTATCAGAGTGTATTTAGCTGCTAACGAAACTAACGAAACTCGTTCCACTAACCAATTAAACCTCAATCTAGCTTTGGACCTGATTGCCGACGAGATCCGCAGCGGTAATCAGTTAAATCTTGCTGCTCCAGCCTGTCCTCCTACGCTTGCTGGTGAACCACTCTGTACTCAAGCAGTTTTATCCATTCAAGATGATATGTCAATGGAGATCGTTGCATATTATCTTGCGGATGCCATCTCAGGTGAACACGAAGGGGATAGAGTCATTCAACGATGGGGCAATGCATTTGATGCCACTGGAAATGCCACAGGGACAGCAAGAAATGACACATTACTGGATGGACTTGGTAGCACAATGCCAGTTACATCTACAGATTGTCAGGATACATCTCTGACGCCGCGAGGAGACTCCTCGTTTTATATATGTGTGAGTGGCAATCAAACGGCAGAAATTCATATCCAGACTCCAGATGGAACTGCAGTTTCTACTACTGTATCTACTCGGTTGTAAGTCTGTAATGCAGTTCTTGAACAAAATTATACCAGCTCTACCAGGCTTGGGATGCTAGTTCCGGCCTGGTAATTCCTCAAAGCCTGACTAGCTAAGGGTTTGTCGGCAAATCCCCTTTTCTTCAGGCAAGATGGCATATAAGCCTTACTGAGTAAGGGGTTTGGTCATTTACAAGCTTCCATCAGCATAACAGATACATAAAGGCTATTATATCTATAGCAATCCTAAATGAATTGTAAATTCAGATCCTTGCCAGCACTGGGCTTTAGTCCCTTCATTGTTTACGAATGAATTAGGACTGATATATATAACTGAAGCTTTAGAACAAAGTCGAGCACCTCTCACAAATCCTGACGATCGCCCCTTTCGACTCGGCGGCAAGTATGCAGCTTTAACTTTAGTAAGAGCTGTGGTCATAACTATTAAAAAGGAATCAACAGACTCCCAAGCGCTTAGCTACGGTTTGCGATCGTAGCTTTAACAGTGATGCTAGGGGCAGTGCTGATAATTAATGCCAATCTGCTGGGCTCTAGCTGCGATGGTGGGGCGGCTACGGAATTAGCCAACCATGTGAATACAGCTGCAGGCTTTACCGTCGATGCAGATCCGGGAGTATCCTTTCCTCCGCTACCACAGGCAGGAGTTTCAATACCCAGTGGCACTAAAGTATAAAAATCAATAGATATTAAGTAAGTGGGTCAAACAACTGCATTATTGCGCCAACTACGGGGACGCAACGCGAGTTCGGCAATGGACTTTGGCACGAGCTCAGCCCGGTGAGGGCGGTTCGGCATCGCGCAAGGCCCAAGCTAAAAATCGTTCGGTGTAGTAAAGCGACAGTTGGCTGCTAACGCCATTAAATACAGTATCGAAGGCATGGTCTGCCCAAGGAATTTCGATGAGGGCAGCCCGATTGCCAGCAGCGTGCAACTGCTCCGCCAACCCTCTTGCGTAGCGGGCCTCCACAACGCGATCGCGACTGCCATAAACCAGCAGCGTCGGCGGTAGATTTTCTTTCACTAAATGGATCGGAGAGGCTTGTCGATAGAGGCTCGGGAATTGGGCGGGCGATCCTCCCAGGAATGTCTCTAGAACCCTACGAGTGCCGATGGGATCGGGAAAGGGGGGATGGCGATAGCCATTGGCAAGGTCAATCGGACCGTAGTAACTGACCACCGCTCGAAGGGGAGGAGTTTCGGGGGAATAGGCTAGCAGCATGGCGAGCTGTGCCCCCGCCGATCGCCCCAAGACGGCGATACGATCGGTATCGACGCGGTACTCTGCAGCGCGATCGCGAATCCAGGCGATCGCCGTTTGTACATCTTCCAGTTGGGTGGGGAATCGATACTCGGGGGCATGGCGGTAATCAATCGAGATCGCGGTATATCCGCGTCCAGCCATATAACGGTTGAAAGCCTCATGGTCAGAGGGACTCCCCCTCTGCCACGAGCCCCCGTAAATCGTCACGATCGCAGGATTGTTTCCCCCACGCAAGGGGCGATAGATCGCCAAGTGTAGGGGTATCCCTTCAGGGGTAGCAAACGGAATGGCCTCGCTGCGATAGACGGCAGGACTGGGAATGCCCAGAAAGGTATCGACAAGGCTGAAGGGTTGCGATCGCAGTGGGGACTGGACCAGTTGGGGCAACAGATCTGAGGCAATCCCCAACTGCTGCTGAAATTCTGCCGTGGTGCGTCGTACTGTTGCCGGGAGTCGCAGCAAGGGCCAACTGCTGAGGATGAGCCCCAGAATGCTGAGGGCCACGGCTATTCTCCACATTGGAAAGGCCCGAGAACTGAGAGCAAAGAGAACGGCGATCGCATTCCCCAGCATCAGCCAAGGGCTGATTTCAGGCGCACCGACGGACAACGGCAGCAGGAATGCGGTAGGGGCAGGGAGCACAATCCACAGGCTGAGAAATAAACCCACACCACCGAGCAAGAGTGAAAGCATTGGAATAATCGAAAGAATTTGCTTCACACCTACTCTCGCTCGGTTCGCTCTCGACAGACATGTGCTGAAAGGCACTTATATCTCCAACTCACACCTCAAATTGATATGAGTGGACTCGATCCCACAGTATTCGCTCGAACTCTTACATCCGAGTTTTCGACTAATACTACTCTGTCTGTAGTCACTATTGAACGTGAAACACCATAGTTTCCTGGCCATTATGAGTATAAATTTAACAATTTTAGTCTAGATCTAGGCTGTCATACGCAATTCTGTATCCATATTTTGCATTCATACCGCAATTCTACGGAGAACAAGCGGATGAGGCTTTAACTCCCTTGCAGTCTCGATTGGCGTCAGAAGTAGAAGTGCTGCGTTGGCGCGTTAATTGGTTGGAAGAGCTTGAGACGCAGGAATACGTCTCGGTTAACTTACGGCCTCCGAGCGATGAGCAGCGTAAGGAGGTCCCCTTCGATCGGACGCTAACTGTATTGTCACTTGATACATCATCAACAGAGCGATGAGCAGCGTAAGGAGGTCCCCTTCGATCGGCCTCGTGTTTTACGCGTTCTTTCAAGAGTCGTCTCAGATTTAGAGCGCCTTGCCCTCGCTGAGGAATCTACACTCAGCAAGCGGCAAAAGGTGGATCCGATCCAACAACATCGTGAACGACTTGCTGAGCCAGAACCTCAGCCCCGTGAGCTAACGCCAAAAGAGAAGCGCGCCATTTTACGAAAATCTCTGGGCCTGCCTCCTGGGTACACACGCTCAGACTTAATTGGCAGCTAGAGACAGAAGCAACTGTCTCACTTTCGATGCTTGGAGCTTGTCAAGCAAAGCCCTGAAAGCTATACGTAGCAACGATCGAGTCGAGAAACTGTCCTATTAATGGTCGATCTCGGGACAGTATGCTAGAAGTCATGCGTTCAGTAAACTGAACACTTTATTGCCACAAAATGCGCAACTGATAAATAAAGGCGATCCTCGCGTGGGGATGGTAATAATCGAGCCAGGAATGTTTCGATAGAGAGATCGCATGGAATTTCCCAATCGTTTAGCGGCTCGAAGGGCAGCAGATCTGCTGCACAAGCAGGGGAAACGACTGTGGCCTCAGGGGACGGAAATCGTTGGGGTTGAGTTTGAGTTGAAAGCGATCGCGGATAGTGCCTTAGAGAGAACTTATGCCAAGGGGTTACATGCCTGGTTATTAAAGCAGTTTCAGGCGATAGACCCAGAGTTGTCGGCGCGGATGCACGATCGCGCGGATGAGAAGGGATTTACCATGTCGAGATTGCGTGGGGATCTGCTGCTGCAACAGGGGGGATTTCGTATCAAGCAAGGCGATCGCTTCTATTGGTCTGTGTCGGGATTGAATCGTGAAGTGGTGGAGGGGTTGCATGGATGGCTGAGATCTCCGATGGAGCGGGTGGAGCTGCATGGGGCACCGTTGGAGGTCGTAGCTTGCCGATTGGAATTGAAGGGTAAGACCTATGCTCAGTTGTGGAAGAGCGGGTTGCAAAATCAAGTGACGCTGAGCTTTGTGTCTCCCTGTGGGTTTCGGCGGAAGGGACAGCATTTGCCGTTGCCTTGGCCGTTCAATGTGTTTCAGAGTTACTTGCGACGGTGGCTGTCGTTTGCTGATGTGAAGGTGGATCGAGAAGAGTTTTTGGAATGGGTGGATGCAGGAGCGATCGTGCGGCAACATCGGCTTGAATCTTGCAAGGTGGCAGCGGGCAAGCAGGGTATGGTGACGGGTTTTGTGGGGGCGGTGACGTTTGGGTTGTCGGCAGAAGCACGTAAAAGGGAAGAGTTTGTGCGGATGTTTGGGGCGTTGTGCCAGTACGCGCCCTATTGCGGGACGGGACATAAGACGGCGTTTGGTTTGGGGCAAACTCGCTCGGGCTGGCTGGCAATGGAGGGGGAAAGTTCTGTCATTGATGCTAACGAGCTGTTGGCGAAGCGGATTGAAGAGCTGCAAGGGGAGTTTTTTGCCCAGAGACAGAGGCAAGGGGGGGAGCGGGCAGCGCAGACGGCGCAGCTATGGGCGACGATTTTGGCGCGGCGGGAGACTGGGGAGTCTTTAGGCGCGATCGCGGAGGATTTGGACATGCTTTACGAGACAGTAAAGACTTACGTAAAGTTGGCGCGGCGAGCGTTGAGGGAGAAGGCAGAACAGAGTAATAGTTAGAGGGAATCGGCATCATGCGCTTTCCATCCCCTTGCGGGGAAGAAGAGGTTGAAACATTACGTTTGGGTTTAATTATCCGCCAGACTTAAAGGTGATCATGGTTCCATCCCCTTGCGGGGAAAAGGTGGAAAGCAGCTCAAGAACGTATCCTCGAACGGGTATCTGGTTACGTTTCCATCCCCTTGCGGGGAAAAGGTGGAAAGCAGTTGAGGTCGACGCACGTGCCAACGGCAATTTCGGGAGGTTTCCATCCCCTTGCGGGGAAAAGGTGGAAAGCAGATGATGTGGCGTTCATTCAAGTTGTCATCCGGTTCAAGTTTCCATCCCCTTGCGGGGAAAAGGTGGAAAGCAGTTATGGATGTGCAGCCACAGCTACAGCACTCGAAGTGTTTCCATCCCCTTGCGGGGAAAAGGTGGAAAGCAGACTGGTTACCAATCCTTTAGTTACAGGAGGATTGGTGTTTCCATCCCCTTGCGGGGAAAAGGTGGAAAGCAGGTCGATCGACAATTCCGGTACACTAGAGGGAACGGGGTTTCCATCCCCTTGCGGGGAAAAGGTGGAAAGCAGTTGAAAAAATTCTACGACGTCAATCTCCCTCTGGCGTTTCCATCCCCTTGCGGGGAAAAGGTGGAAAGTCCTTGCGGGTAAGCATTCCAGAGGTCAAATCGACGCAGGGCATTTTGAAGGCATCCAAAAAACCCCAAAAATCCATTTACATCGAAACAGGAAACATCAAAAGCCTTGCAGTACAAGGCATCGACACAAGTCTAGGAAATATTAGAATGTCAAGGTTCAGAGAGAGCATCAAAGTACCCTCACGTGCCCACACTATCCCCAACAACCAACCAAATCTCAACACATTTACAAACATATATACCGCCCCTACCCCCATCTCCTTAACTGCGCGTGGAAACTTTACCCCTCAAAACGCTCGTATAGGTCTCCCCAGCTCCACCAGGCCCCTGACGATCGGGAAACAGCGCGCCCACTTATAAAAAGCTGTCAGGATTGGGTCACTTTTGACGCAGGCCAGCCATAAGAACACAGTCGCATGACCATTTGCGATCACCTGAAAGCCCTGAGGAAACGAGGGTAGTCCTCAATCTACTATCTCGCCCAGTGTAAGCCAGTGCCCGCAACACTACTTATGTATTCCATATTAATTATGTATTCCCCTTGCGGGGATCGGGTAATATTTCAACTTAGTTAAGGTCGTCAGTCCATTAGAAGCCAATGCTTCAGTCCCCGCTAGGGGAAGTTTTTGGCACCTACTTAAGATCGAGTATAGGTCTTCCAGCAACAGTCTGGAAAGTTTTTGGGCCAAGTCTGTAAAGATTGCGGAGGTAAGGGTCCGTAGGATTATTGATTTTTCTCAAGGTTAGGTCTGGAGCTGACATTGAATAAGAATATGCTATCTCATAGCTTGACAGAGTTTTGGTTGCTATAGCAATCCTAGATGAGTTATAAATTTGAGTCCTTGCCAGCGTTGGGTTTCAGCCCTCAAGTCGTCTACGGCTGACGTAGGATCGCTATATCGACCCCTTGAGTACTGCTCGGAATATTGTCCCAAGATATGCATTCGGAAAAGCCTATGATATGCTAGGAGCACGTCCTCAAGATTCAAGGAGTAACTTATGTTGCCTTTGCTTAGTTAGAACAACATCTACTTATTTAAGCCCGTCTGTCCACCACCTCAAAGAGAGTCTAAAATGAAATATTCCCCAATCAACGAGCTAGTTGCAATAGCGGCTGATACGCTAGTCAAGTTTTTTCACCGAAGCTTGGGTTTTAAGCTCAAGTATTCCCATATAACTGGCCTCGAAATCGAGATTACTTTAAACTCAGGCTAGTTTAGCTATAGGGCTGGAGGTCACTACGTCTACCTCCAGCCCTATGTTTTAATACGCATCATTTATTCTCCGGTCCTAAGTGAACGTGGAAAGCTCCCAGTATGACCGAAATATCCCATCAAATCGCCCTCAATATCTTTCAACAAGCCCTATTAAACCTCGCACAATGGGCCAACACCCCCTTAGCCCACCAACCATCACCCGTACCCCCCAACGCCGATCGCGCCATCCAAACCACCAAACACCTCACCCAATGGCTCCCTAACGCAACCATCGGCCCCCTCAAAGTCATCTTCGACACGATCGCTCTTCGCCAAACCCAGCCCTGCAACCACTACTGGCCTCCCCAAGCGATCGCCACCCCCCCAAGCGATCGCCCCAACCCATCCCCAGCCATCCCTTACCCCACAACCCAACCCCCCTTACAAGCAGAACTCGACACCCTCAAACAAGACATCAAAACTGCCCTAGCCACCCTGACCCCAACAGACTGGCAAAACCTCCCCTATCTGATGCTGTTCCTCGAAAAATACGGCACCTATCTCAGCTATACCCAGCCAGACATCGCCCTCTACGACCTCGTCAAAACCACAGCCGCGATCGCCTCCAGCCTCGGTAACACCCCCGACGCCCCCAAACTCAGCCTCATCGCAGGCGACCTCTCCGGCATCCAAGACTTCATCTACACCATCGCCTCCGACGGAGCCCTTAAATCCCTACGAGCCCGCAGCTTCACGCTGGAACTCGTGACCGAAGAAATCGTTCAGCAACTATCCATCCGCCTGAACCTCCCGAGATCGAACACCCTCTACGCAGGCGGCGGCAACCTCTACCTGTTGGCACCCGCCAATGACTTCACAGCCTCCACCGTTGCCGCCATTCGGGATGAATTCAACACCTGGCTTTTCGACGAATTTCAAGGGAAAGTCTTTTTAAGCTTGGCCCAGCAGACATTTCAGACAGAAACTGTCGCCACCCCAGCCTTTACCAATAGCTGGCAAGGCGCGATCGCCCAACTCAGCCTCCAAAAAAGCCGCAAATTCGAGAGCCAACTCGACCGCCTCTTAGCGATATCGGCCTCCCACGAGCCTTGTAAAGTCTGTCACCGAGACGACATTGAAACCCTGAAACCCCTCGACGGCGAAGATGGCGTCGATGCCTGCCCCACCTGTCGAAAGATGTTTGCACTGGGGGGCCAGCTTTTGGATGTGGGGGCGTTAGTTCGCTCGTCTGTCTCCCCCCAAGGCAATCAGCAGAATTACATCCAAATCTTTTCAAAAGATCGCGCTACTTACTACTATCTTTTCCCAAACGCCAAAGCCATCCCTCCAGAACCCCAAACCGTTTACCTCATCAACAATTGGGATCTTTCCCTCTACAAATTCCCCCATTTCGAGAACCCGACCCCCCTGCTGCTGGGCAACTACGGAGAAAGAACCGCCCTCGCATCCGAAACAGGCGTTATGACTGCCGCAGAAATGGCAGAACGAGCCACAGGCATTCAGCGGGTGGGTCACCTGCGCATGGACGTCGATCGACTGGGACAGATATTTGCCGAAGGCTTGGGGGAGCACTACACCTTGCCCAGACTGGCGGGACTCTCGCGGCAAATGAGCTATTTTTTCAAGGTCTATCTCAACAGCTTGGCCGCATTCCGCGCTCGCAACTTCCTCGACCTTGCCGATACGCAACCCTTTCGCAGCATCACCAAGCAACCCCGTCAGGAACTTCTCTTCATCTACGCAGGCGGAGACGATCTGTTCGTCAGTGGAGCCTGGGATCGGGTCGTGGAATTCGCCTTCGATGTCTACCAGAGCTTTCGAGCCTTCACCGGCTGGCATCCCGACATCACCCTTTCCGGCGGTATCAGCCTCAGCCTGCCCAAGTATCCCCTCTACCAATCCGCAGCCGATTCCGGTCGGGCTGAAAGCAACGCCAAAGGCAACGGTCGCGATAGTTTGGGATTGTTCGATCGCGTCTTTAAATGGCGGGAATGGCTGGGGGAATTCGATAGCAAAGTCGCAGCGATCGACAGCATCCCCGAAGACATCCGCACCTACATCGGCGACGACAGCTCGCTGGCTTTGTTTGGGGTTCTACCCTTCGTGGAGCGATTGCAAGAACTGCTAGGCACCGACACTTCCAAAGGCTTCGTTCGCAATCTCCTCGCCACCGCCCAGTTACAAGAAAAGTGGCTGGAAAGCGCAGACAAGCAGGACGTCGAGCACCGTCGCGATATCCGTTATTTCCTGCACCTACCGAAAGTTGCCTACACCCTCTCCCGGCTTCCCAACGCGGTCAAAAACGCGCAAGGCTTCGATGACATCAGTACATCCCTAAAAAGCCCGTACAACGCCCCATACTTTCGCGCGATCGCCACCTGGCTAGACCTTCTCAATCGCTCAACTGCTTCAGTAAAGGGAATCCCCACCCATGAGTAGACCCAACAAACCCGTCCACAAATCATCCGGCAAAGGCCAACACGATCGGCATCAGCCATCCGATCGCAACCCGTCAGACAGGATCGATCGCCAAATGATTGCCACAATTCAGGGTCTCGAAGACGGCTTGCATACCTACAACATCCGTACTCTCGTAGAACATGCCGCCACATTTGGTCCGTACCTGCGCAATCAACCTCTGGAAACCAACCAAATTCGCAAGTTCCTCGATGCGATCAACCGTCTCAAAGCTCAACTGACGGGCGGCGAGACGGGCGCGGGCAATGCCAGGGACGATGCCGCCCTATTTGCCAATATTGAAACCGATATTGTCCTGCTCAAGCCAAAACTCGCCTACGCTGCGGCTCGACAAAAAGCGGCGAAACCCTTAAGCGATGTCATGTCAGCAGCCATCGACAAAGTCCGCAGCCTGGAGGATTTCGAACGCTTGGTTCAACTGATCGAATCCACCATCGCCTATCACAAAGCCGAGGGAGGCAAATAAGTATGACCGTTGTCGAACGACCCCAAAAAGCTTTACTCGGAAAACTGCGCGTCACCAGCACGTTAGTGGTAGAGACGGGCTTGCATATCGGTGGAGGCGGTGAAACCCTCGAGATCGGCGGGGTGGACAAGTTGGTTGTTCGCGATCCGATTACTCAACAACCCTACCTACCCGGCTCGTCCATTAAAGGAAAGCTGCGAGCAATTCTGGAACGCTTGCTCAACAAGCCCCTTAACCGCGTTGGCAATAAAATCTGGCGTTACGAAAGTGACGATCTAGTGGATGGTTACACCGAGCTAGGCACCGAAGTCTACGTTGCCTATGAAGGAGCGGCAACCTGTACCGTCAGCCGCGTCTTTGGCTCCACCGGCGGTTCTAAATGCTGGATTCCCTCTGAGATTGCCCGCGAGGAAGAATTAGCTCCCGTCAACGCGCCCAAGACCGCCATCAAAGGAGAAGAGTACACCTGCATTCAAGGCCGTAACTCTCCAGCGCGTTTAATCGTGCGCGACGCCCATCTGCTGCCCGAATCGGCGCAGCAACTGGCCAAGATCGATACCGGCTTGTATATGACCGAATGGAAATTCGAGAACGGCATCGATCGCATTACCTCCGCCGCCAACCCGAGACAAGTGGAGCGCATCCCGGCAGGAACTAAGTTCCGCTTCGAGATGGTTTACACCGTGGAGGACGAAGCCCAAGCCATCGAAGACTTGAACAACCTGGCGATCGCCCTTGCCATTCTCGAAGACGACGCCCTCGGGGGACACGGTTCGCGCGGCTACGGCAAAGTCCGCTTCGAGCAATTCCGGTTTTATTACCGGGGGGTGGCGCAGTACCGCCAAGTGACGGCAGGAACTGCGGATTTCTTACAACCCATTTTCGAGATGGCAGATACTGCCGCCCTGTTGCAGCAATTTGGCGAACTGACCGGTGCAGTCCGAGAACGACTCCTACCGGGAGGCGATGCTTAGGGATGGGAAGTCACTGGAGATTAATTCGTTTGAACTTTGGCCGCAGCCCCACCCACTTCGGCGAATTGGGGATCGGTCTCGAACAAACCTCCGAACGGGTGCGCTCTGACACCCTCTTCAGCGCTTGGGTCAGTGCCTACGCCAAGATCTTCCAAAAGGAAGGGGTAGAAGCCTTGCTGGCTCGATTCAACCACTCGCCAGCGCCTCCCTTTCGAGTCAGTTCGACCTTCGTTTATCGGCGAGAAGGCGATCGCTTCATCGACTATCTACCCAAACTCGTCGAACGCCCCAACGGCTATCCCGATAACGACCTCGCCTTCGCCAAGACCTATCGAAAGCTCGCTTACCTCCCCCTCCCCATCTGGCGGCGGTGGTATCAGGGTGGGCGATTTACACCGAGCGATGCTGCAGAGCTCGCACACTACAGCGACAATCCCTCCGAGAGTTCGTCGCTGTCTTTATTTGAAGCAGGATGCTTCAGCTACGGCGATGCCTTTGAGTCCTACGAATTACCCAAGGTCTCGATCGATCGCACCACCCGCGCCACCAACTTCTACCACACCGGCTACACCCAGTTTGCTTGGGAGGCGGGGGCCGAGCTGGCGGACGTATGGGAAGAGGACTGGAACGATGAGGGCATCAGAAGCTTGGCAGGATTGTACTTTCTCTTAGAATTGCCCGAAGAATCGCCAGAATTGGAGGAGCAGCTGAGACAGGCTCTGATGGTGTTGGGGGAAGAGGGGATCGGTGGAGAGCGCTCCAGTGGGGCCGGACGATTTCGCGTAGCGAAATCTTGGCAGCTGCCGGAGCACTGGCAGGCAGTGGTGGAACCCAAAGTAGAGGCCGATCGCCATGCGTTGCTGAGCCTGTTCTACCAAGCGGGCCTGCAGTCGAGCTGGTTGGGGGAAGAAGCTCGCTACGCTATCCAAGAACGGGGCGGCTGGATTGCCTCGCCATTCTCGGGGCGGCAGTTGCGACGAAAGAGGGTGCGGATGTTTGCGGAGGGCTCTGTTTTTCCGCAGAAGCCTGAAGGGCAGTTGGCGGATGTGACGCCCGAGCAATTCACCCTCCATCCGATTTACCGCAATGGCATTGCGGTGAGTTTGCCAGTCAAACTGAAAGCAGCTAGCTGAACGGGGAGGTATTCTGATGACCGAGCAATACTCGATCGATCGCATCCAAACTGACTGGAAAGAGATCGCCGACGAACTGGCCAAAGGCAATCCAGTCGAGCTGTTGGGCACAGACAAACGCATTGGCATTCTGGTCTCTAGCGACGACGACAAACGGCTGGCCGCCTCCCAAGCCTCACCCTTTCGAGAGGAATCATTTTGGGACGGCTATCGCGCATTCCGGCAGAAAGCCGATTCCTCGGCGATCGACCCCGACGACGATCTGTTTGCCAACGTCCGAGATCCTTCTCCCGGTCGCGAGGTGAATTGGTGAGTCTGCGCTATCTGATTGTCGATTTCCAGTTCTTCAACGACCTCTCTATCGAAAATTGGTATGACTCTCGCCCCTAGCACTGCTATCTTCAAACCCAACCTCGCCGATTCCCGCACTGTGCGGCTAACGGGACGCTTCCTCCACATTGGCTCGGCGGTTCGACAATTGAATCCTTACGAGTACGTCCAAAGTGGCAAGTTTGTCTATTTGACCGATACGGATTTGCTGGCGCGAGAGCTCCAGCGGCGAGGCTTTTTGAACGAGTACATTCGTTGCGTCGAGGCGCGCGACCCGATTGCGTCATTGTTAGAGGATGCTCTGGGCAAGGAGTGGGCAGCCGCCAGAGCGCCAGATGGCGAAGCGATCTTTCCGAAAAACCGGCGCATCTTGAAACAGACCTCCCAAAAGATTACCGATCTGCGCCCCGCGATTCGAGATGGCTTCTGGCGACATTACGTTCCGGGTTCTTCGATTAAAGGGGCGATTCGAACCGCGATCGCCTATCGTCTGCTCAAATATGCCGAGTATTATCGAGTGCCCCAACAACAACGTCCCAGCGCGATCGAGCAACGCCTTAGAGAGTCGATGGGTGAGCTGAAGCATCGGGCAAAAAAAACAGATGACGACCTATTCATGGACGAGCTGTTTACCAATTACGGCTTGAGCTACGGCGATCGCGAGGTGAAGGCGCGGCAGGGACCGAATACGGATATTATGCGGGCGGTGTCGGTGTCGGATTCAGAGCCGCTGCTGGAGGAGAAAGTCGAGCGGCAGGGGCGTAAGCCGGGATTTATCAATTTGCCAGTGGTGTCGGAGGTATTGGTGTCCAGCCACTACCAGAACTCCAGAGCGAAGTACCGAGCATCTATCTATGCGGAACTGATTTTTAACTTGCGAACCCAATTTACCCTCGCGGTAGATACCGAGATGCTGGCTTGGTTCCACCACAATCGCGACATGCAGCTTCCCTTCGAATCGGTCGAGGATTTGCTCCAGATCTGCGCGGAGTTCGGGCAGGACCAATGGGAGCTAGAGCGAGATTATTGGAGCGAGCTCAAGAATAACTACGACGATCGGGATCGTTCTTTGGATTTTGGCTACATCCGGGAGTTTTACGAGAAAGACTGTCCCTACAGCTTTCGCTTGGGGTGGGGGAGTGGCTTGATGGGGACGACGATTAATTTGGGGATGCCCGAGGACTTGGTAGAACAGATTCGAGATACTTGCGGGATTGCTGCGCCTGGATTTCAAGCCCCCAAATCTCGTCGAACGATTATCAGTCCCCAGGGAGAGATCCGGTTCGTACCCGCCTGGGTCAAGCTGGAGGCACTCTGAGGTGTTGGTGCAGGCGACTTGGCCGCTGAGGGTGGACGAGCCGGTCTCTTTGCCGCAATCTTATGGCTTGGAGTTGGTCCGGCTGTTGCACAAGCGGCTGGGGATTGAGATGGGAAGTGAGGCGGTACCGTCTACGTCTTGTTCGGGCATTGTCGGTCGCTGCTCGCTGTCGCGGGAGTTTGTGACATTTGAACCGCAGCAGGACTATTGGCTGTCTTTGTGTGGCTTGCAGGGGGAGTCTTCGAAGGCAATTTTAGATTTGGGGATGGGCGATCGCCTGGAGATGTTGGGGGGATGTTTTGAGGTGGGCGATCGCGAAGTGGATGTGACGAGTTACGAGCAGATGTATCAGGAGAAGGTGGCGCAAGAGCCAGAGCCTTTGAAGTATCTCGATCTAGAGTTCATAACGCCGACGACTTTTTCCCAGAATCGGCTTTATTTGCCTTTACCGGTGCCGGTGATGATGTTTCGCAGTTGGTTGGAGCGCTGGAATCGGTTTGCGCCAGTGTATTTGGGGGGGGACGAGTTGTTGATGTTTTTGGGGGAGGGGGTGGCGGTGTCGCGGCATCGGATTCAGTCGCGATCGTTAGTGGTGGGGACCAGTCGGGTGACAGGATTTGTAGGGAATGTGTCGTTGCGGGTGATGGGGTGGGTCGATCCGTTGTTGGGGAATGTAGCACGGCTGTTGGTGGAATATGGGAGCTTTGCAGGGACCGGAACTAAGACTCGGATTGGAATGGGCTGTACTCGGGTCAAGTAAGCGGGTGACCTTTTAGTTTCCATCCCCTTACGGGGAAGAAGAGGTTGAAACTTCAGGCTTAACGGCCTCATGCCGAGATACGTGTAGAAACCTGTAGAATAAGCCTCAAAGCCTTGCCAGATAAAGGTTTCCAGTTTTCTTAAATATGCAGATATCCTTGAAAGCTATACCAGGAAAGGATTTCAGGCTCTTCTTATAGCCTGAGTTATTTATTCAAGAGTCCTTTCTATTCGGAAAAAGCTCGGTAAAATAGACTGAAACGCAGTAAATTCGTTGATTTTGACGTGAGATTAGCACTGTAGAGCAAGAATCCATCAAAGCCATATCCCATAAGGCTTTGAGCACTAATCTGCAGGTTTCTACACGTATCTCGGCATGAGACCAATATTGAACCATGGCATGTGAGAGGAATGAGATGAAGATAGTTTCCCGAAATATCCTAGAAAAGGAATATCTGTCTTGTTCATCTATTCACATTCAAGACTTTTTTTTAGATGAAACTTGGGGGTCTTTACCTATAAAATCAAGCACAAATGAATGGATTTTAATGGATATATTCTCTTCTAAAAATATTGAAGAAATTGAATTGATGTATGCAATTTTTTATTGTGCATCATTAGTCAGAGATGAAGGTATTTATTTTCTGTATCCTGGCAGGAATGCTTCACAAGATCACAACGAATGGGGACATTACATCGAAATTCCTGCACTAGAAGATATTTCAGAAGAAATTTATTCTTCAGATAGTGAATATAAATCTTGTTTTTATCAAAGTATTTTCAATATCAATCCATTTTATCGACTACTTTCCTCATCTGGAAAATGGGCATTGGAAGTAGGTGATAAAACTATTCTAATTGGAGGCAGCAAAGAATTTATACTTGCTCTTACAGAGCTTCTTCCTAACATAAAAAAACGATACCTGACTCTTATATCAAATATTCAGTATGATTATGATTCAGGCCAAATAAAAGATGTACATTGGTTGATAGATATTTTAAAGAATATTTTCTCAAAGGAAAAATTCAACGAACTTTTATTGAACTTCCCATGCCTCAAAGAGTAACGGGGTTTGAGTAGTCGGCGACCCAAAAACTACGCTAATCCGTCCAGTTTGGCGCGGTTCAAGATCGGGAATTTTGGGGTAACACTTTCACGACAAAGCGGGCCATCACGGGAGGATGACCAGGCTAGACATATGGGGTCGGACGCTCTTTGGAAGCGTTGGAACCCCAACAATTTGAGCCAGTGTGGATGAGCGCTCCCCGTCATCAGCTCGGTAGGTGTGGCGGCTCGCAAACAGAATCGGCAGGGCTTACAAATAAGGCAATTTTGGGCTCACATTAATTGCAAATAAGGTGGGCTCAGGAGGCTATCCACTTAAGCCGGGACAGCAGACGGGGCAGGCATTTGAGGTCGTGTCCCTTTTCTAAATTTTCTGGGCAAAGGTAACTCGCCCATCTGCTCAAGCAAGGACTCAAACAAGTCAGGAAAAGAGCGTAAGTTGGTAGCCCTCCGAGGCTTTAGATTCTCATGTCAATGCCAGTCTCATGGCACTGAATTTAGCCAAAACCGCCTTGCAACAGCAGCGGCCGACCCATGAGCCGCTCAGCTTCTCCATAGCTTCTTACAAACGGTTGGCTCTCAACGAACCTCTTTTAGACTTATTTATTTCCATGTTTGAGCTAAAGCCGACTTTAATTAAATCTCATCCCAACTACCAGAACCTGCTTGCCTACGGGGCTATAGCCGCCTGATTCTGTCCGAAGTATTGCCAGAAACTGTCTAGATTATCTTACACCAATCATAATGTAACGCGTAGGGGGTGGGAAGCCAGAGATCTCAAACCACATTCCATTGTTAAGGAGCGACCCGATCGGTCAAACTATCTGGAGGATTAAATTTCAGACCTTGCGATTGGGCAGATTTGGTAATTTTGAGGTGAATTTTGTTGGCACTGTCGAGCAAAATTTGGGGGTTTGCTTGTTCGGGGGACAAGATATTGGAACGACCTCTCACTTCGACGATCGTCTCTGGTTCAATTAGCCAGTTTCTACCGGAAATTGCCTTGTCGGCACGATCGTCCCAGATTTCGGCCAGCCGATCGCGGATGGCTTGAAACTCGTCGAGATCTTCAAAATTCACCAAGGTAAAATATCGTTTAACTCCTCGTGTATGCACCTCGATCGCATAGACATCAAACTGAATCTGCGGACTTTGAGGGAATTTGACCAGCGGGCCTGCTAACGTTTGTTCGCGTCCGTGCCAATCAGCGATCGCATCGAGAACTTCGATCGGCTGTGCTGTTTCGAGATCGAGTTTTAAGTGTGTCGGTCTGGAGGGGAAAGCTTGGATGCGATAGGAGAGTCGAATAATATCTCCGCGATACAACCCTTCCGTGTACTCTGGTGATTCGACAAAGATGGGCAGGACGCCGTCTTTGTATTCCACGACTAAGATTCGACCGCCCTCTCCGATCGCGTGGACTTTGCCGACAAAATTCGTGCGATCGACTAATTCAGCAGGAATATTGGCTCCTCTTTCATACGCGGGAAACCCATCTAAGCCCGACCAAGATTCTAATACTTGTATAGCGTTGACCAGAATATGCTTTTGGGGGCTAGGATTGGGGATAAAAGACCCCTGAACACAAACGCGATCGTGGCGACTGATTTGGCTTAACTTGGTTTGAATTTCTCCATTTCGAGCTAACAGAGAAAATTCTCGACGATTGAAGAAATTTTCGGGTTCTTGCACCGACATCACATAAAGTTGGGATGGGGCAGCCGCTCCGTGAACTCTGCCGATTAGGCCGGTATTTTGCAGCTCGTTTGACAATTGGGTTAGGTTTAAGTCTTCGTAAGCCCCAGCATGATAGCTACAGGGTTCGGCTGAAGATCCAAAAACTTTTAACCCAACGATGAGGAGGATTCCAAAAGCAATCAGAAGAGTTTTAAGATATCTTGTGGAGAACATGAATGCCAGATAGTGCTAAATTCAAATACCGGTGCAGCGTCAATCTAAAGGCGTCGGATTGCCGTACTGGAAGTCTCCGCGATTACTCGACTGAATTTCTACATAGGCTTGTGTTTCCATATTAAAATAGTCTTCGCCCCACAGCTCCATCTCAGTAATGTACCAAGTGCCGGTGAAAGGATTCTCTAAATCCATAGAATTCAGTTTTTTTACAGCCATGGTTGGACCCTCTCACAAATCCCCCACTGGTGGATAGCTTTTCTTTCCACTCCTTCCTCAAAACGGTCTGGAGTATTGCAATGAAAACCAGTCTATATCAAACCAATGTTGAGGGAAGCGAGACAGCAGTATTGACAAACTACATGTTACCTGATGGTAGCCGACTGCAGATGCCAGCTTTCTCGATGCTGATTTAGCCAAAGTCCAGATAGCACGCGATCGGCTGGACTCCACCTCAGCCAGTCAGCTCCACGATCGCCTGCAGGCATTATCTGCCGTAAGCTTGGATGAGGTTTTTTAGGACTGAGGCTTGTATCTGCGATCGCTTCACCTGCGCCACTTTCGCAACTACACCGACCAACTGGCCACCTTCGAGTCGCCAAAAACCATTTTGGTGGGAGATAACGCGCAGGGGAAATCGAACTTACTCGAAGCCGTGGAGCTGTTGGCGACACTCGCCTCCCATCGAGCCAACCGCGATCGCGAATTCGTCCAAAACACCCACCCGGTAGGAGCGCTCGCCGCCGAGCTCGATCGCCACGGTACCCTACACGAACTTTCAATTGACCTGCGCGCCCAAGGGCGGCGATCGCTGCGGGTAGATGGCCAACTGGTGCGGCGGCGGGCAGAATTTCTCGGACAGCTCAACGCCGTCAACTTCTCTAGCCTCGACCTCGACTTAGTCCGGGGTAGCCCCAGCACCCGCCGCGACTGGCTGGACGGCATTTTGCTGCAACTGGAGCCCGTCTACGGCGAAATTCTCGACCAATATCGACAGGTGCTCAAACAGCGCAATGCCCTGCTCAAATCCCCCACAGTCCCTAACGAAAGCACTCTAGCGGCTTGGAATGCCCAATTGGTGGCGACCGGCACCCGCGCGATTCGACGGCGATCGCGACTGCTGCAGCGACTGCAGCCCCTTGCCAGCCAGTGGCACGCCGCCATCAGTGGCGATCGCGAAACTCTGAGGGTGACCTACGAGCCGCAAGTGGCGATCGCCACACCCAACCCCACCGCCCTAGAGGTAGAGGATGTCTTTTGGCAGGCGATCGCCGAAAAAACAACCGCCGAGCGGCTGCGGGGCACATCGCTGGTGGGGCCGCATCGGGACGACGTTCAGTTGATTGTCAACGATGCCCCCGCGCGCCAATACGGGTCGCAGGGGCAGCAGCGCACGCTGGTCCTCTCGCTCAAATTGGCCGAACTGGAACTGATTGAAACGGTCGTGGGCGACTCGCCCCTACTGTTGCTGGACGATGTTTTGGCAGAACTGGACTTGCAGCGCCAAGATCGCCTCCTCGATGCGATCGGCAACCGCGTTCAAACTCTGGTGACTGCCACGCATTTAGGCAATTTCGATGCCCGCTGGCTAGATGCTGCCCAAATTGTCACCGTGCGCCAGGGCAGCCTCGATTTTGGCTCGTCGTGAAGTTTAGGAAAGCGTCGAGGAGAGCACGCGAACTCTCTATTCAAGCGGTGTATCGCGCACCTGCCCCTGCCGAGACATCAATTGTCGCACCCGTAATGTACGAGGTTGAATCAATGGTTTGCAGATGAATTATGTGTCGCTGGCTGTTACCCCTCCCCCGCTGCCTGTTATCAAGATGGGTTGGTGGTAGCCCGCAGGTTTGTCGCCCACTGTCGCGCCACCAGCGATCGTGCTCTGAATTTCAGGCTCGAAGAAGGTATAAGGGAAGCGCGTCTCGGGTTTACTCGCCGCATCCAATCGCTGCTGCAACTCGGTAGGAATCTCAAAATCGAGCGCGCCCAGATTGTCTTCGAGTTGATGTAGCTTGGTTGCACCCATCAGCACCGAAGCAACGCCAGGTCGGTTGGTCACCCAGTTGACAGCTACCTGAGCCATAGAGCGTCCCAACTCATTGGCCACCTTTTCTAACTCAGCCACAATCTCCCAGTTCCGCTCTGTGAACTTATTGAAGGCGGGGTTGCCACTATCCGCGACAGTGGCTAAACGTCCCAATCCCTCTGCCCCATCCTGGGAAGGTTTGTATTTTCCGGACAGTAGCCCGCTAGCTAGGGGCGACCACACCGTGATGCCGCTGCCGAGTGCCCGAACTAGGGGGACATATTCAAATTCAATGTTGCGCTCCACCAGGGAGTATTCCAACTGGATGGTACTTATCGGTTCTAAATGGCGCTCTCGGGCAATCGTTTGAGCCTGGGCTGCATACCAAGCCGGGACATCGGATAGGGCTACGTGGCGGACCTTGCCGGAACGCACCAGATCGTCGAGGGTGCGAACCACCTCCTCTGCCGGGGTGACTCGATCCCAGGTGTGCAGCATATAGAGATCGATGTAATCCGTCCCCAAACGTTGCAGAGACCCTTCCACCGCCCGCAGGATATTCTTGCGTCCGTTCCCCCCAGCATTGGGATTGTCGGGTTGGGCGCTGTAGCTAAATTTGGTGGTGATGACAACGCGATCGCGGCTATCGGTTGCTTGAATGAAGCGGCCCAGCATCCGCTCGCTATTGCCGTTGGTGTATAGATCCGCAGTATCGATGAAGTTGCCCCCCGCTTCGAGGTAGGTGTCAAACAACTGACGGGCATTGGTTTCATCGGCTCCCCAGCCCCAATCATCCCCAAAGGTCATGGTGCCGAGGGCCAGACGGCTGACTTTCAGCCCTGTTTGACCGAGCGTATAATAATGCATCAGTCTTTCTCTCCTCTGGAGCCGTTGCTCCCTCGATGCGTCATCGCCCTACATTGACCATTATCGGCGACCCTCAGCGGAGGAAATTGGATTTTGTTGCTCAGCTTTGGTACGAAATTGCTAAACGCAGTTTTGTCTAGTCCCAACCCATGCAAAGCCAGATTCGCTTCGTCGATAGCCAAACCCTTCAACCCAAGCCAGCCGTGAATGCGGGGCGGATTTTGGTCTCTAGTCAAGAGCTCAGTTGGGATGGCATTCACATCGAAAAAGGGGAGAACCGCGAGTTTAACCCCGACGATGTCACTGTCCCCCAGCACTATTTTGCAATGAACGTCGGGCAGCCCTTCGAGTGGGAGTGGAAAGACGGCAAAACCTTCAAAACCCATTGCTACGAGCCGGGGGAGATATGGGTAAACCCAGCAGGGGTGCCCTTTTCCCATCACGACCTCCGGGGTACTCCCGCCAGAACGCAGAGCGTTTGGCGGTGAGGGGGATAGGAGTGCTCAGTCGGTGGGTTCAACGCCCACCGACTGAGCAGGAGAGTTTTGTTGCTCAACATACTGCTTAATCTGTTCAAGAGTAACGCCTCCTGTTGAGGCGATGAAGTATGTACCAGTCCAAAAGACCGGCTTTTGGAAGAACTGTGCGACCCGTTCAGGAAACTGTTTACGAATCAACCGACTCGATACCGTTTTGAGGTTGTTGACCAGCTTACTAAGCGCTACATCAGGCGGGAACTCAATCAGCAGATGAACGCGATCTACCTCACCGTTGAACTCGACTAGAGTGCAATTCCACTTTTGACAGGTCTGCTCAAAGATCTCTTTCAGCCTGCTCAGCATCTCCTGATTGATGACTCTGGCCCTGTACTTTGTCACGAGCACTAAATGAATATTTAGATCGTAAACGTTTCTGTAGCCTCGTTTTAATGACATAGCGCTAAGCGAGGTATAATACGCCTATGCTACTCACGTATCAGTACAAACTCAAGCCGACCGAAGCTCAGGCCGCCGTCATGGAGGTCTGGGGCGAGCGGCTGCGCCGTCACTGGAACTATGCCCTAGGTGAACGACTCGATGCGTTCTACCGCAGTCGCTGCCAGATTGACCGATGCAGCATCGTGGCTGAACCGATCGGTGACATTCCAAAGGAGGTGAACTACTACACTCAAGCATCAGCACTGAAGGAGACCAAACGACTGTTCCCGGACTACAAAGGCATCTATGCCGACTGTCAGCAGCAGAACCTGATGCGGCTTGACAGGGCATGGAAACGCTGGAGGAAGCCCGATCGGAACGGCAAGCGGGGTGGGCGACCTCGGTTCAAAAAGCGGAGTGATATCTGCTCGTTCACGTTTCCGAGAGTGAACAACCCCAAAGCGGGCGCACACCTGACGGGGAATGTGTTGCAGCTCTCGAAGATTGGCGAGATTGAGCTGATTCTGCATCGTCCAATCCCTGAAGGCTTCGTTCTCAAGCAGGCGACGTTGGTGAGGAAGGCCGATGGCTGGTATGTCAGCTTCTCGATGGCGGATGAAACCGTTCCTGAAGCGCTGCCAGTGGAGCGGGTCAAAACGGCCTGCGGTATCGATGTGGGACTGGAGAAGTTCCTGGTCACATCCGAGGGGGAAGCGGTCAGCATGCCGCAGTTCTTTCGCCAGTCTCAGCAGCGTTTGGCCCGTCAGCAAAAGAAGCTGGCTCGGATGCAGAAAGGGTCTGAGAACTATAAAAGACAGGCGAACGAGGTCGCTCGACTTCATCTGCATGTATCGCGCCAGCGGCGTGAGTTTCACTATCAGGTCGCTCACTGGCTTTGCGACCTCTACGACCTCATCAGCTTTGAGGGGCTCAACATCCGAGGGCTGGCGAGAACCCGATTGGCGAAGTCGATCCTGGATGCCGCGTGGGGTGGCTTTCTTCAGATTCTGCAAGCAGTGGCGGTAAAACGCGGCAAGCGGACGGTTGAAGTTAACCCACGCGGAACAAGCATCGAGTGCTGCGGTTGTGGCGAGAGGGTGAAAAAGACTCTCAGTGAACGGGTTCATCGTTGCGGTTGTGGCGTTGTCATTGACCGGGACTGGAACGCGGGAATCAACATCAAAGTTCGTGGACTCAGGGCGGTTGGACTACCGCTTTCTGGCTGTGGAGGCTTATCCGCTGGGATGCCTGTGAAACAGCAACTCTCACTCGTGAGTCTGAGAAGCTCCCGCTAGGCCCGTAGGGTTAGCGGTGAGAGTAGTCACTTAACTCAAGCAGATCTGACTCATCGAGTCCAGGTCGCCGCCATTTGCGATCCCGTTCCCGGTCGGGCACGAGCCGCTGCAGATAAATTTGGGGTCGCTAAGGCGTTTGAGAGCTATGCAGAATTGCTCGATGCCAATTGTATAGATGCAGTCACGATCGCCTCTCCCATTGGCCTGCACTATCAACAGGGGAAAATGGCGATCGCCCGTGGAATTCACATCCACTTTAATAAAACAATGTCCACGACTGTGGCAGAAGCGAACGAGTTGATTGAACTGGCCAAACAAAATAGTGTCAAAATCGTGGCTTCTCCCGGTGAAATGTTGCGGCCTATCTACCAAAAAATTCGCCAATTAGTTGTAGAGGGAGCCTTGGGGGTGCCCACCTGGGCTGCGGCAGGGGCCGCGTTTGGGCGCTATCACGAAGAAGAATCCGTGCGGCAGGGGAGCGATATTCTCTCGAATGTCAATCCAGCCTGGTACTTTCGCTCGCCAGGAGGAGGGCCGCTGTACGACATGGCCGTTTACGGACTTCACGTTTTGACGGGAATTTTCGGTGCGGCAAAACGGGTGACAGCGTTCTCGGGGATTCGCCTTCCGATGCGAGAGTTGCGGGGGGAGACAGTGTCCTGCGAGATGGACGACAACACGCTGATGCTCTTAGATTTTGGCGACTCGCTGTTCGGCTTTATTTATGGGGTGGCGGCGGGAGAGTTCTCGAAGGAGCATGTCGGGCAACCGACGATCTTCGGGACAAAGGGGGTCATTCGAGGAAATGCGATCGACGGGCGACCGATTGATTATCCGGGCAAAGATAGGGAGGGAATCGACTCGGATTACGTCATTTTGCCGCATGTGGTGGGGAAGCATCGTCAGATTGAAGAGCCGCACGTGTTTGAAGACATCATGCAATTGGTGGATTGGATTTTGGACGATCGCCCGACGATTGTGACGGCGGAGCACGCTCGCCACGCGATCGAAATTATTGAGGCCACCTATCGGGCTGCCCGCACTGGAAAAACTCAAACTTTACAAACAACGTTTGAGCCTTGGGTTTGAGCGATTGAAACCCAAGGCTGTCCGTTTCAACTAACTTGCTTTTGCAATAGTTTTTCCACCTCCAACAACATGTCTCGCGGCTGAAATGGCTTGGAGAAATAGGCAGTAGCCCCTAAACTGAAGGCTTTTTGGCGATGGCGATCGTTTTCCCGCGAGGTCAGCATCGCCACGGGCAGAGACGAAGTGCGATCGCGAATCGCCTGCAACACCCCAAACCCATCCAAACGAGGCATTTCAATATCGGTAATCACCAAATCGAACGCTTGGTGGCTGCTGGTGAAGGTGTCTAGCGCTTCTTTACCATCGCGACATTCAAGCACTTGATAGCCCGCTTGCGTCAAAAGACGGGTGAGGGCGCGCCGAACGGCAATGGAATCATCTGCGACCAAAATGGTGGATGCCACATCTGTGCTGTCAGCCTGGGATGGGGCAGGCGTTTGAGAAGCGATCGAAGGCGTCGAGGTCAGTTGACTGGAAGCCGTCCATAATTCTTCTAGCAGATCGGGGTCTAGCACCGGCACCACCCGACCGTCTCCCAGCACCGTACAGCCTGCTAGATATCCGGGGACGGGGACGGTGGTATCGAAAGGCTTGAGCACTAACTCTCGCTCGCCTTCTAAAGCATCGATTCTCAGCGCGATCTCCGTTCCCCCCATATCCGCCACCAATGCAAGGGGACAATCCCCAGAAGAAGGCTGCTCGGCATAGGGCAGCAGATCGAGTAGAGACTTCAACGGCAGCGATCGCTCTTGCCAGAGAAGGCGATCGCCCTCCACCCGGCCCAATTCCCGATATTCCTGCAGACTAATGGCTTCTAAAACCTTGACCGACGGCATCGCCAGTAACTGCTGCTGGCAGCGGCAAATCAAGAGCGGCAGGATATTCAGCGATAGCGGAATGGAGAGGGTAAACACGGTCCCCCGACCGGGGGTGGAACTGACGCGCACCAGCCCCCGCAGGCGATCGACCTGCAGTTGGACGATGTCGAGACCGACGCCACGACCGGCTAGAGACGTGGTGGCCGTGGCGGTGGAAAAACCGGGGGTAAACAGAAAACCGTAGATTTGTTGGGGGGTGAGACGGCTGGCTGCGTCGGGCGAGCACAGTCTCTGCTGAATGGCTTTGTCCAGAACGGCCTGGCGATCGATGCCGCGTCCGTCATCCGAGATGGAGAGGGAGACTCGATTGCTTTGCACCTGGGCCGATAGGGTAATGGTTGCGTCGGCAGATTTGCCTGCAGCTAGCCGCTCTGCCGGGTCTTCGATGCCGTGGGCAAAGGCATTGCGAAACAGTTGGGTTAAGGGGGTTTGCAACTGTTCGAGAATGGCGAGATCGATGGGAATATCTGCCCCTTCGATCGCCAGAGACACAGACTTGTTGTACTCGCGGTTGAGGGATTGCAGTGGGGCGAAGAAGCGATCGGTCAGGGTGTGGAAGGGGGCTAGCCGGGATTGCGTCAGTTCCGAGCGCAGTCCGTCCAAGTCTTGGCGCAGGCTTTCCAGCGATTCGCCAAAGTCCAGTTGAATGACATCAATATCCGAGCGGGTTTCCTGGACCCGCACCATCAGTTCCTGGAAGTCTTGCAGGGTGCTGTGCAGTTCGGTGTAGCGATCGAGTTCTAGGGCATCAAATTCGGGACTGGAAGCGGCTGAGTCCGTTGGAGTCGCTGCCTGCTGGTTGAGGGCGCGATCGCGGCTGTTGTGGGTTGGAACGTTAGTGGAGAGGCGATCGTAGACGGAGGAGATGCGCTCGTTGAGGGGGGCGAGTTGCTGTGCCCGCTGATGGAGGGTGCGGTTGGCTTGTTGCAGTTGCCGGTGGTGCAGCATCAGGCGTTCGCGGGCAATCAGCAGTTCTCCCAGAACGTTGTTGATGCGATTCAGCCGCGTCACCGGTATGCGCAGGTTGATACCTGGGGTCGCGATCTCGCTGGCAGTGGATTCGGTCCCTGACGATTCCTGTTGCACAGATGGAGGGATGGCAAGATCGCTAACGGGATTCGATTCGGGCGTAGCGGGGACCGGATCGCTGGCGATCTCGCGGGACTCCGTTTTGTTGGGGGCTGCAGGTGAAGGGGAGAGGAGACGCTCGCGACGCTCGCGAATGGTGGCGATCGCCTCTCGCACCTCCGTCTGGATGGTGTCGGCATCCTCGATCGGAGCCGCTTGCAAAGGCAATACCGACTGCGCCAGCCACGCTAAATTCAGCGCCTCCCCCAACAGCGTGCATTCCTCCACAAATCCCGGCACAACTTCAGACAGCTTTCCCCTCTTTAGGGCTACCTCCACCCGCTCGATGCACTCCTCTAAGTCCACCGTCAGCGCCGTTTGAATCAAAAAATCATTGGGGGCGATCGCCGCCGCCCCCCTATCCTCTTCGACTGCTTCGGGCAGCGTTTCGAGAAACTGTTCGAGCAGTTTAAAAATTTCCAGGTCAGTGGCAGCAGCGGCTTCTCCACCTTCTCCGCCGCGAATGGAGGCTGCAATCAGATGATTTGCACTCTCCACCCCAGCTGTCAACAGCGAGTGGGCCTGTTGGGTTTGCTCCACCCGTCCCCCGTGCAGCGCTTCCAACAAGTCCTCGATTTGGTGAGCCAGCAGTTGCAAATGGGGCAATTGCGCGATTCCCGCCCCCCCTTTCAAAGAATGGGCCGTGCGCATCAGACCGTTATAGGTATGGGCCTCGGGCACAGTGTCTGCCCCCAGCGCCAACTGCTGCAGATCGCGTTCGAACGCCACCAGATATTCGGGGGCATCTTCGTAGAGAAAACAGGCACGGGCCTCTTGGGTGATGGCATCTAAACTGGCGGTGTCGAGCACGGCTGAGTCTCCTGGCGATCGAGCTCTGATGGGTGTAGAGGTTGATAGTGTCCTGAAGGAACGAGTTCCCCTACTGAGCCTCAACCTGGAACTTCGAAACCGATGCCTGCAAGTTCGACGCCACCCCCACCAGTTCCTGCAGCGACTCTGACATCTCTTGCGATTCGGCGGACGTGTTTTGGGCGATCGCCACCACCTCCTGCATGGTTTGGGTCACCGCTGCCGAAGCTGCGGTCTGAGATTCAGTACTTCTAGAAATGGACTGCAGCAGTTCGTCTGCCTTCTGACTGATGGAGGCTAGACGCTGCAGCGTGCTCTTAGTGCGGCTGACCAATTGCGTCCCTTCCACCACGTGGGTGGTGCTGGCTTCCATCTGCTGTAACACGTCGCCGGTTTCAGCCTGAATCGTGGTGACGAGCTGTTCGATTTCTTTGGTGGATTCCGTCACCCGTTCCGCCAGCCGTCTGACTTCGTCCGCCACAATGCGGAAGCCTTGGCCGTTTTCCCCCGCCCGAGCCGCCTCAATTGAGGCGTTAAAGGCCAGCAGGTTGGTTTTTTCCGAAATGCTGGAAATAATCCCGACAATCTTGGAAATCTCTTGGGAGGATTCCGCCAGTCGCTTCACCTTCTTGGAGGTTTCGGCGGCACTGTTGCGGATATTGTCGATGCTGCTGACCGTTTGGTCCATGGTGGCTTCGCCCTCTTGGGTGGCCTCCAGGGTCAAGTGGGCAATATCGGCTGCCTCCTGCGCGGATTCCGCCACCGTCTGAATCGATTGGCTCATGCCTTCTACCGAAGTTAGGGCTGTCAAAATGGCCCGAGCCTGGTTGGTGGCTTCCCGCGCTAGCTTTTGCACCGACTCTTCACTTTGGTTGGCGGAGGTTTGCACCTGTTCGGAGGTGGTTTGGACTTTAGACACCAAGTCCTGCAGGTTGCGCACTGTGGCGTTAAAGGCATCCCCCACCGAACCCATTTCGCCACTGTCCACCTTGGCTCTAACGGTCAAGTCCCCTTCCCTCGCCCCTTCAATGTCCAGCAGCAGTTGCACCACTTCCCGCTGCAGTTGCTCTTTCTCCTGTCGTTGGAAGTCAGCCTCCGCTTGTCGCTGCTGCGATTGCTCGGCCATAGCCTGCTCTTGCTGGCCGATGTTTGCGGCCATTTCGTTAAAGTTTTGCGTCAGTGCGCCAATTTCGTCGCTGGCAATCACTTCGGCACGAACGGTGCGATCGCCCTTGGCAAAGTCCTTTGTGGCCTGTATCAGTTTTTTGATCGGGCGCACAAACGACCGGGTCAGCCAACCGGCCAATAGAAAGTCCATCCCCACTGCTAAAACGGCAATGCCCGCTTGTAAACCAATATTGCGTCGCACCAGTGCCCCAGCAGTTGCTTCGGGAGTACCCCGTACCATCACCGCCACGGGATTGCCAGAAAAATCTGTTAGGGCGCTGGCGGCCAGCGTGTATTTCGCATCCCCAATTCTTTGGGCTTGAGCGGTGACAATCTCGCCCTCAGCGGCGATCGCCCGCTCCAGAATCGACACATCGGGCAGTTCGAGACGATCGAGATCGGTTCGGGCAGCCGTTCGAGCTGCTTGCATGGAATCATCGTTGGAACTGTCACTGACAAATGCGGTGGATAAAACGTAGTCCCCATCGCCTTCCACCTGATAAACGGCACTGTAGCCACCGTCAAATGCGTTGACCGTGTTGGCCGCGATCGCGAATTTTTGGTTGACGATGTCTCCCGAGACGAGAGCGCCAACCACCCGACCTTCCGCTCTGACCGGTGTGACGGTATAGCGTACGAGGGCGTCTTCACCCTCTGTCAGGCCCTCTGGCAAGGGGGGATTTTCTCGCGTTAGATCTTCCCAACTGACGATTTCGCTGGTCTTGATTTGCTCTGGATTGGCCAAGACTGCGGTGACCAAACCGTCGGGGTCGAACGCTTCGCCACGGCGATCGGCATTGGCACTGGCAATAATGCGGCGATCGGCCCCCACCAAGGTCGCATACTCGATCCTGCGGGCACTAATTTCATTGCGCAGAATGGCTTCCACTTGCGCTTTGAGTTCGGGAGACAGCTCTTCGCCATTGCTATAAGCCGAAGCTGCTGCAATCACCGCCGCATTATCCGACTGGCCCCGGAAACCGAAACCCATTTGGTTGATTTTGATGTTGTAGTTGATGTCGTTAACGGCGAGTTCCGATTCGGCCTGCGATCGCAGCTGGGTCTGGCTACTGGTTACCAACAACACCATGCTCAAACCGGCCAGACCGAAGACGGAAAACAATTCCGAGCTAAACAAACCCACATACTGCTTGCCGCGCACGGGTAGGTTCGCCAGCCGACTCCATAAGCCTTTTGACTTGGGCTCGGGCATCCTCAGGCTTTCAACCGCAGGAGTGGAACTGGAGCCAAATCGAGGGCTGAAGCTAGCCAGCTCTTCGACTGGCTTCGTCCTTAGCTCGGCAGGATGAGCAATCTCCAGAGCATCCAAGGCTCTGCGGGCACTGGTCCCCAAACTGCCATTGGGATCGCTCTCTACAACTTGCCAGTATAGTTCTTTCGCCGCTTCAATATTTCCCGCTTGTTCCAAGGTATGTGCTTGAGAAATCTGGGCGATGAGTTGATTGATGTCGGGGGTAAAGCCAGTCGTAGAGACGCTTGCGAGAGAGGAGCGGGAGTTGGAAAGACGGGAGTTGGTGGCAGTCATGGGTTTACTGACAAACGACGAGAGAAACTGTTGGCTCTGAGGGTGCGAAATACAGCGGCAATATCGAGGATGGCAACTAATGAATCACCCACCGGGACAATGCCGTGCAAATAAGGACGAACTTGCTTTGATAATTGACTGGGCAGCGGTTTGAGCTGGCGGGGGTCGAGGTTAATTACCCCTTTCAATTCGGTGACGAGACAGCCCACCTGCGGGAGCTCGGCCGTGTCGAGATTGTTCGCTTGGCGATCGCGACTCAGTGCCAGCAAGGTCAGCTTCTCGGCAGAGCCCCCCGATCCCCTAGGGGTTTCTACCCCTAGCAGAGCGGCCAAATCTAAAACCCACAGCAACCGCCCCCGCTGATTCACCACTCCGGGCAGGTGGGGAGGGACGCCGGGAATCGCGCAGATGTTGCGGCGCACCTCAGTCATGGCTTCACTGGTATTTTCCAGCGGCATCGCCAATTGCACTCTAGGTCCGAGTTGAATCTGAAAGTATTCCTTCAGCATGGGTTGCGACTGCCGAGAGTGAGAGAAGTGGGGAACAGTGGTTCTGGAAGGCACGGCGCTGCCCGAACGCGTTCGGGACTTGCAGCCATTTGTGGAAAAGATTTTGCCGAGCTGCGATCGCGCGGAGATTAGTGCAGATATTGCTGCACGGTGGTCATAAATTCATTGGGGGCAAAGGGTTTGGTAATGTAGGCATTTCCCCCCTGTCGCAAGGCCCAAAACTGGTCGAATTCTTTGTCTTTTGAGGAGCAAAAGATGACGGGAATGCTGTCAAATTCGGAAGATTGGCGCAGCTCGCGGCAAAAGTCGAGGCCAGTGGCCCCCGGCATAATGATGTCGAGCACAATCATATCTGGCTTGGCGGGGCTTTTCTTCAACCATTCCCAGGCTTCTTCGGCAGAGCTGGCAAACTGAACGTGGTGTCCTGCATTTTGTAGCAGCGAGACAATTAATTGCTGTTCGGCGCGGGAATCTTCAACCACTAAGATAGATTTCATACTTGAGGTACCTTTGATGAAATGAGGCGTTCAATGCGAGACAAGAGGTCTTGAGAATTGAACGGTTTGGTGATGTAATCCGTCGAGCCAGCCATGCGGGCTCGCAAGCGATCGATCGCACCATCGCGGCCGGTCAACATCAGAATCGGCACGTCTTTTAATGCAGCAGATTGCCGCAGTAGCCGACAGAGCTCGTAGCCACTAATCTCCGGCATCGTAATGTCCAGCAAAATGGCACTGGGTTTGCGACGCACTAGCGCTGTCAGAGCCCGAGCCGGTTCCAGCAACTCCAACACGTCGTATCCAGCCGATTCGAGGGTTAAGCGAACTTTCCGCTGTACCGCTTTGCTGTCATCAATACAGGCGATGGTAAGTCGGGGCCGATCGCTCGCCGCCTGCAGGTTACCCAACCGAATGGCACCACTTTCCACCAGCGGGCCGATCAGTTCGGCCAGCCTCAGAACATCGACTGAGAAACATTCGGCCATGCGATAGAGACAGGGGGATTCATCCAGCAGGGCATCGAACCGATCGCGAGGGGGGAGGTGCCTCAGTAGCTCGCTCAAATGCTCGAACAGTTGCCCTCGATCGCCTGAAACAATCCGCTGAAAGGGGGAGGGGATGGTGGGACGCAATTGTCGCCAGCGCTGAATCTGCGTCCTGCGAGAGGCGATCGCCGTTTGGATCGGTACGTCCAGCAAAATGGGATCTAGGCCCAAAACCCGTTCGAATTGAATGTCGGTCTGCGGAATTGCCAACAGTTGGGTCATCCCCTCGCTGGTAACTTCCAGGAGCGCCTGTCGCACTTGCTTCAGGGTGAGTTCGCCAGATTGCCAAAAGTGGCAAATCAGATCGTAGGGGCCGAGGGATGGGATAGGATGCCATGCGAGGCTGGGAAAATTGGAACTGAGACAATATTTCAATCGGTCTAGATCCCCTTGAGTACTGGCAGCAAAATGCAGCTTTCCATTACCCACAACAACCTCCCAGAAGATGCCGCTGCCCTCTTTATCGTGAAAAACCAATCGCCCCGAAAGACGATTATCGATAATTCTCCTCAGTACTTTGGCAGGGGAGGAGTTGGATCGAGGTGAACTTGAAGGTAAAGGCGCGCTAGCAACCATGCAAACCTCGCTGCGAGACAAATTTCATGTTTCATGGGAAGCCCAGAGGCAGATAATTGAGATCGCGAGCAATGACAGCCCGACAATGACAGACCGAATCTGAGCCAATCGATTCCCGGGAAGCGGCCCGAGAATTTCATCCGATGCGTAGCGCATGATGCACCTGCACAACCGCGATCTTACCCAGACCGTATACTTTGATTAACTTGCCACTAGTTTTTCCTGAGAACCTTTCAAACGGACATCAACGGACATCCCTTGCTGCAACGGCAGGTGAGACTGTTGGCTTAGGTTACAGGTTTGTTTGCGTCCTACTTCAAATATCGGGCATTCCTGACAAACCTATTGATTTCGACAGGTCCATCTCTTCAGCCGATCGCCTACCCGCCGCAAACGCCAGTTGGCCTCAGATAAAGATCTAGTTTTTGGAGATATGTAGTCAGAGTTACAAAAGACCGGATCTTTACCTCGTAAGCTACGCCCATTCATGCAAAGACAGCCGATTTCAGCTCGATGGAGCGGGTTCGAGATCGAGTTGTGATGCTTTGCGAATCGAGGAATGCAGCTATGCCTGAAGTCACTTTTCCCGCCTATAAAACGGGCGATTTTTTAGTAGATTATGAAGAAAAAGTTTTTCCCGATGTTCAGGCTGAACCTGGGGAGAAAGCGCTCGTCACCTTCCACACGGTTGCATTTGAGGGCTCGATTGGGCTCGTCAATCTGTTGCAAGCCACCCGTTTGATTCGCAAAGGCTTCGAAACCTCCGTGCTGCTCTACGGTCCTGGCGTTACCCTCGGCGTGCAGCGGGGCTTTCCCAAGCTGGGAGATGGGGCATTTCCCGGTCACCTAGCCATGAACGACCAACTGGTCAAGATTATGGAAGAAGGGGGGAAAGTTTACGCCTGCAGATTTGCGCTACAAGCACTGTACGGCCATGGCGAACCTTCTTTGATCCCCGGCATTACTCCCATTAATCCCCTCGATGTTTTGGACATCGTATTAGTCCATCGCAAAGAGGGAGCCTTTATTTTGGATACCTGGACGATGTAGTGACTACTCTCACCGCTACCCCTACGGGGCTAGCGGGAGCTTCTCAGACTCACGAGTGAGAGTTGCTGTTTCACAGGCATCCCAGCGGATAAGCCTCCACAGCCAGAGAGCGGTAGTCCAACCGCCCTGCGTTTAACTATCCTATCCCCCTCACCGCCAAACGCTCTGCGTTCTGGCGGGAGTACCCCGGAGGTCATGATGGACAAATCCCCCACGATTCGAGTCGCTGCCGCACAAATCAGTCCGGTGTTATTTAGCCGGGAGGGAACGACCGAGAAGGTGCTGGCGGCGATCGCCGATGCCGCCCAACAGGGAGTGGAGCTAATCGTCTTTCCCGAGACCTTCATTCCCTACTATCCCTATTTCTCCTTCGTGCAGCCCCCTGTGCTGATGGGCAAGGAACACATGCGTCTTTACGAAGAAGCTGTGGTCGTTCCCGGTCCAGTCGTGGATGCCGTCAGCCAAGTGGCCAAAGATCGCGGCATAGTGGTGGTTTTGGGCATAAACGAGTTGGATGGGGGGTCTCTCTACAACAGTCAGTTGCTATTCGATGCGGACGGGTCGCTGTTGCTAAAACGGCGCAAGCTTACCCCCACCTTTCACGAGCGCATGGTGTGGGGACAGGGGGACGGAGCCGGACTCAAAGTGGTGGAGACTGCCGTGGGTCGGGTGGGCGCTCTCGCTTGCTGGGAGCATTACAACCCTCTGGCGCGCTATGCCTTGATTGCCCAGCGGGAGCAAATTCACTGCGCCCAATTCCCCGGTTCGATGGTGGGGGATATCTTTGCCGAGCAAATCGAGGTCACCATTCGCCACCACGCTCTGGAGTCCGGCTGTTTTGTCGTCAATGCCACTGGCTGGCTGTCCGCCGAACAGGTGCGGCAGATTGCGGACGATCCCAAATTGCAGCGGGTATTGGCGGGGGGCTGCCACACCGCCATTATCAGCCCCGAGGGAAAACACCTGTGCGAGCCCATTCGAGAGGGGGAAGGACTGGCGATCGCCGATCTGGACTTTTCTCTGATTATCAAGCGCAAGCGCATGGTGGATGCGGTCGGTCACTACGCTCGCCCCGAGTTGCTCAAGTTGTGGATGAACAGCGACCCGCAGCCCTACTCGCTGGAGACCGGAACAGGGGCGATCGCGCCAGCAGTCCCCCCACCGGAGGCAGAGCCTGCCCATTCCTCAAACGCGATCGCCCACTGCGACCCCCAACCGGTCGCTTGAGTCAACCCTTTCCCAACCCAACCGTTCCTGCAGTCGAGCCTAGCCAAGTCAATGAATAAACAACGATTGATTACCGAGCTGCAATCCCGAGGACTGAACCTCTGCCGAGACGATCTGGGGGTGTCCGGTCGCAAGGGGGGAGCGGGACCCTCCGACCACAAGGCCGCGATCGTGGATGGTACGACCGTGATGGTGCCAGTGTTTACAGGAACCGCCTCCCAGTCCCCCTACAGCTCCAGAGCAATTCCTCAACCCCAGGCCAACCGAGAAACTCCCACCGCCACCCTGACTAAGGCTGGCGAGGCGATCGCCACCGTTCAGTTCCCCCCCGAGCCCGAGTTTTACAGTCTGACCACTGCGGATGGCATTCCCTATCGAAAAATCGCCCTGCTGCACGGTCGAGATGTGCTGGCTACGACCGTCTTGCAAACTTGTATTCGCTATGGCGATCGCGACACTGCCTGCCAATTTTGTGCCATTGGCGAGTCTCTCGCCAGCGGGCAAACGATCGCGCGCAAAACACCCGAACAATTGGCGGAAGTGGCGGAGGCAGCGGTGCGGCTGGATGGGGTGAAGCATTTGGTGATGACCACCGGTACCCCGAACGGTCGCGATCGCGGCGCAGCCTATTTAGCCGACTGTGCCCGTGCCATTAAAGCGAGGGTGAATCTGCCCATTCAAGCCCAGTGCGAACCCCCGGACGATTTTGTCTGGTTCGAGCGTATGAAAGCAGCGGGCATCGACAGCTTGGGTATGCATTTGGAGGCCGTTTCTGCCGGGGTGAGAGCCCGCATTATGCCCGGAAAAGCGGAGGTTTCGGTGGAGACCTATATGGAGGCATTTGCCGCCGCAGTGAAGGTGTTTGGCTGGGGGCAAGTGAGTACTTACCTACTAGCAGGTTTGGGAGACAGTTTGGAGACTCTCGTGGAAACCAGCGATCGCCTCATTGCACTGGGGGTCTATCCCTTTGTGGTGCCCTTCGTGCCCATTTCCGGTACGCCGCTGGCCAACCATCCCGCCCCCAAGAGTGACTTTATGTATTCCCTTTACGAGGCGATCGGCCCCAAATTACAGGCAGCGGGCATGACCTCCGACTCAGTCAAGGCAGGATGCGCCAAATGTGGTGCTTGCTCGGCCTTATCTACGTTTGAGTCTTAACTCAACGATCGCGATCGCTCGAACATCCCGTTCAAGTTTCTGACTCCTTTCACGCTCATGGCTCAACTCAGCTACACTTTCGAACTGGCCCAATCCCCCGAACACCTGCGGGGATATTTCAACTTGCGCCAGTCGATCTTTTGCGACGAGCAACAGCTTTTTAGCCACAGCGATATCGATCGCACGGACAATATTGCCTATCCCATCGTGGCGCTCGATCGCGACTGGGTGGCAGGCGATCGCGTCGTGGGCGTCGTGCGCATTTACGAAGCAGAACCGCGCCTGTGGTACGGCGGACGCTTGGGCGTCCATGCCAGATTTCGCCGCCGGGGACGAATCGGTCAAGGGCTGATTCAGAAAGCCGTGACCACTGCCAATGCTTGGGGATGCGATCGCTTTCTGGCCACCGTGCAATGGCAAAACGTCCGCTTCTTCCGCCGCCTCCATTGGACTTCTCTGGAAGAAATCGCGCTCTGCGGCCAGCGCCATCACCTGATGGAAGCCGACCTCAACTACTATCCCCTTAACCCCGCACCTCGCATGCCCCAGCCCCTCGTTCTAGCCGAGGTGTCTTAGTGCTAGCCGCTGTTGTGGAGCAAGTGCGTCAGTCGTTCGGCCTTCGGCAAAAACAGGATATTCAATGGGCTGCTCGCTATCTTGCTTCGACCTCTCGCGGGATCGCGATGGGGGATGACTGTGCGGCGATCGCCGATGGCGACTCCTATTTGCTGCTAGCCGCTGAGGGTCTGTGGCCGCAGTTCGTCAGCGATGAACCCTGGTTTGCCGGCTGGTGTGGGGTGATGGTGAATGTCAGCGATATCTATGCGATGGGGGGCACCCCGATCGCTGTTGTGGATACCCTGTGGTGTCAGAGCCCTGCTGCTAGCGCTCCCCTCTGGGAGGGGTTGCGAGCTGCCGCTAATGCCTATGGCGTCCCGATTGTGGGGGGGCACACCAACTGTCACAGTCCTTATGATGGCCTGTCAGTGGCGATCTTGGGCCGAGCCACCCACCCCATTTCCAGCTTTACAGCGCGGCCAGGGGACTGTCTGATGGTGGCCGTCGATTTGCAGGGGCAGCGGTTCAAACGCTATCCCTTTTGGAATGCAGCAACGCAGGCCGATCCCGCTCGCCTGCGATCGCAGTTAGCTCTGTTGCCCCAACTGGCCGAGATGGAACTGTGCAATAGCGGTAAAGACATCAGTATGGGGGGCGTTTTAGGCACGGCGCTGATGTTGCTGGAAGCCTCGCGGGTGGGTGCGGACCTGAGCATGGAGGCCATCCCGCGCCCATCCGATATACCCCTGTCGGAGTGGTTGCACTGTTTCCCCAGCTACGGTTTTTTGTTGAGTGTCAGTCCCCCAAATGCCCCGACTGTCAGGGACTTGTTTTTGCAGCAGGAGTTGAGTTGCGAGGTTGTCGGCACGGTTGCGGGCGATCGGCAGGTGTGCCTCCACTCAGGTCAGCAGTCGGCGCTGTTGTGGGATTTCGAGCGAGAAGCCCTGACGGGATTTGCGGGGGAGTCCTGCCCGTGACCCCTTTGCGAATTGCCCTGCTCACCTATTCCACTCAACCTCGGGGCGGCGTCATTCACGCGATGGAACTGGCAGAAGCTCTTTATACCCTCGGACATTCAGTTTGTCTATTTGCCCTCGATAAAACTGGCGCTGGCTTCCCCCGTCCCCTCAACTGCGAGGCGGTCTGTGTCCCTGCAGCGCCTGCCCCCTCAGATATCGGCGAACTGGTGCAGTGGCGCATCCGAGAATATGTGGACTATTTCACAAAATGCGATCGCCCTTTTGACTGCTACCACGCCCAAGACTGTCTTAGTGCCAATGCTTTGGTTGCTCTGCGCGATCGCCAGATCGTCCCCCATGTCATCCGCACCGTTCACCACATTGACGAGTTCAACAGTTCCTATCTGAGGACCTGTCAAGATCGGTCGATTTTAGAGGTCGATCGCTGCTTCTGCGTGAGTGAGTACTGGCAGCAGCAGTTGCGCGTCCATTACGGGGTGGAAGCCCTCCAAGTGGCAAATGGCGTCAATCTAAAGCGATATTCCCCTCAACCCAGCGGGCGAGAATCTGCTTTAAAACAGCGCTTGGGAATGTCACAATCCCCTATTTTTCTGACCGTCGGCGGCATCGAACCCCGCAAAAATTCCATTCGGCTCCTGCAGGCATTTGCCCGGGTGTTGCAGCAGCATCCCCAAGCTCAATTGGCGATCGCGGGCGGAGCGACGTTATTTGACTACGAAGCCTATCGCCAGGAGTTTTTTGCCGAAGTCGAGCGCTTAAAGATTTCCGTCGGGCAATCGCTCCTCTTGCCGGGACCCATTGCCGATGCAGACATGGCCGATCTCTATCGCTGTGCGGATGTGTTTGTGTTTCCGTCGCTGAAAGAAGGCTGGGGGCTGGTGGCGCTGGAGGCGATCGCTTCTGGTTTACCGGCGGTCACCTCCAATCGCCCTCCCTTCACAGAGTTTCTCGATCGCGATCGCGCCCTGTTAGTCGATCCGGAATCGCCCGAGGCGATCGCTGAGGGGATGTGCAGAGCCCTCGATGCTACAGTCTGCCAATCTCTCATCCAGCACAGCCAAGCGGTTGTCCGACACTACAGTTGGGCAACCTCCGCCCAGCTCCACCTCCGCCACTATCGACAAGTTCTCAGCGAATTTGCTAAAGGAGTCAGTCATGCCAGAAATGCAATTTAAAGTGGAATGGCCGGATAGCGAGCAGGAGATCTACTACTCCCCATCGTTGGTGATTAAAGACTATTTCTCATTAATGACCGACTATTCCGTTGATGAGTTTCTAGAACGCTCCCGAAGCGCTTTAACGATCGCTAGCGATCGCGTTCGAGCGAAATATGGATTTCCCTGCGGTCGAGCTCTCGGCGAACTCCGACGGATTGAGGGAGCTTGCGATCGCTGTAGCGATCGCGCCAACGGTACGGTACGAATCATCCAATTTATTGAATGAGAACAATAGCTAAGAAAGTCTATATTTACACCCAATCTTCTACAGAAACAGGGTGTAGTCAACCGAAAAGAGTTGACCGAGCGATCGCGCCTGCTGCTTCGATATCTCGCGCTTTCCCTGAATGACCTCCGATACGACTCCGCTAGAGCCAATAACGCCAACTAGATCTGCTTGCCGACAACCTCTTTGTTCCATAAAAAATTGCAGCATAGCATGAGGATCGGCATTATCAATAGGATAATTAATCTCTTCGTACTGTTCGATTAGATTAACCAATAGATCGAATAGTTCAGATTCTGAATCGGACAAGTCTTTGCTCATCATGCTCTCAACAGCCGCCAATGCTTGCCGATAGTCAGCATCGCTCTTGATTAAGCGAGGGGTACGCCAAGGGAAATATGCTGCAGTCAGGTCAGAAGTAGCGGTCATTTTTCCAGTCATTCTTGTCGTATTCAGCGTGGGTAAAAACATATTTAATGAAGATTATTTGTCGCGTATATTGAATATCTACTATCAAGCGATATCTATTTCCTCGGATATTGAAGACAGTAAAGTTACCAACTGCTTCAGCGGAAGGGAACTGTGACTGCACATCAAGCAAATCAGTCCATCGCGCTTTAAGTGCTGCTTTGTACCAGCTATTGAGTGACTGCTTGGCATTAGCGTGCTTGTCGATAAACTGGCGCAGCCTGGATTTGCTGATTACACGCAACTGGGTATCTCTACACTGCACCTATCCTCTCACAATGAGAGCAACGCTGCAAGTTACTGCGCTAATCTCCTCCAAGGCTTTTTTGAGACGTTTGCATGTCTGTATCGTGTTGAAAGAACCAAAATGCTTTTACGGATCGTTGACTTCAATTCGTTTGCCGAACTTCGCCAGTCTTTGGATCGATGGAATAGATGGTCTGTGAATCGTATCCAACGACCACAGCTAAATAATCGCCATTGCTGGCTAGTTGGATGAGTGGCAGCGCCTCAGACGCCGCCGCAAGATAGTGAGACAATTCAATCCGTCTGACTAGACTTCCGTCAGTGCGCAATTCCACCAGTCGGTGAGGACCCTTGCGGTCACCCCAATTGGTTTCAATGCCGAACAGGCGATCGTGTTGGGGCGAGTAGGCGATCGCTTCGAGATCGATATTGTTCAAGCTATGTGCCGCCACCCACTCGTTTGTGTCAACTCGATACTCGTACAGGTATCCTTCACCTCCCAAAGTAGCGACAAACATTCGGCGACGCTCGGGATCGTAGGTAATCCCCTGAGTCCAACTGAGTTCGGGGAAAGTAGGCGGAATCGTCATTTCTGTAACGGTCCCAGTCTCTAAATCGATTTCGTACAGACTGTGATTGCTGATGGCATAGGCTGCAGAGGAGTCGGGAATGGTAGCAACATCGGTCAATCTTACGGACAGCGATCGCCTGACTTCGGGCGAGGAGCCAGACCAAGAAAATTCTGTTAGGGCACTGTTGACTGAGTTACGGCTAATTATGACATCTGGTCTAGTGCTGACCAGATCGAGGGCATAAAATCTGCGCGCATTTGGAGGGGGACCGACAGGGGGTGGATCGTCCGATGCAAAGCGCACGACATCAACGCGTTCAAACGGTTCTGGTTCGAGGCCCACATTCTCGAGAACTACACCTAAGTCCGCAGTTGGAGAGGGCGATCGCACAAATAATCTAGCTACAAGAAAAATACTATATAGAGTCAGTAGAGAGCCAAAAACGCCCCGCAGAATTATCAATTTGGTATTTTTTTCTCCAGAAACTTCAGGCAGATTGGGTTGGGATAAACGGTCTTCCCGATATCGATGTAGTAGCGGGAAATGGCGGCTTAACCACGGGGTAATTTGAAATAAAACACGATTGAGGACCCGAGTTGGGCTATTTGAGATCTCTAGCGGACGAGCGCTAGCCTGTGGCTCGATCCACGGATTGGAGACTACTTCTGGTTGGGAAAAGTTCCGAGGGATGGATGCAGGCTCGGGTCGAGACTGCTGAGTTGTAGCTGTAGGCTCATCTTCTGGAAGTCGGCGATCGCCAAATGCTTTTGGCGTCAATGAGTTGGGCTTGACATCAGCTTCTACAAAGGGGCCGACTGCTGGTTTGAGGATCTCGTTAGTCCCGTTTGACTTGGGTTCAGGTAGAAACGGAGCAAAATCTGCAAGCACTTCTTCAACTGATTGATAGCGATGACTCACCGCCTGCTCCAACAGACCGTCTAAAATCCACCCGAGGTCTTCGCTAATCGACTGCAGGAGAAAGTCATCCCAAACCCAACGATCGGTATGAATGTCGAACAGTGTAAACGGCGAAATTTGGGTGAGTAGATAAATACAGGTCACCCCGAGACTGTACAAATCGCTGGCAAAAAATGCTTGACCGCGCAATTGCTCGGGAGCCGCATATTCAGCACTGCCAATGGTGGTGCCGTAGCCAGCTATTAGAGTTCCCGTCGCAAACCTCGCTGCCCCATAATCCACCAAAACAAATTGACCGTCCTGCTTGCGGCGAATAATGTTGGCCGGTTTGACATCGCGATGAATAATATTCTGGCTGTGGATAAATTGCAGCGTGGGCAACAAATTGGTCAGCAATCGCCAAATTTGCGCTTCGCTAAAGGGGCCGAGCTTCTCCAGCTCCTCTTCGAGATTCGGGCCTTCGATAAATTCTTGAATCAGATAGCGATGCTGCCCCGCTTCGAGATAGTCGAGACAAGTGGGAATGCAATCGTGATTGCCCAGCTCCTTGAGTCGAGCAGCTTCCTGCTCGAATAGCAGTGACGCCTTATCTGCGTGCAGTTGATTTTGGGGTTGGAGAAAAAATTGCTTGACCGCACAACGGGGCTTGCTGGGCTGGCTCTCGTCAACCGCCAGAAACGTCCGGCTAAAGCCCCCTTGGCCAATCTGATGGAGGATGCGGTAGCGATCGCCGATAAGACCTTCTACCGGATTGGATGAGTTGGAGGTGGCATCTGGAATCATGGTGGCAGCGTTACAGAAGTGTCGCGAACTCCAGTATAATTTGATTTTCAAGGCTGTCCCGCAAATCCTCTATGCCTGGGACTTCCACGAGAAGGACTTTTATCGCCATTGACATCGCGGCCACTGTCAGAACTAGCAGCAAAATCGATTCCGATCGGATGGCAGCATTGCTCGGAGAAAGTTCTGGGTTAAGACTTAAGACGGTTGAATGGGATCGCCTTCGGGAGGATGCCGATCGAGCTGACGATCGGCTGCGCGAATTGCGATCGTCCTTTGCCGATTTAAGACCAAGACTGCCACAGTTGCCCGCCCAGTTGGGGTGAGACCCACAATCGACAGACCGTCTGCCGACCAAATGAAGTGGTCGCTCCATTGCATTTGTCTCGGATGGAAGAGAGAGGTGCTTTTCCCTGTCAGCAGATCGATCCCCGTCAATTGGTTTGACTTTCTGCGATTGCAGTGAAAACAAGCTAGAGCCAAGTTGTCGAGAGTATCGTCGCCTCCAGCAGATAGAGGTAGGACATGGTCTATCGTAAAACGGATGTACTGCCATTGCTCGCTAGCATGACAGTATTCACACAAGTAATGGGCTCGCTGTCGGACTCTCTGCCGGACGGATGCGGAAAGCTTGGTGCGAGCCACTCGTGCGATCCCTAGGTTGGCTGTCCGAGGGCGAGGTTGCGCACAGTGCGATTCACCAGGCTGAGGTAATCGTCAATGACTTCGTAGCGATCTAATTCTTCTTCTTCTTTTGGGCTGAGAGTAGACTCGCGCTGTTTGGACAATAACGCCTCAATGTGAGACTGCACGAACTGGGAGGCTCTAAAAACAGGAATTCCTTCTTCCAAATCAATTCGTACAGCCCCTTCAACGGGTAATGACTCGGGTAGGCGATCGAGTTGTGGCAGCGAGGGCAAGAACATAGCACCCACCAAAAACTGTGGCGAGTCAATTATATCTGTCACTGTCTTCCTACATCTGCTGGGCATAAACCTCATCCATGTTGAGACCTGGAGTTTTTAGGCATTGCACTCAGCCCCCTAAATCCCCCACCAGTGGGGGACTTGTGAAAGGTTCTCGACTTCGTTCTACAGCTTTAACAACAGCGATCTCGTTCCCCGTCTCCCAAAGCCAGCTAGTCCTGTAGTCAAGTCCCCCAGAATGGGGGATTAGGGGGCGAATGCAGCGAGTGACAGCGCTAGTGAGATCGGCTAATAGGCATCTCCTCAAAACTACGGGTTTCAGACTAGATGCGGTTTATATAGCGGTTTCGGGATGAATGAGGTACATCAAAAGCTTTGCCATGACAACGTTACAGATGCCATGCTATACCTCACTCCAATGAAAACTGCTATAAGCAGCGAGATTGACGAGCCCCCAACCTTTTTTTGCCGTCCGTGCCCGCGCATCAACATTGCCGATGCCGTAATGACGAGATCCATAACATTTAGGCGAACCGATCGCATCCTGTGGCAAGCACTGGATTTTAGCTGAGGTTCTGTTCTCCCTTTCAATATCAACGTGCCATACCCTTTCATCGTGACAATTTATTCATCGTGACAAATTATCGCAAATGCTGGGTTAAAGTCTCAGTGAGTCCCTGGCTTGAGTACGATAGAAACAATTGAAGTCTCGAACGGTCCATCCATGCGTGAGACAAAATATTCGCTGCTCGACCTGCAAAAGCGCTATCGCATCGATCTAGATGAATTAACACAGTGGTTGCAGTTGCTCGACATTGAAATTTATCCCCATGCTGACGGGGTCGATCGCCATGCGGCAGTGGATGAAGAAGAACTGCCGCTCCTCGACGCCCTCCACCGCCACCTCCAGGCGGGAGGCAAATTAGCAGAGTTTTCGGGGGCGATGCTGCCCGAGGTCTTGCCCGCCAGCAACTTATCTCCCCAACCCGGCGATCGCCTCCAATCGATACCGCGATCGCCAATGCTGGCTCCCCTGCCCCGCTTGCTGTCAGACGACGATCGGTATGGGAGCAACAATAATGGCGATCGCCTGTCTTTAAGTCAATTGAGAGAGCAGTTCGAGTTTTTAGACGACTGCGCAGCCCGCCTGTGGTTGCTCACCACCGAGCAGGTGTGTTCCATCACGGGGCTCAAAGCCAGTACGCTATTGGCCCGAGTCAAAGCAACAGGCGACTGTCGCTGGCAGTCGTGGACGTTTACCCGTGCGGGACGTCAGGGTCGCGAATCTCTCTGGAAGGTGGGCAGCCCTCGCATTACCTCCTCTGTCGCCATTGAGCTAGCAGGCAAGAAATCCAAGGTTCATTCGACCAATTAGCTCAATTTTGCGGAAACCCTGCACTCCACCGCTGGCCCCGCTTCCAGGCGGTCCCCTCAATCGGGTTAAATTTTGGTTGAATTCCGTTCCAGATCGGATAGAACTGGCTATGGTGGGGAGAAAGTGAGGGTTAGCCCGTGCGAGCTTGGGGTTTAGCAGTTCTGGCAGGGTTAGCGGTGGCCGCCCCAGCGGCGGCACAGGTGCCGGAAGGACCCATCTGCCAGGTGGACCGAGAATTTGGCTTGCGCTGCCAGCCCCTGCGCCGCCCTTCGCGCTTGCAGGAAAGGTCCACCTACTCTGCCACCCTCTCCAGCGATCGCGATCGCTTGCTAGACATCGGTCGCCAGCGGTTCGACGCGGGGGACATACAGGGAGCCATTGCTTTTTACACGCAGGCGATCGACCGCGACAGCCGCTCTGCTGAAGCCTTTGCCCTTCGCGCCACAGCCTATCTCTCTAGCGACAATCCCCAACAGGCCGTCAGAGATTACAGTCAGGCGATCGCAGTGGGTACGGGCGATCCCTTGACCGATGCGGCTAACTACGTCGGGCGCAGTTTTGCCCACAGTCGCTTGGGCCAAGCCCGAGAGGCGATCGCCGATGCCACTCAAGCCATCTCCCTCCATCCCTCCTTTGCCGCAGCCTACGCATTGCGAGGCAATGCTCGCATATCCTTGCAAGATTCCAGTGGTGCTTGCGCCGACTGGCAGCAAGCCGCACATTTGTACTGGCAAAGGCAGGAATTCGACCGCTACTCCGGCACATTGACACAAATCCGCTCAGTCCCCTGTCGGTAGCCCGTGCGTTCGCTCGGTTTGAGGCTTATAGAGGGAATTTCAGGGCGATCGAGAGATTAGTGCTAGAATCTGCTTATGTAATTTCACTCAATGACTGGGTAAATACTTAACTTAGTTCGATCCACAGAATCGATATACATTCGTCGACTATATATTCGTCGGTTCCATTGGGTAGGTGCGGCAGTCGATTCTCTTCTCGTCCATTGATTTGTCTAGCCATAGAGCGGTTAGGGGGCAGTTCTGAATGGGTAGCACCATCTCTACGCAATTAGCTCAATATTTGCAACCGTGGGATCGATGCATCACTCGCGCAAGTGGGATCGCAAAATACCCGATCGCCAACCCCAGCCCCGCCTTGCTGGCCAATCGCTATTATTTTAGCCGCCCGGAATGGGCGAGAGAATATTTTGAGGCGTGCCACCGCAACGAGACATTTGAAGCCCGTTGGAGGGCAGCCCTCGGCAGTTGGGATGGCAAGGTGGTGGTAGATATTGGCTGCGGTCCGGGCAATCTGTACGCCACCCTCGGAGGGAAACCCGAGCTGCCGATCGGGGTTGATGTCTCAGAGAAAACTTTGGAGATGGCGCAGGAGATGGGATACGCGCCCCTGCTGGCAGATGCCCACGATCTTCCCCTCAAGTCTGGCTTTGCAGATGTTGTCGCCTTAAATGCAACCTTGCACCATTGCGATAACATGCCTCGGGTCTTAAGTGAGGCCGCCCGTTTAGTTCGCCCGAACGGCCTGCTGATTACCGATTGCGATCCTCAACAGTCAGCTTGGAACTTTCGAGGTCTGGGATGGTGGTTGTGGCGGTTGAGGTTGCCCGTGTATCGCTGCATTCAGCGGGGCGGGCATCGATCGATCGAGCAACAAAGATGGTGCGAAGCCTCGGAAGTTCACCACAGGCCGGGATATGGCGTCACGCCGAGCTTATTCCATCAGGTTTTAAGGCCGTTAGGGTTTGACGTCCAGGTTGTACCCCACAACCATACCGTTGGCGTACAGGCGTTAAAGGGAGACTGCGGTCGGGCGGCCAGCAAATATCGCTGGGCTCAACGACTCTCCGGGATCGACCCCGATTCTGTGGAGGCAGCCCTGTCATTAATGTGCATTGCCAAAAAGCGCTAAGGTCGGCCGAGCATCTAACATCCCTTGGAGCGCAAGCCAATCGTCCCCTAGACTGTTGGAGGTCTGAAACATCTCGTTCACATGTCTACTCCACCTGCTTCTCCCGATCGACCGCCAGAGGATATCGATGCTCTCAAAGCCGCGCGCATCGAGAAAGTGCATCAATTGCGATCGCAGGGAATCGAACCCTATGCCTACCAGTTCGATCGCACCCACATGGCCCGAGATCTGCAAGACAAATATGCCGATCTGGCGGCTGGGGAAGAAGTCGGCGATCGCGTTTCGATCGCCGGTCGCATCATGTTGCGGCGCGTCTTTGGCAAACTGGCCTTTTTCACCCTGCAAGATGATTCCGGTACCATTCAGCTCTATCTAGATAAGCAGCGGATTGGTGCGGGCATGGGGGAAGGGGCCTTCAACACCCTGAAAAAAATGACCGACGCAGGCGACTGGTTGGGAGTTTCGGGAACCATCAAACGCACCGATAAAGGGGAATTGTCGGTGGCAGTGGACGAATACCAAATCCTGAGTAAGTCGCTGCTGCCACTCCCCGACAAGTGGCACGGGCTCAAAGATGTGGAAAAGCGCTATCGCCAACGCTACATCGACATGATGGTCAATCCAGAGGTGCGCGAAACCTTTCGGCAGCGGGCGATCGTCGTGCGTACGATTCGCCATACCCTCGAAGATCGCGGCTTTTTAGAAATTGAAACCCCCGTCTTGCAGTCGGAAGCGGGGGGGGCCGAAGCGCGTCCGTTTAGCACCCACCATAACGCCCTCGGTCTCGATCTATTCCTGCGCATTGCCACCGAACTCCATCTCAAGCGTCTCGTTGTGGGCGGTTTCGAAAAGGTGTTCGAATTGGGCCGTATCTTCCGCAACGAAGGCATCTCCACCCGCCACAACCCCGAGTTCACTTCTGTCGAGGTGTATCAAGCCTACGGCGACTATCGCGACATGATGGCCCTGACCGAGACGATAATTGTCAACTGCGCCCGAGCGGTATTGGGTACCACAACGTTGACCTATCAGGACGAGGCGATCGATCTGACCCCCCCTTGGCGTCGGGTGACGATGCACGACTTAGTGCAAGAGAAGACGGGGATTGATTTCGAGCAATTTGCCGGTAAACCGGCAGATGAGGCGCTCGCGGCAGCAAAGACAGCAGTCGCCGGTTTGAATCTGAAGGGCATGGAGGACTGTGACAGTTTGGGACTGCTGTTAGTCAAGACCTTTGAGGATTGCTGCGAAGCGGATCTGCGCCAGCCCACGTTCGTGCTGGATTATCCGGTGGAAAACTCGCCGCTGGCTCGGGTGCATCGCTCTAAGCCCGGATTGGTGGAGCGGTTCGAGCTCTTCATTGTCGGTCGCGAAACGGCAAATGGCTATTCGGAGTTGAACGATCCGCTCGATCAGCGCGCTCGCCTAGAAGCTCAGGCGGCCCTCAAAGCTGCTGGCAACGAAGAAGCGCACTTTTTAGATGAGGACTTTGTCACGGCGATCGAACACGGCCTCCCCCCCACAATGGGTCTGGGGATTGGCATCGATCGCCTTTGCATGCTGCTGACCGACTCCGCTAGCATCCGCGATGTTATCGCTTTCCCCCTCTTGCGCCCCGAGTAAGGATTTACGCGGCAGTTCTGACAAACTCGCAGCGGCGTCTGAGCGAGCAATCCCCGCATTTGGGCCGTTTGGCCTTACAAACCAGCGCTCCAAAATCCAGCAAGGCCAGGTTCCACCGATCCACACGCCGTTGTGGGGCGACAAGTTCCGCGAGGGCTTTGTAGTCGGGATCTCGTTGGGGCAAGCGCAGCAGCGGCAAGCCGAAAAAGCGACCGAGGATGCGAGCCACATTCACGTCTAAAACGGGCGTGCGCTGGCCGTGGGCACAGGCGCAGATGGCTTTGGCGGTATACGGTCCCACGCCGGGGAGCGCGAGTAGTTCCGTTTCGCGTTTGGGAATGCGACTGCGATAGTCCTGAATGAGAAGATGGGCGGATTGGTGCAGGCGTTCGGCTCTAAACCGCAGCCCGAGGGGGGCCAACAGCCGTTCTAGCTCGGCTACGTCAGCTCGGGCGAGGCGATCGAGATTGGGGTATTGGACTAGAAAGCGATCGTAGATGGGCACAACGCGATCGGCGTCGGTTTTTTGCAACAAAAATTCGGCGATGAAAATTTTGTAAGGTTCGCGGGTTCGTCGCCAGGGAAAGTCTCTCGTATTGTATTTGGCCCAGGCTTTAATGTGATGCCGGAACCAGTTGAGTCGAGCAGCTGAGGGAGAGATGCCCATCGAAGTCTACAACACTTTCCCCAAGCTTAATATACGTGAGGAATTTGCTCCCAAATACTTGTTAAAGATAAGGTGGCGGCGATCGCAGGCGGCAACACCACAATCTCAAATTATCATAAGCAAAGCTCTGGAAATCTGTCTAAAGGTTTAAGTTCAACTTCAACTTCACAACATTTCACATTGAGCGATCGCCAGTGTTGCTTGCAGTGCGGCTCACCGCTCGCTATAGCTCGGCTTGCGACAGCCGGCATTTTGTTTCCCCTCTTGTTGTCGTTGGTTTAAACTAGTTAGCGGTAGAGTCACACTTGCAGAATGGGGCGGCATTCAGCAACAGCTTACTGAGTAGCCTGTTGAAGTTTTGACGCTAGATCGAAATGATTGTCTTCATTTGAACAACGCCTTGGCTTCGAACGTAATCTAGGGCTTTATGGATGTCTCGATCGACTCGTATTGATTAGAAGTAGACCGAATGATTGAGAATGCCCAACTTGAGAATGTCCAACTTGAGAATATCCAACTTGCAGAATGTCCAACTTGAGAATGTCCAACTTGAGAATATCCAACTTGAGAATGTCCAACTTGAGAATGTCCAATGAGTTTCAAAGGAGTTAAATTACTGCTTTTTTAAATAATTGTTTGAGTTTTCTTGAGGAAAAAAACTGGCCATTTCCCCTTTAGCATATCTCTAGGGGTATGAGACCTAAGAACAAAGATGGGATTGATAATATCTCAGCGCCATTCTGTCTCCTGTCATGCATCGGTTCCCTGCCTACGCCCAAACCACTCAACTTGTCGGCAGTCTCGCGATCGCCACTCTCCTCTCAACCCTTGCGATTCCGGCTCGGGCAGACAACCCTCTACCCCTGACAGAAGCCACCGTCGATCGCGTGGTCAACGCAGTCACAGTTGAATTGCAACGGCAGCCCATCCGGCCTGCCAAAGTGAGCGATTTGCTCGTTCCAGAAGACAAGCTGGCAACGGCAGCGCAGGCACTCGCCCAGATGATTTTTAACGATGCCTCTCTCATTCGAGTGGGGCAAAATTCTTTATTTCAGTTTGTGCCTGCCGAACGTCAACTTCAACTGAATGACGGGGAAATGGTGGTAGTCACACCTGTAGGGGCAGGTGGGGCCACAGTGGTAACACCTTCGGCAGTTGCTGCAGTGCAGGGCAGTTTGATCGCACTCAAAAGCGAGGAGCAGCAGGGGGACAATGTCCTGGAAGCGTTCACCTTCACCAGTGAGTTACAGCTCTACAATCGAGAGTTTCAGGAGATTGGGCGCTTGCAGCCCGGAGAATTCGGGCTGGTGCGCAATGGCGTTTTGGAAGAAGTGCGGCTCTTCGATCGCTGCAGCGAGTTAGCTTCAAATCCTTTATTGACAGGGCTTCACCCCGAGGACCTATCAATTGAACAGGAATCTGAAGCCGCCGCCGCAACCTTACGTCAAGAACGACAAATTATCGAGGCCCAACAGATCTGCGATCCTTTACTCGAAACTATCGATCCCACCCAACCCGAAGTCCCGATTGCTGCAGGCACTGGCCTTTTATTTGCTCTTGTGGGTCCTTTTTTAGCCGGTGGCGATAGCTCTGGCGGGGAGTCTGTCATTGAGATAACTCCTTCCGATATGACAACTTCTAATGGGACAACTTCTAATGGGACAACTTCTAATGGGACAACTTCTTCTGATGGGAAACCACCTCTTCTAATCACTCCATCCACAGGTATTCCCGAACCCACTGCCGTGTTGGGCAGCCTGCTGGCTCTGGCTATCGGTGCTGCCATGAGGTACAGGCGATCCTCCTCCAAACGCTAGCTAGCCCATCTATAGCCAACTAGTCTCAACTTTGCATATTTTGATGGAACCTTTCGGTCAGGCGTGGTTTGATGAAAGTGCTATGCGTCTGTGAGGAAATAGTCGTGGGAGAAGCCAAACGCCGCCAAGAGGAATTGGGCGAGAAATATGGCGAGCCCGATCTCGAACCCATTTGGCCCGGTGCCCCAGTGAATAAAGGGCAAATGAAACAGGTTTACGAGTTGACCACGCGCGGAGCCTGGATCGGGATTGGCGGCATGGCCGTCTACTGGGTGGTGGTGAGAATTATCGGCCCCGTCTTTGGGTGGTGGCATATTTCGTCTTAACCCCTCATCGTTCCAACACTATCCAAATCGCCGAACTGAACGCTTATGACTGTCGCCGTTGATTCCCCCCCTGCCAAAAGAACCCCGCTCGTCCGTCTGGTAAACGGTTTATTGGCGATTCAGCCTCTCTACAACTGGGCAAGGCAACAGGCCCGCGATCGGATGATTCGTCGAGCCGAGTCGATGGGGGTGGCGTGGCGCGATCGCACCGCCCAACTCAAAGCCCAAATTGGTCCCCAAGCCCTCGGCACGGGCACCCACTTATCCCCCGAATGGGCCAGTCTCTGGCAGCGCATCCGCAACCCCAACCTGGCCTACCCCAACTATTACCAGTCCCCCTTCCACGCCTATCCTGCAGGCAACCTCAGTTGGGACGCCGCCACAGAGGTAGAGGTGGCAGCCTATGCCGTTCACGCCGGGATTTGGCCCGATGCGGGCGTGGAGGGCGATGCCCGCATGAGGGCCGCCTATCACGATATTGTGGCCGCCCAGTTACCGACTCCCCCGGTCGATGTGCTGGATTTGGGCTGCAGCGTCGGCATGAGTACATTTGCTCTGCAAGATCGCTTCCCTACAGCCGCTATGACTGGCCTGGATTTGTCCCCCTATTTCTTGGCGGTGGCCCAGCAGCGGGCCGATCGGCAACAGCGTCAGGTGCGCTGGCATCACGCGGCAGCCGAGGCCACCGGTTTACCCGACAATTCCTACGATCTCGTCTCCCTCTGCTTGGTGTGTCACGAGTTGCCCAGCACGGCCTCGCGGGCAGTGTTTGCCGAAGCCCACCGCCTACTGCGCCCTGGCGGCCACTTGGCCCTAATGGATATGAACCCCGACAGCGAGGTGCATCGCAATATGCCCGCGTTTGTCTTGACATTGCTCAAGAGTACCGAGCCCTTTTTAGACGATTACTTTAGTTTCGATATTGCTTCGGCGATCGCCGAGGCCGGTTTTGAGACTCCCCATCAAGAGGCGAGTAGCCCCCGCCATCGCACGCTCGTGGCCCGCTGCCTCAAATGAGGTTGCCGATGGGCGTTAAACCCGTTAAAGTCCATCGGCAGTGACCGCGATCGCAGCAAAAGAGCGATCGGATCGTCACACTGGAACTACTTTCGCCGCATCGAGCCATTGCTAGCGCCCTCAATTGCCTTGCCCTCGTTCCCCTTTCACGATCGCGCTGGCATTCATACGGGCTCGGTCGGGACTCACTAGCCTAACGCAGCGCATGTCTACCCACAGCCTCTACGCCATCCAAATCACAGACACCCACCTGTTTGCGCGGCCCCAAATGCAACTGTTGGGGGTCGATACCTCCCAGACGTTGCAGGGGGTGCTGGAGGCGATCGCCCAACTCCAACCGCCCCCCGATCTGCTCTTAGCAACCGGCGACCTATCGCAAGACGGCAGCCCCGAGTCCTACCAACGACTCCGCCAAGCCCTTGCCGCTTTGTCCATCGATACCTACTGGCTTCCCGGCAATCACGATTCGCTGCCTGCCATGGAAGCCGTTTTGGGAGCACCCCGCTGGGAAGCGGGAGAAAGACTGGGAGAAAGCGATCGCCTCTTGGCCGACAAAACCTTTGGGCGGGGCAACTGGCGCTTTATTCTGCTCAACTCGGCAGTACCCAAACAGGCGGGAGGTCATCTCGCTGTCGAGCAATTAGAGCGGCTGGAGCAGCAGTTGAGCGCGGCCTGCCATCAGGACCGGCACGTGCTGATTTGCTTGCACCATCCCCCCTTTTTAATAGAGTCGAAATGGCTAGATACCTCCACTCTGGCGAATCCAACCGAGCTGTTTGCCGTGCTGGATCGATTTGACTGCGTGCGTGCGGTCTTGTTCGGCCACGTCCATCAAGCCTGGAACTATACCCGGCGGGGGGTGAAATATCTGGCCTGTCCCTCCACTTGCGTTCAGTTTCAACCCCGTAGCGATCGCTTTTCGCTAGAGGCGATCGCCCCCGGAGTGCGCCAACTGTGGTTCTATCCCGACGGTCGCTTCGAGTCGAAGGTGCTGCGGGTGGAAGTGGCTGCCGCGACTCCCGACGCCCTCGCCACTGGATATTAAGTACAAGCGCAGGCCATCACAGGGGAATGGGGTTTGTATCCGGTTCGACTGAGGGGCAAGCGGGTAAGGTGGTCTATTGTGGGCTTATTGAAAAAAGCATGTTTCTAAACTAGGAAGGTCGAGCGTGAGTTGTCATTGGAAGCTTGGGATAGCGGCGGCGGCACTGGGACTGAGCGGAATCTGGCTCGATTTCAGTCCTCCTATAGAGGTCGACAGCCGCCGCAATACAACCCTGTCAGCGATGTCAGCCTTGCCATCGCAATCTCCTAAGACATCACCCGAGACATCAGTGTTGGCGAGCGATCGCCTGCCGCAGCTGGTGGCGCAAAAAGTGGGGGGCAGCGCCGACGATCGCCCTGACGCCCAAGACCGAGGCAGGCTCGCGATCGAAGGCAGTACATTGTTGTCTAACGGCAGTTTGGGCAATGGCTATCGACTTTCGGTCAGGAATGGCGATCGCATCGCGCTCGAACTGGACTCGGAGGACTTCGATACCTATTTGCGCGTGTTGGATCGCAACGGCGCAGTCGTAGTCGAAAACGACGATCGCTCCGACTTTAATTTCAACTCCCGCGTTTTTGAAACCTTCGAGCCGGGAGAATACGTTGTCCTGGTTTCCACCTACGGCGTTTTGCAACAGGGTCAATACACCCTCTCGGTCACGGGTGCAGACAGGCTGCGGGCGATCGATGCCCGCGATTTGCCCCTGGCCGGCAATACCGATCTACAACCCCTCGATATTGAAGCGGCGATCGCCGAGATGGCTTCGAGGGAAGCGGAAAATTCTGACTTAGAAGCTCGTTTTCGCAGCATTGTGCAGGTCTACATCGGCGTCAATACGGGGTCGGGCACCCTCTTGACAGACAAAGGACTGTTGTTGACCAACTTTCACGTCTTAGCCGAGAGCGACAACTCGACCCAACCCTTGGACGAAACCATTTACATCGGTTTAGCCCTCCGCCCCGATCGCCCCGTTACCCCCTTGTTTCGCGGCACCATCAAACGAATGGCTCCCGAAGAGGATCTGGCATTGGTGCAAATTACCAGCGATCTGTTAGGCAATCCTCTCCCCGCCAATTTGCAATTCAATACGATTCCGTTAGGGGATGTGGACGGGGTTACCTTGGGGGAGCCGATTACTGTCTTGGGATTTCCTGGAACCACGGCCATTCAGGCGGGGGGAGCATCTTACCTAACGCTGACTCAGGGGGTGGTGAGCGCCATTTTGTCGAGGGATGGCAAGCGCTACGATTTTTTGTCGGATGTGACAGTGAATGCGGGCAATTCAGGCGGCGCGACCTTGAATGCGAAGGGGGAGCTGATTGCGGTACCTTCGGGAACGGTGTCGGAAACCGGTCGCAGTCCCAGCGATATTGACGAGGCTTCTGTATTGCGGGCAATCTCCACCATTCCCAGTGAATGGTTTTCCCTGATCGATCGCTAACAAGATCGAGGTCGAAGCCATCCCGATCTTCCAAACGAACGAGATCCGAGTTTCAGATGGATTGACACCATGCCAGGAGCATGTCCCTGTAGGGGCGGGGTTTCCCCCCAGTGCAAGATCTGCCGCGCAAAATACGTCCGAATGCAATTGACCTATTTCCAATCATTCTCTCATTATTTCTGCGTGCGGAACGAATTTCATCATGTTGTCACTCCAAAAAGCCGAGTGGTATCAACAAAATTGACATAAAATACAATACACACCTGCACCAATTTAGAATAAAAAGTCCCCTAGCGAGCCATCTTTCTCCTTAAATAGGGCTTGTCCCTGCCAGAACGTTTGCTTGGCATATCCAATGGTGCCAAACGAGGAATTGCAACAAACCTCAATTTATTTATGACTAAAAAGTGTTCGTGAATGCAAGGTCAGGAAAGCTAATATTTTGTAGGTATAAACACAAGAGACCACGAGTCTCATAGTTGATATTACGGATTTTCTAAGATCGCGTCGCTACTATCATGTGAAGCAAGGCTCAGTCTGTGAGGTTGATTGACACTTCTGCGAGGTTAAATGACGCTTAATGAGTAGTCTTCTACGGATCGGTAGCGCTGCACAGTCTAAAGCAGCCCAAATTTTTGAGAATAATGAGTCAAAAATCTGGTGGCTTCTCAGGATGGGGGTATGCTGGGAATTCATTGGCCACGGAGCCTTTGGCGTAATCACCAAAAGTGGATGGCTCCCTTATTTTGCGGTATGGGGCATTCCAGAGTGGGCAGCTTGGCGACTGATGCCAATCGTTGGCACGATGGATATTGTGCTGGGATTGATGGCTTTCTTTGCACCTAGAAAAGCTTTTTTGCTATTCATGGCAGCCTGGGGGTTGATGACGGCCTTTCTCAGACCGCTTGCCGGAGAGCCCGTCAGTGAGTTATTCGAGCGAAGCTATAACTACGGCATACCGTTTGCTGCCTTCTTGATGATTTGGTGGGATGTCAAGCGCCACGGATGGTTTCAATGGGTCAAAAATATTCCAACTCTCAGTACAGAGCAATGGCGCTTTCTCAGGACTTTCCTACAGGTGACGATCGCGATCTACCTCATCGGCCACGGTATTTTTGGCGCAATTGATGGCAAGGCTGGCTTGGCGGGTCACTATGATGCTGTCGGTATTTCTGCCCTATTTGGCTCTACCCAGATGGCGATGATAACGATTGGCTGGTTTGAGGTTGTCCTGGGTGTCTCAGTTTTGTTGAAGCGATCGGCCCCACTGCTATTTTTCATCTGTGTGTGGAAAATGGCCTCAGAATCATTATTTATCTTCTCGGGTGCAACTTGGGGCATCTTTGAATTTATCGAGCGTGGAGCTAGCTACGCTGCTCCCCTTTCCTTGTATTTCGTGATGGCAACCATCGAAGAGCGCAAGTCTGGCTCAATTATGGCTGAAGGCAATACTGAAGATAATCTCGAACCGAGCGAACTCGACTCAGCTGAATCAGCCTCTTAAAGAGAGTAGAGCCTTATCTCCTCATTCGTGCGGATGAGGGGACGGCTCTAATAATAATTTTCCTGAAAAAAACTCAAAGATTATTTTTCTAGAAGGGACGTCAATCAAATAATAGCTCATCAGAAAGGTTCGCACTGAGGGTAAAGGATATTGCACCCCGATTTTCAATGACGAAGTTAATCCGAAACGCTCTGAGCATTTCAGCTATTGTAATGTCCTAGGCTTTTCGCCTCGATCGAGGAAAAGAAAGAGATGAAAAGGCAACTTAAAGCCGTTGTTGTAGGTGCTGGCTTTGGTGGCATGCAAGCAGCTCAATCTCTAGCTAAACTGGGATTAGAGATCTTGTTGATCGATCGCAACAACTACAGTACCTTTATTCCTCTGCTCTATCAGGTGGCAGCCGCTCAGTTGGAACCCGAGCAGATTGCTTATCCCATTCGAACGTTAGTACGACATTCAACTAGCATTCGCTTTTTAATGGCTGAGGTTCACCACATCAATTTCTCCCGTCAGACGATCGAAACCGAGGATGCTATTATCCCCTATGATTTTTTAGTATTGGCGACAGGCAGTCGAACCCAATTTCTGGGTGTTCCAGGAGCTGCACAATATGCATTATCGATGAGAAATTTTGATGAAGCGATCGCGATCAGAAACCATATTTTGCAATGCTTCGAACGAGCAAATCGATCGTCAGATGCAAACCGTCGCCAACAACTACTGACATTTTCGATCGTCGGCGGTGGTCCCACAGGAATTGAGATGGCAGGGGCATTAGTGGAACTGAAGGGAGCATTGAGGCGAGACTACCCCGAACTCGATTTCCAACAGATTCGAATTATCTTACTTCAGTCTGGCAATGCGATCCTGGCCGATCTCCCCCCTTCTTTGGGCCGCTATACCTTTCATAAACTGCGTCAGAAGGGTGTTGAGATTCAGCTCCAGGCTAGAGTCAGCCAAGTCACACCGACGAGCATACACTTACACTCTGGTATGGCGCTGCCAACAGCAACCGTGATTTGGACAGCGGGTCAGGAAGCTTCTATTCCCAGAACTTCAGCGGAGCTGAGAACTGCAGCCAAAGGGAAATTAGTCGTGTTGCCCACCCTGCAGTTGGAGTCTCACCCTAATGTTTATGTCATTGGAGACTCAGCCCACGTACTGCACCGAGGCAAGCCCTTGGCGGGGGTCGCGCCAGAAGCCTTGCAGCAAGGGGTTGCTGTAGCTCGCAACATCGCTCGACAGCTTGCGGGGAAAACGCCCAGACCTTTCCACTACTTTAACAAGGGGAGGCTGGCTATCATCGGTTGCTACTCGGGGGTGGGTCAAATTGGGCCATTCTCCCTGACGGGGTTTCTGCCGTGGCTGATGTGGCTAGTGGTCCATTTCATTTATCTGCCGGGTTTTCGCAGTCGATTACTAGTGTTGTTCAGTTGGCTGCATAATTACATCTTTCAAGATCGCGCTATCCGCCTAATATTGGGCTCTAGGAGCGATCGGAAAATCGTGCCCGAGAGAGCTGAGACTCTACGTCTTTCGTTGCCAAAACCTGGATTTGCACAAACTTCTAAGCGTTCCTCGTAGTGGAGGCTTGCCGAAGTCCAGTAGTTGTGGGAGTCAAGTCGATTCACGAACCCTAAGCCAAGCAAACAGTTGCGATCGCTTCAACTCTAAGCTTTTGGCAAACTCCGGCACTGGCAACAGTCCTTCATCTTCCTCATCAAACCCTTGAGGTTGCTGCCGAGCGCGATAAACTAGCACGATCTGCTCGTCGGGATCGACCAGCCACCCCAATTGAGTCCCGCCATCGAGGCAGTACAGCAGTTTTTTCGTGACGCGGGTGACCGACTGGCCGGGACTGAGGATTTCAATCGCCCAATCGGGCGCTGCCGCGAAGCTGTTGGCAATCGTTCCATCGGGATTGCTGGGAAGTCGATCCCAAGTAAACACCGCAATGTCAGGAACAATCGAGCGTCCCCCAAACGTACAGCGCAGCTCGGGCAGGGCTAGAGCCGAGCGCTCCTTTTCGGTCACCCCATTAATAGCATTGGCCAATTTCAGTTGCAGGCGGCTGTGCTGTCCTTGGGGCATCAGCTTTTGCAGAATTTGACCGTCAATAAATTCGCTGGCGGGCTCGGTTTCTGGCAGTGCGAGAAATTCTTCTACAGAGGTGGGTTGAGTTGGGGTTTGGACCATTACGATCGCTCCTGTGCTACAAGCACCCTGCCCATCTTAACGGGTTGCTCAGTCGCCAGCGACGGCGATCGCGATCTTGCCCACAGTGTGTCCCCGCTCGCTGTGGGTATGGGCGGTGGCTACTTCTGAGAGTGGGTAGGTGCGATCGAGAATGGGGCGCAGGCGATCGCCTTCAATCCACTGTTTGAGATCGCTCAGATCGCTGTTGTTCGGGCGGGCCAAAATCGATCTGGCTTTGGGGCCGGGAAGCCATTCTCGTATCAATCCTTGCAAGACAGCACCAGGGGTGGGAAGGGTGGTAATGTATGTGCCTTTGGGGTGGAGGATGGAGCGGCAACTGCTGAAGGACTGTTTGGCAACTGCGTCGAAGACAATGTCGTATGTCGTGTCTGTATGGGTGGTGAAGTCTTGCTGGGTATAGTCGATCGCGCGATCGCAGCCCAGAGATTTGACGAACTCGATGTTTTTACTGCTGCAGACACCGGTGACGCGAGCGCCGAGGGCTTTGGCAATTTGGACGGCAAAGGTACCCACTCCCCCCGAAGCGCCGTTGATGAGAACGGTTTGCCCCGATTGCAGTTTTCCTTTATTGCGCAGAGCTTGAAGGGCTGTAGTTGCGGCCAGCGGTACTGCTGCTGCTGCTTCGTAGCTCAGATTTTTGGGCTTGAGAGCTGCATATTGGGCGGGGACTGCGACGTATTCGGCATAGGCTCCTGTCGCGAGACCGAGAAAGCCGTAGACTGAATCTCCCGGGCGAAATCCAGCTACAGTTTTGCCAACTGAGACCACCTCACCAGCGAAGTCGCTCCCCAACACCAGCGGCAGTCGGGAGCTGGGGAGCAGTTTGAACATCCCATTGCGGATTTTCCAATCGATCGGGTTGACGCTGGTGGCGCGAACTTTCACCAGTAAGTCATCCGGCTTTTGGGATGGAACGGGAATCTCTTCATACTGCAGAACATCTGCAGAACCATACTTGTGGATAACGATGGCTTTCATTGAGGCTTGCTCCTCCAAAGGTTGCTCGGGCTCCCACACAGGTGATTCCCATTCGCGTTTCAGCTAAGCCCACTGCCATTTTATTTCGGTTCCAGCCGACCCGTTTTCCGTCAGCTTCGCCGAAGAGTTGGGGCAGAGACTGTCAATCCACTACGCTCGATACGAACGGACTGCATGTCCCCCCCAAGCCATCCACGATCGCACAGGTGTTATATTCCAACATTCCTTGATAGCTTCCTTCTGGCGACCCCCGCCGACCAATGCCGTCAGCAATCAAGACGCGATCGGAAATCTCCACCCCCGCTTCTGACGCAACGACGCGCAAAACGCGATCGTTGGTGGTCAATTCGGCAAATACAGTCGGCACCCCACTGGAGCGAATACTCTGCACGAGTTCGCGCACCCGCGCTGCCGTCGGTTCTTCCTCGGGGGACAGTCCCAACAGCGTTCCGGCCACCTCCAAGCCATAGGCGCGAGAGTAATAGCCCATCGCATCGTGAGTGGTTACGAGCAAGCGGCGATCGCTCGGAATTGTCTGAATCTGCTCCCCAATCCATTCATCCAACTGTTCGAGCTCCTGCAGCAGCCTGTCTGTTCTCGACCGGTACAAGTCAGCATGCTCGGGAGATAGCTCGATCGACGTATCTCGCAGCAACTCCACCATGCGGATGCCGTTCTCCACATCGTGCCAAATGTGCGGATCGGGCACTTCTTCCCCTTCAATGCCCACCTCAATCAACTCTTGCACCGCCAACTCGTGAACGGGCACTTTTGGCGCAGGTGAATGGGTGGCTTGCACCATGCGGATGACGGAAGGTTCGAAATTCAGTCCGGCATACAGCACCGCATCTGCCAACTCGATCGCCTGTCTGTCCGATGGCGTGCCCTCGTAGGTGTGGGGATCGCGATCGAAGGCAATCAGGCAGTCGAGCTCGACCGTATCGCCAGCAATCTGTTCCGCCATATCGCACAGCACGCTGTAGGAGGCCACCAGCAACGGTTTCTCCGCATCGACTTGGGGCGATCGCCCGCAGCTTGCCAAGCCCAATCCCAACCCGATCGCCACTACTGCGGTCCACAGGCGATCGCGACTCGTCTCTGTTTGTCTCATCTCCAAGTTCTCAAACCTCAATCAGTTGTATTCGGGCTCGAATGGGGAAATCTACCAACTCGATGGCTAACAGACATCCCAATCCCCAAACTGCCTTTCAGATAAACTCTACAGAGATTGGGGTCATTTTCACAATCATTTCATTTTTAGAGGGAAAATCGAGAATAAGTCTGATATGCTGTCAGCAAACACTGTTTCATATTCCTTTCATTTTTGGAGCGGAGTCGTGCTGCAAGTCAACCATCTCTCTGTCCGCTATCGCGGTATCCACGCTCTGGAGAACGTTCGGTTCTCGGTGGAGCCCGGTCGAGTCGTGGGTATTCTCGGCCCGAATGGGGCGGGGAAAAGTACGATGCTCAAGGCGATGTTGGGGTTGGTGGCTAGTGCAGAGGGTTCGGTATTGTTGGACGATCGCCCGCTGCACCAGCAGCGATCGCGGGTGGCATACGTGCCGCAGCAGTCGCAAATCGATTGGGATTATCCCATCACCGTCTGGAATTTTGTGATGACGGCTCAAACGGTGGATACGGGGATATTTCGGCGGCCCGGTCGGTCGGCGCGGTTGTTGGCCGCAGCGGCGTTGGAGCGGGTCGATGTGGCGGATTTGCGCGATCGGCCGATTAGCGATTTGTCGGGGGGGCAGCGGCAGCGGGTGTTTTTAGCTCGGGCGCTAGCGAAGCGAGCGGATGTATTTTTCCTGGACGAGCCGTTTACGGGGGTTGACCGCAAGACCGAGGATATTATTTTTGATATTTTTCGGGAGTTGAAGGCAGCGGCGAAAACATTGTTGGTGGTGCATCACGATTTGGGTGAAAGTCTGAACCATTACGATCGCCTGGTTTTGTTGAATAAATATTTGGTGGCAGTGGGAACTCGGCCCGAGGTGATGACGATTGATAATTTGGCTCGGGCTTACGGGCAGCCATTACAGTTGGCAGCAGTTTAGTTGTTTCGCAAACCCAAATCTCACCATGTCCTGGCTTCTCGACCCGCTCCAATTCGAATTCATGCGCACGGCGATCTCCATTGGCGTATTGCTCGGCATTCTCTGCTCGGTGGTGGGCAGCTTCATGCTGGTGCGGCAGATGGGGATGTTGGGGGATGCGATTTCCCATTCGGTGTTAGCGGGATTGCCCGTCGCATACGTGCTGGGGCTGCCCCTGTCTGTCGGGGCTGTGGTAGCGGGGGTGCTGAGTGCATTGATGCTGGCTTGGATTGAGTCGCAGTCGAAACTCAAGATCGATACGGTCATGGCCTTGGTGCTCTCCTCGTTTTTGGCCATTGGGGTGACGTTGGTGTCGGTGTTGCCGGGGGCCGATCGGATCGATTTGATTCACATTCTGTTTGGCAATATTTTGGGGGTGAATCGTTCGGAACTCATTCTCACTGCGGCGATCGCCATCAGCATCCCGATTGTGACTGTTTTGTTTTATAAAGAGCTGCTCCTCTACAGCCTCGACCCCATCGGAGCCCAAGCCGCAGGTCTGCCCGTGCAGTGGTACTACGCCGGTACCATCACTGCCATTACTCTCACGGTGGTCGCCAGCCTGCAAACCGTCGGCATCCTGCTCGTGATCGCCATGCTAGTCGGCCCCGCCATGACGGCTTACCTGCTCGTCAAAGAACTGCACGAAATGATGCTTGGCGGCGCCATTGTGGGGGCGATCGCCAGCGTTGCAGGCATGTACGCCAGCTACTATCTCGACATTCCCTCGGGGGCGGCGATCGTCTTGGTTGTTTTCAGCCTCTTCTTCCTTGCTTTTTTGTTCAGCCCCAGCCAAGGACTCCTCACCCAACCCGGCAGTCGCCAGCGTGCCCTCAAACTCTTACAAGGTCTGGCAATCTGGACGAACCGCTAACCTGCAGGATTGCCTCTCATCGATTCAATCAGTTAAACAGGCTCATCGGTTCTGACTATGCTATTTTTGACTCAAGGTACCAACAAAGCAGAGCTCTAGTTTTGAAGTTTTCAAAGTTTCTAAAGCCATCGCCCAATCTTTTAATCAGTTTAAGCTTGTTGTTGATTCCTTCAACTATACCGCTGCTTGTTTTCTGGTCAGAGTAACCACAGATCTCTCCACAAACTCTATCCAATGCCAAGCCGTCTCGACATCGCTACAGGCGATCGCCAATTCAGAGCGACTTAGAGAACTTCTAGATGCCACATTGGTAGATGCCACATTGGAAGCAACCCACCTAGTAGATTTCCAGCAAAACCTCGGAAACGATCGTCAAGTGCATTCTCATACTGGATCGTTGGGGTTGGGGGCGATCGCCAAATCGCTGTCCCCAATGCAACTGAGAAATGTCAGAATACAAAAGGCGTTTCTGAAGTATTGCAAACGCTGCTGCGCACCATCGATCGAGGTTGCAGATATTGCCTGCCAAACGATCTAAGTCCCAATCTCGGCCCCCTCGAACTTCGCTACTGGCCGATTTGCTAGAGGCGCAGCCTCAAGTTCGACCGCAAGTGTACTTCAAGTCATCCCTCGTTGCCCTCAGCCATGCCCTTGAGGATCTGGTGCTGTCAGAACAGGGGGATGCCCTCGTATTGGCCAGCTTTCAGCAAGAACGGTATTACCGCCAAGAAGCCTCCCGCTACGATCGCATTAGTGCCATTGCCCGTCAGGTCTACGTTCTCGCCGTTCCAGATACCCAATTTCATGCCAAAGAGGTGCCCTACGAGCGCGTCGCCCTCGATCGCGACGATCCGCTGACCAACGAGTGGCATGTCGTAATTGTCGATCGCAGTTTCGCCACCTGCTTGGTCTGTGTCGAGAAACCGATCGAGTCAGCGATGGACGCAGTGCGCCAGTTTGAAGGGTTTTGGACCTTCGATCGCGAAATTGCGATCGAGGCTGCCCAACTGCTACTCGCTAAAGTGGAGGTGTATCGCCCCGACCTCTCCGAGAGCATCGCTGCCACTCAAGCGGAGTTGCGCGGGCTCAAATCCGGCCTGTCAGCCGCAGATCGCCACCCCCAAGATCCATTCTCGCAACGTCTGATGATGTATCTGCAGGCGGGGCAATACAAACTGCAGCGGGCTTATAAAGCCATTCAGAAAAAGGAGCAGCGGGAGCGATTGCTCAATCGCATCGTCACCGCCATCCGCCGATCGCTCGAAGTGAAGGACATTTTTAATGTTGCCGTGCAGGAATTGGGACAGGGGTTGGGTAGCTGCCGCTGTCTGCTATATCGCTGCTCTGAAGAGCGGGATGAAGTGGAGATCGAAAGCGAATTTACCCAACCCGGCATTTCCGCACTCCTGGGTCACCTGTGGCCTGTCAGGAACAATCCCCTGCTCTCAAACGCGCTTCAACAGGGAGAAGCGGTCCAGTCGGAGGCGCGATCGGAGCGACTGCCACCACGCCTGAGGGATCTGTGGAAAACCTGGCAGATTCGGGAGTGGCTGGCGGTCCCCGTGCTCTATCAAGGGCGCTTGTTGGGGGCGATCGAGCTGCATCGGTGCGAGGATGGCAATCGAGGAGGCCCTTCGCAATCGGCTTGGCCCGAGACTGAAGTGGAGCTGGTCAAAGCGGTGGCCGTCCAAATTGGCGTTGCTCTGATTCAAGCAGAAGCCTATGAAAACCTGAATGACCTCAACCAGCAGTTGGAGGAACTCGATCGGGCCAAGAGCGATCTGATTGCTGTTACCGGGCACGAATTGCGCACTCCTCTATCCACGATTCAGGTGTGTTTGGAATCCCTTGCCAGTGAACCGGAGATGGAGCCCGAAATCCGGCAGGTGATGCTCGATACTGCCATCCAAGATGCCGAGCGCTTGCGCAGGCTGGTGCAAGACTTTCTCACCCTATCTCGCCTAGAGAGCGGTCGGGTGGAATGGCACATCGAGCTGCTCCCCCCACAAGAATGTATCGATCTCGCCCTCAGCAGCATTGCTCGCCTCGAAAACTCCCCTCAGATTCAATTGAACGTGCCCGACGAGCTGCCCCTCGTTGTGGCCGATGGCGAATGGCTGGTGGAAGTATTGCGACAACTGCTGGAAAATGCCTGCAAATTTACGCCCAGTGACGGTCGCATTGAGGTTTCTGCCTCGCTGGCAGGCGATCGCGTGCAATTTACAGTGGCGGATACGGGCAGGGGCATCGAAGGCGATCGCCTGCAACAAATTTTTGAGCGGCTCTATCAAGCGGAGCGATCGCTCCGCCGGACAGTCGGGGGGGTGGGGGTAGGGCTGGCCATTAGCCGCCAAATTGTCGAGTCAATGGGGGGTCGTATTTGGGCGGAGTCCGACGGAGCCGATCGCGGCAGCCGCTTTCATTTCACCATCCCGATCTCTAGCAATTCGGCTGGCTAGCTGGAGGGGAGATCGCTAAACCGCCACTAGAACTGACGGCGGGAGAAAACGAGAACGGCGATCGCCAGTAGCGCAGTGGCATAGCAAACGCTGTAAAGGGCCGAGAACCCCAATTCGGCAGGAGAGGGAAGCTGGGCGTAGATGGCGTCGTTTTTGAGGTTGAGCCGAGTCAGATCGGGCAGGATTAAAAATAAACCCTGGAGCAGTCGGCGCATCCCGATACTCTCTATATTCTGGGCAAACTGCAGCAGCGTGTGGCTGAGATGGCCCATCACATAAAGAGCCAGCGTCAGCAGCGTGGCTAAGAGTGAAGAGGTGATGACCCCAAACATAATCGCAGCCCCAGCCATCACCAAGAGCTCTAGAAAGACGAATGCGACGGCCAGCGCCAGAGACCCAAATGGGACATCTCCACCCAAGACAGTGGCGCTCCCCAAATAAATCGGCAGCATGACGGCCAGTAATGCAGAGATCGTCACAGCTAAACCAATATGCTTGCCGACGATTAACTCGCCTCGGTTAATTGGCTTGGCCACGAGCAGATACACGGTCTTTTTCTCGACCTCTTTGTTCATCAGACCGGCGCCAATAAAGACAGCCACGACCAGTCCGATGATGTTAATTCCGGCTAAACCGAGGTTGAGTACGACTGGCACGTGAGCCCCGTTGGCAATTTCGGGAATGAGCGTCACAGCGCCAGCCATGATGGCGGCGAACAGCAGGATGAGATAGAGAACCTTGTCTCGAACAGTCTCTCGAAACACATTGTGGGCGATCGCCCAGACCCGGGTTCCACTTAAGACAGCGCTCATGATGGCAGTTGTTGTCTCCTGATAGTGTTGGATAGGGGACAGCCAGTAAAGTCTGCGTCCCGCAATAAAGCTTTAAAGTAGTAATGACAGTTTTCCCACTTTTATGGAATTTTCAGCTCGTATTGTCGTCAGCCTGCGTCCGTCCGTCCTCGATCCTGCCGGAACTGCGGTGCAGCATAGCTTGCACCAACTGGGATACGACTCTGTCAGCGGGGTGCGGATTGGCAAATACATTACGCTCGATCTCGCCGCCGCCGATGAAACTGCCGCGCGGGAGCAGTTAGCGGTGATGTGCGATCGCCTACTGGCCAATCCCGTCATCGAAAATTACGACATCGAACTCACCCCTGTTGCCGCCCCCATTGCTTGAAGTCTCTCGGGCGCAAGTGAGGTCTTTGCAAGATTAGAGGAGATCGCTAGCGATGGGTCAGTGTAAGTTCGGCATTATTGTGTTTCCCGGTTCCAATTGCGATCGCGATGTGGCCACGGTGACGCGCGGCCTGTTGGGCTGTCCCACCCGATTGATTTGGCACCAAGATACAGATCTGAGCGATATCGATGTGGTGGTGTTGCCGGGGGGGTTTAGCTACGGCGACTATTTGCGCTGTGGAGCGATCGCGCATTTTTCGCCCGCGATGCAGGCGGTCAAGGCGCATGCCGAGCGCGGTGGCTTCGTGCTGGGCATTTGCAATGGCTGGCAAATTTTGCTCGAATCCGGGCTGTTGCCGGGGGCGTTGATTCGCAATCGCGATCTGCAGTTTATTTGCGAACGGGTGGGGTTGCGATTGGAACGCAGCGATTCGATTTGGACTCGACAGTACGCACCGGGTCAACAGGTGACGCTGCCCATTGCCCACGGCGAAGGCAGCTATTACTGCGACGACGAGACCTTGAAATCGCTGGAAGCAAACAACCAAATTGTCTGGCGCTATTGCGATCGCGGCAATGGCGTTGACAACCCAAATGGGTCGGTGGGGGCGATCGCCGGCATCTGCAATCGGGCGGGAAATGTATTGGGCATGATGCCCCATCCCGAGCGAGCGGTCGAGTCGATCCTCAATCGCGGCGAACCCGGCCAGTGTGACGGGCTGCCACTGTGGCAGAGCATTGTGGCGGCTGTAGATGCGGCTAAGTTAGCCGCCGCGTGAAGGAATTGCAGGAGGCGCGACAACTTTCGGTAGAGTGGGTTCTGGAGTTGTGGTGCTGCCATGCAATCCTGCGTTCTCAATGCCCCCGGCAAGATTAATCTCTACCTCGAAATCACAGGCGATCGCCCCGATGGCTATCACCGTGTGGTGATGGTGCTGCAGAGTGTAGAACTGAGCGATCGCGTTCGTCTCACACTGAAGGGAAATGAGATTCGCTTGCGCTGCGAGCATCCCGACGTGCCGCATAACGAGAGCAACTTAGCCTATCAGGCGGCAGCGCTGTTGCAAGAGCGGACGGGACAAGAGGGAGGCGTCGAGATTGCGATCGAAAAGCAGATTCCGGTGGGGGCGGGGATGGCAGGGGGATCGACTGACGCTGCCGCCGTGCTTGTCGGGCTCAATCAACTGTGGAATTTGGGATTGACGCTGCAGGAACTGCAAGCTTTGGGGTCAGAGTTGGGCTCCGATATCCCCTTTTGCGTCCACGGGGGCACCATGCTGGCGATCGGTCGGGGGGAAAAACTCTCGCCACTGCCAGACTTACAGCCTATTGCCGCGCTCTTGGGCAAGCATCGCGACCTCTCAGTCTCGACGGCTTGGGCCTATACCCACTACAAGACTGCCGCAAAACGCGATCGCGGTCCCATTAGTGCCATGCTGTCGGCGATCGCCCATCAAGACGCTGCCGAGATCGGTCGCTATCTCTATAACGATTTAGAGTCTGTGGTGTTGCCCTACTACCCGCAGGTGGCGCAGTTGAAGGCAACGCTTCAGCAAGCGGGTGGATTTGGAGCCACAATGTCCGGCTCGGGGCCAACGGTGTTTGCCCTCTTGCCCTCGATCGAGCTAGCCAAAGCCCTCCAGGCTAACTTGGCTGCAGCTCATCCCGAGATTGCATTTTGGGTGACCCAGACCAGTCCAGCGGGGATTTCGATGGTAGAAAACACGCCGGTCTCTCCACCTGCCTAGCGGAGCGAGGGCAATATTCGAGCGAGATCCGGCTAAACCACCGATTTCAGCTAAACCACTAACAAGGCTCGCTACAATGAGACACATTCGTTTGAGAGGATGTGGCCATTGCCTCCAACTAACGCGGGCGAGATCGCACTGTCGCTAGACTTTGCCGGAACGTGGGATGTGGCGATTGTCGGTAGCGGGGCAGCAGGGCTGTATGCTGCTTTGAGTTTTCCCTCCGATTGGCGCGTCCTCCTCCTCACCAAAGAAACTCTGCCCACCTCCTCTAGCAGTTGGGCTCAAGGGGGGATTGCGGCGGTCACCGAACCGGACGATTCCCCTCAACTGCATGCTGCCGATACCCTGCGAGCTGGCGTCGGCTTGTGCGAGCCCGCCGCTGTCGAGGTGTTAGTGCGAGAGGCAAGCGATCGCATTGAAGAATTATTGCGCTGGGGCGTGGAGTTCGATCGGGCTCGACAGCAGGGGACGCCCCCCCCCAACCTGGGCAAATTCCCCTATCGCTTGGCAGTCACTTTAGAAGCGGCCCATTCCCGCCGCAGGGTGCTGCACGTTGCCGATGCCACGGGTAAAGCGTTGGTGCAGCGGCTGCTGGCTCGCGTGCTAGACGCTGAAAATATTACGGTTTGGGAGCGATCGCAAGCGATCGATCTGTGGATGGCAGACGGTCGGTGTTGCGGGTTCTACGGTTTGCAGTGGGACGAATCAAAGCAGCACCCTCGCGCCTATTGCGTCCGAGCGGGAGCCACCGTGCTGGCCACCGGAGGCGCGGGCCAACTGTACACCCATACCACCAATCCCCCGTCTAGCACTGGCGACGGTCAGGCGATCGCCTGGAGAGCGGGAGCGGCACTGCGGGATCTCGAATTCGTGCAATTTCACCCAACAGCCTTGATGGCTCCCGGCGCGCCGCGCTTTCTGATTAGCGAAGCGGTGCGGGGGGAAGGGGCGTATGCGATCGATGCTCGAGGGGAGCGGTTTTTGTTTCACTACCATCCCGATGGGGAGTTAGCCCCGCGAGATGTGGTCAGTCGCGCCATTTTTCGCCACCTACAGCAGCGATCGCCCGACGAACCCGATTGGGTGTGGCTGGATATGCGCCATCTCGATCCGAAAACCATCCGCCATCGCTTCCCCACCATTGCGACTGTATGCCGGAGCTACGGCATTGATGTCTATACTCAACCGGTGCCTGTGGCTCCCGCTGCCCACTATTGGATGGGAGGCGTTGAAACGGACTTGTGGGGACGCACCACGATCGATCGGCTTTATGCCGTGGGAGAAGTTGCCAGCACGGGGGTACACGGTGCCAATCGTCTGGCTAGCAATTCTTTGCTCGAATGTTTGGTCTTTGCCCATCGCCTGGCCGCAGCCATTGTGGCCGCCGACTGTCGGGCAGCAAACCTAGCCCCTCTGCCCCTGCCGAATATGCCGCTCATTCCGCTAGATCTGGCCGACCCCGATGGCAGGACGCGATCGCTGGCAACCCTCATGTGGGATGCAGCTGGCATTTGTCGCCATGCCAAATGCTTGCAGTCTGCCCTAGCAGAATTGCAGCAATGGTCCAGTCAAACCGCTAGTTCCCTGCTCCTATCGGCAGACACAGTTCTGCAACCCCTAGCCAACATCCGTCTCTACCGCAGTTTAGAGTTGCGCAACTTAATGGCGATCGCTCGACTCGTGCTCGCCAGTGCAGCGTTTCGTCGAGAAAGTCGCGGCGGCCACTATCGGGATGATTTCCCCCGCACCGACGATCTCCAGTGGCAGGTCCATACTCGCGCGATCGGCAGCGAGCCTGCCGCAGCTCCCCTAGCAACAGCTACTCCCAGCAGCCAGACTTCTCCTTCTTCCACCCTTTCGCCCAAGCCCTAATTGGGATTGAAAAAGCACCCCGCAGTGTAGGGGTGCTTTAAATAATATGGAGCTTGTTCGATTCCCGGGGCTCAACCCTCTGCCATAGGGCTGGCGGGCCCTAGTCCTAGAAGCTCAACCAAAAGATTAGCCCGTTCTTTATTGGCATCAGAGAGAACGGCAGACCGAATCACTTCTGCTTCGGTAGAGGTCAGCCCATCTGCCATCAATGCCTGTTTAACAACCGGTTTGATTGACTTAAAATCCATGCTAGAGATAGCCTCATTTGACTACCGCCTCAGTATGGCCCAGAGCCCTCAAAATGGCCGTATCTTTGAATACCGATCGCGCGAAAGAGCTATGGTTCAATGGCACCATTTGCTCGTTTGGAGATTATTCTGTGGCTAGGCTGGGCAGCCAATTGCGAAACTCGTCTTTGCGGAAGACGCGAGGCCGCGATCGCGGCCCAAACCGAATCAGGCTGGGCAATCCGTATTTGCCGATATGGGATTGAAGCCAGTTGGTAATCCGAGTTTTGCCATCTGTCGGCATTTCAGATTGAAAGTGACTGTACATCAGCAGGAGCTGGTTGCTCGACTGCAAAGGCGCATTAGCTTCGATTAGCTTTGGCAAAACAGTGGCAGGGGTACGAGACGGGGTTCTTTTTGAATCTCTAGAATTTCGGTAAATTTTCCGACTGCGAGGCATAAGTTAAAGTCCTAAGGATTGAGTTTACAGTAACTAGGTCTTCCAGGTGGAGCGTACGAGCACCCGCAGCGAGAGTGAATGTGGGGTGCGGGACAGCAGACCGAGCGTCAAGTGTATGTTGGTTAGAGCGTATGTTGGTTAGAGCGTCGGAGATAAACAAAATAGGCACGAACAATTGCTGTGCGGGGATTCGTTCGGACAATACAGATAGCTGGCCTATTGCCTATTGCTATCGAGCTATATCGCCAGGAGAAAAGCAGCTAGTCGCTCTTTACTGCAACTGCAGGCTGATTCAGAGATAGCTTTGACAAAACCTGGCAGGACACTAAACTCAAACATACCCTTGTGTGACCTGGGTTACCCACATTATGCAGCCCAATGGCCAATTCTGCCACTGGCCGAGATTGATTGACAGAATTTCCCCAAGGAAGCCCTCTTTCTTGATAGCTTCGAAATAGGACGCGACTGGGAAGATTGCAATACATCATCAAGGAGATTGGCTGTGGCCGATGCCCGACTGATAGCCTTCCTCAAACAAAGCATGGCTGATTCCAATGGGGCCGGCCCATACACTCGAAGCAATCGCCGCATCAGGGGGAGAGCTCTCTCATCGCTGGACTTGCAGGGGGCTGATTTGCAGGGGGCTGATTTGCGGGGGACCAATTTGCGGGGGGCCAATTTGACAGGGGCAAATCTCAGCAGCGCTCGGGCGATCGGTGCCGATTTGCGGGGAGCCTGTTTGTTGGAGGCCGATCTGGCCCTCACTCAGCTAGAAGAGGCACGCTTGGAGGGAAGTCTGCTGGCTGGGGTCAATGCGGTGGGGGCGAATTTTAGCCGCGCGCAGCTTCGCAATGTCGATTTGAGCGATGCCAATGGGATTGGGGCCAGTTTTCGGCAGGCAGATTTGCGAGATGCCGATTTGAGTGGAACCGTGCTGCAGCGGGCCGATCTGAGCGATGCGATTTTGATTGCAGCGGTGCTTTGCCAGACAGATTTGAGTCGGGCCAATTTGTTCGAGGCAGAACTGATTGCTGCCGACCTCCACAGCGCTCAACTCTGTCGGACCAATTTGACTGGCGCTCACCTATTGAATGCCTGTCTGTTTCGTGCCAATCTCGCTCAGGCGGATTTGTTCGGGGCTGATTTGCGCGGTGCCGACTTGCGACGAGCGAATTTGCAGGGCGCAAATTTGGAAAATGCCTGTTTGCAAGATACAAAACTCAGGCCGTCCGATCGCCGACAGATCGTTGTCTCGGTTCCCCAAGAGAATTTCTTCCCCGAAGAATAGTATTCGAGCTGCAGTCTTCGAGTCTTTGTGTGGGAACACTCATCTCGACATTTGTCGGCAAGCGCACAGATTGCGGATACAGCTATCGCATTTGAGATAAGATACGATGACAGCATTTGATAAGATTTCAAGTTTAAAGGATAGAGCAATGCTGAAACAGTGTGTTTTAGCTAGCATCGCAGTAGGATTTTTACACCCTGCGATCGCTCGCGCTTACGGCGAACCTAGAATTGTCCCCGACCATTCGTTTTATTTCAGTAACGACAACTTAGACCGCCATCCTCAGGCAACCGTAGTGAAGGTGTTGAGTGGCACCACTGTCTTAGTTCAAGTGGAGGGGGAACTAGAACTGCGGGAGATTCAGTTGGCAGGGTTGGAAAATTTGGCCGCATTAGCCCCCAGTATCGAGCAGGAGGCGATCGGCAGAATTGAAGGGGCTCTTCTGCACCGGATCGTTCGGCTCGAAGGCGATACCTTCCAACGTACCCCCGAGGGAACGGGAGCGGTTCAAGCCTATGTTTGGCTGAATGGGCTGCAAATGAATGAAGAATTAGTGCGTGCCGGTCTCGCAGTGGTCGACCGGACCAACCACAACATCAAGCACGACAACTTTTTGCGGGGAGTACAGAGCGAAGCGAGAGCAGACCAGATCGGGATTTGGTCCCCGAATGCAGAGTTGGCCACCGAAGCCCAGATTTGGGAGGAATAGGCTGCGGCATTTCTCCCGAACGCAGTTCTTGCAAGTGGCGTCTGTACCAATGGCGATCGCCCCCCTGTGCGAGCAGTTGAAGGACTAAGATGGAGTGCGGACACCCATCGATTTGAAGAAATAGTAGCCATGTCGGATTCAGCAGAAGAAAGCAGACCCATCCCGCTGCCGCGCACCAGTGAATCGGAAGACCTGCACCGCATCCGACACACCACTTCCCACGTGTTGGCAATGGCCGTTCAGCGGTTGTTTCCCAAGGCTCAAGTTACCATCGGTCCTCCCACGGACTACGGTTTCTACTACGACTTCGACGTTCCCACCCCCTTCGAGACCGCCGATCTGAAGAAAATCAAAAAGGAGATGGTGGCGATTCTCAAGCAAGGTCTGCCCGTCACCCGCGAAGAAGTTCCCCGCGAAGAAGCCAAACGCCGCATCGAAGACCTCGGCGAACCCTATAAACTGGAAATCCTGGCCGACATCCCGGAAGGGGAGGCCATCAGCATTTACCACCTCGGCGATCGATGGTGGGATTTGTGTGCCGGACCCCATGTAGAAACCACCAAGGACATCAACCCCAAATCTTTCGATCTCCTCTCTGTGGCTGGAGCCTACTGGCGCGGCGACGAAACCAAAGCCCAACTGCAGCGCATTTACGGCACCGCTTGGGAAACCCCCGAGCAGCTTCGGGCTTATAAAGCGCGTTTAGAAGAAGCCAAAAAACGCGATCATCGCAAACTGGGTAAAGAGCTCGGCCTATTTCTGTTCGCCGATGAAGTGGGTCCCGGCTTGCCGCTGTGGACCCCGAAAGGGACGATTCTGCGTTCCATCCTGGAGGACTATCTCAAACAAGAGCAGATCGAGCGGGGTTATTTGCCCGTCACGACTCCCCACATTGCCCGCGTCGATCTGTTCAAAACCTCCGGTCACTGGCAGAACTATAAGGACGACATGTTCCCTCTGATGGCGGAAGACGACGAGGCACGCCAACAGGAATTGGGGTTTGTCATGAAACCCATGAACTGTCCCTTCCACATTCAGATCTACAAAAACGAACTGCGCTCTTACCGCGATTTGCCCATGCGTCTGGCGGAGTTCGGTACAGTCTATCGCTACGAGCAGTCGGGCGAATTGGGGGGGCTCACGCGGGTGCGGGGCTTTACGGTGGATGATTCCCACCTATTTGTTACTCCCGAGCAGCTCGATGAAGAGTTCATCAAAGTGGTGGATCTGATCCTCAGTGTGTTCGATAAACTGGGACTGAAAGATTTCAGCGCCCGTCTCAGCTTCCGCGATCCCGATTCCGATAAATATTTGGGCTCTGACGAAGCTTGGGAAAAAGCGCAGGGGGCCATTCGTCGGGCCGTGCAAAAACTGGAGATGCCCTATTTCGAGGCAGAAGGGGAAGCTGCATTTTACGGTCCCAAGCTCGACTTTATTTTTAGGGACGTGCTCGATCGCGAGTGGCAGCTCGGGACCGTGCAAGTGGATTATCAACTGCCCGAGCGTTTCGACCTGGAATACATGGCCGAAGATGGCCTGCGCAAGCGTCCCGTTATGATTCACCGAGCGCCGTTTGGTTCGCTAGAACGACTGGTTGGGATTTTGATCGAGCAATATGCTGGCGATTTTCCATTTTGGTTAGCTCCCGAACAAGCCCGCATTTTGCCGATTTCAGACCAATTCTTGGCCTATGCCGAGTCCGTTCGCCAGACGTTAGCGAGTTCGAGAATTCGCGTTGCTGTGGATGCAGCCTCCGATCGCCTCGGCAAAAAGATTCGCAATGCCGAAAAGGCCAAAATCCCTTACATGTTAGTGGTGGGGGCTGACGAGCAAGAAAGCCAAACCGTGGCGGTGCGATCGCGCAAGGGAGGGGATATCGGCTCGGTTCAGCTCGACAATCTAGTAGAAAAACTTCGGCAACTCTCTGATAGCTCTCAGTGATGCCGCTCCCTTTCCGCTCTAAGACTGCCTACCCAAAACTGGTTGAAAGTCTTACTGTGATTAGATCGATACTAGATAGTCTTCCGCCGGGATGGGAGCGGGCTTTGACGAGATCGATATCCGCACTCGCGTCCCGCCCGTCTACCCCTAAAAACAAGTGCTGGCGAATGCGATCGTCTTTTAACTGGTTTTGTGATTGATTTCCCGCAATTGATCGTAAATTTTAAAAGCCAGCAAAACCAGTTCGCAATAAACTCTCACCAGAATCGGACCGAAGAGTATTAGCCCCAATCCAGGAACTGGTCGGCCATTAACAATAGCAGCCAAGCCTCCAATAACAACAAAAATAAGAGAAAGCCAAAAAATAATTTCGACAATAATTGGCGTGATAAACACTCGAAATCTTAAAAAGTCACTCACTCTAACCTCCCTAGGTCCAGCTGGGTTCTTTGATATGTTTAAGAATCAATCCAAATTCTATAGGAACGATACACAGACTTGGATGGATAGGTGACAAATAGATAGATTTCCTGATATTTCCTTATAGAAAAAACCATAAATTTATATTCTGGGACTGCTTTTAGCCCGGTATTGTTTCTCTTGGATGGTAACCGCTCACCTTCCCCCCTTCAATGCTGCTTCCCAGATTAAGGCAGTCGCCATAAATCTCAGCGATTCTTGAACAGTGTATAGCCTGTTTATGGCTCATACTTTGCCTATCAGACAACGGCTAGCCAGATGGCTCGACTGAGCAAAGCAGACCTGGAACAAATGGGAGAAGATTATTTTCGTTCTCTCGACCCAGAGCGTTTAGTGGAAGTGGCCGAGAACCTGCACGGGTTAGCTGTCGAGCAGTTAGAAAAGCTTGAGCAAACCTCTCAAACGAGCAGGTTGATACGTGTCCTCCAATAGGGATTGGCCGATTGTGGGCCAATGCTTTCGGGCGTAGGCGGGGGAAGTCCTCTAAGCTCATCCCGTCACTGCCGGGTGCGCCTTGGTTGGACTTCACACGCTGCCATGCCTGTCGGACAATTGGCGCTCTCCGCAACTCGACCCATCAGGTTCAAGCCTAAGGCTGGCTGTATGCCGTAACGCCAGTCCGCATCTCCCCCGCTCGGGTTCATTGACACGCCTGAGTTCGTCATGGCTCCTCCTTATGCGACACTGTTCGGTCCTTCACTGCGACAGCAGCTACTATGACCTCTGCTGACTTCTGCCCAATGCGGCTGCTGTTGCCAACAGTCGTGCTGTCTGAGTCTCCGTAGGGTCCGGTGGTTTCCCCATCTCTTTCGCGATGGACCTCAGTCCGACTCCCATAGATTCCCTGACTGCCCTCGGACAGACCTGCCCGGATAAGAACGTGAACTGTCCCTGCAACCGCGCCATTTACCGTGTCCTTTGAACCAGAGGGCTTCGTTGTGTGGTGCCAACTTGCCCCAAGAATCTCGGCCTTCTATGACGTTTCTGTTCGTCGGCTCGCAGTTTTGCCGCTGGCTTCCTTCAGACATTTCCTCGCGGAAACACCCTTGCCTTAAGCTAGTCGTTGTTGTCTCTCGGCTCCTATGACTTTCGAGCATTTGGACTCTGGTTCTCCGACAGGGGAATTTCACCCCATGAGTTCACGCCCATGTCGGGCGTACACCCTTCACTGCAGCGGATGCTTGGCAAAACTATTGCTCTTCGTTGAGAGTGGATCTAGCACCGCTAACCTCAAGGCCGTTAGATGGTACAGCTAAGCAGAGGCGATGTAAGCGTTCCTGAATCCGTGACGAACCATAAGTTTGCAGCAAATGAACGAAGCAGAAAGAGAGGCGGGTCTTGCCGTAACGCCTGGTTATAGATACGCCGAGAAAGTGGGGAACCAGTTATTCGTTGCTGGCCAAGTCCCGCATAATGCAGACGGACAGCTTATCGGTATAGACGATCCCCACGCTCAATCGCGCCAGTGCTTGGACAATCTACTAAAACTACTAGCAGTTCATGGCTACTCGGTCGCAGATATACGGCAGCTAGTTATTTACGTAGTAGGACAGCGCTCTAATCTTGTTCAAGCATGGGCGGCTGTGGAGGAAAAGTTTAGTGAGGGAGTTCCGCCTGCCACATTGCTTGGGGTCACAACATTGGGTCACGAGGGGCAACTTGTAGAAATTGATGCGACAGCGATCGAAACGTAGAGACAGAATTACGTTGTCACTCCTGTAGAAATTATGTTCAAAAATGGATACGTCAGAGTTCTCGGCCACGTCGCTAGCCTCAAGGGCGTTAGGTCTTTTGTCCTCGTAGCGAAAACATCGCCGGCAGCAAATCGGGGAGAATAGAGGTTAGGTCGCAGCGCAGGAACCGTGACCGTAGCCTAGGAAGGATCGCCCTCATGCAAACCCTAACTTTCGAGCTACCTCGAGATATCACCCTTCACGTCACTGATGCAGAATTCGCGGCGATCGCAGCAGCCAACCGCGACTTACGACTGGAACGGACCGCAGATGGAGAGCTAATCGTGAATCCCCCTACAGGGAGCGAGTCGAGTAGACGCAATATCAGCATCACATCCCAGCTCTGGATTTGGGCTGAGGCCAACGAAGATTTAGGCGTTGCTTTCGAGTCTTCTGGTGGCTTTAAGCTGCCGAGTGGAGCGACTCGCGCTGCAGATGCCTCCTGGGTGAGTCGCGAGCGCTGGGATGCTCTGACTCAAGAAGAAAAGGAAGGCTTTGCTCCTCTGTGCCCCGATTTCGTGGCTGAATTGCGCTCTAAGAGCGATAGCCTCTCCACGTTACAAGACAAGATGCGCAATTTTATGAGTAATGGCGCTCGTCTTGGCTGGCTTATCGATCCGCAAAACCAGCGAGTAGAGATTTACCGTAGAGGTCAGGAAGTCGAGATTTTGGAGCAGCCCAAGCAGCTTTCTGGAGAAGATGTGCTGTCCGGCTTTACCCTAAGTCTGCGAGGCATCTTGTAGGGGGCTGCAATCACAGGCTCCTCTTGCTACATTCAGAGTGCTGCAGTTTTGGGTCGGCTGCCTAACCCTTCATCGCAGCGGATGCTTGGCTAAACTGTCTTTATCTAGCGCCGCTAACCTCAAGGCCGTTAGGCGTCAAGCACGTTCGGAATTTTAGGAATCCTTTGAACCAAATGTATAGGGTGGAAATGTGCTTATACTAAACTAATGCACGGAAACATGAAAGCTGAGAGCTATGGCGTCAAAGTTTGATATAGAAATTCAGTTGCATTTTGAAGGCAGACAGTTTTCATCCGATGAAAAGCTTGTAGATTCCAGAAAAGTTTTGAAATTACTGGATATTCTTGAAGCTGCTGTATACGATTCAGATCGTAGTTATGTAGACCGTGCAGCAAGAGCTTTCCTAACAGATATCAGGCCAGTGGTGAGAGATGCTTGTCTCGAACGTTTGCGTCATTATCGTCATCAGCGACTGCTATTAGAAGAAGCCCGTCTTGGTTCACTCGCTCTTATGAGTTTTATCGCTGGTGTCTCGTATTTTGTTATAGAAAAAACAATTGGTGAATCATTCGCTGAGGGTTACCGCGACAGTGAGTTTCATAGACGCCTTACGGAGTTCTTTCGTCGGTTGATTGATGAAAAGACTTTGAAAATTGTCGAAAGCGTTAGGCGCTTACTCAATTCCCGAAAATTTCAAGCTTAGGTGAGAGCTTTACCGGCAACAGATGAGTCTCCAAATATTATTGTGATTGATATTCCCCCTGACCAAACACTAGAAGGTAGACAGGAGCCTCAGCCGTTAGGAGAAGCACTTAACGATCGGCTATAGTGGTACAAGCGCTTACGCGTTGTGCCGGTATTTGATTTCATCGGATTTCTATATCTCTGGTCGGTCGAACCAAACTCGGTTTTCGGGTGTTCGACCGACCTTCAGTAAAAGGTATATTTCAATACTCATATTTAGCTGGACAATTGAAGTAGCTGTTAAATAGGGTGAGAACGTGAATATCAGCATAGAGCTACCTCCAGATCTAGAAAATGAGCTATCTACTGAGGCATCTCAGCTCAAGTTGCCTTTAGGGGAATATATCTTGCGTGTCCTCTTGTTTCGGCCCTTTCTCCAAAATCCTCCCAAGACAGGGGTAGAACTCGTTGCCTATTGGGAAAGCGTCGGGGTAGTTGGTTCCCGACCTGATATACCGGATAGTCAGGAACATGCTCGTAGGTTGCGCCAGGATGCTGAACATCGCAGGCAAGCTTAGGTGGCATATGTATCTTGTCGATACCGATATCATGATTGATATTCAGCGGAGTTATGCACCTGCGCTTGCTTGGTTTGCCTCTCTAGGAGAACTGCCAAATATTCCTGGATTCGTGGTGATGGAGCTGATTCAGGATGCTCAGAACAAGCAGCAGGTCCGTAAAGTCCTACAAATGGTAGCTTGTTAGATGACAATGAGCCTGGGCTCTTGCCAACTTTTGATGCTGCTGGCGAAATTCATATTCCGAAACATTGGCCATTTGTCTAGATGCCTGTGGCCCCCTTCCCCTAACCCCTACCCCCAACTTTGGGGGCAGGGGAACAAGGCCCCGTAAGGATTTTCGGCTGTTTCTCCCCTCTCCCAAACTTACGGCTGACGCCACGCTTCGCGAGGGGAGAGGGGCCGGGGGTGAGGGCCATGCAGAGGACTTGCACCATGCCAATATTTCTAAATGTTAAATTGGCCAGCAGTATCACTTTTGGCGATTATCACTGTTGGACGAGAATGTTTGTCTTCAATTTTATAGAGAAGGGGGCTGTCAACCCCGATTTCTGGTTTCTATCCGCTCGAAATCGTCAGTATATTGACGGGTTATTTTCCAGATCGCCAAAAGTTGGCAAGAGCCAATGGTACTTGACATTTAATACTCTGTGCTAGCAAAAGTTCAGAGAGCTGATGGAGATTATGAAAGACAAAGTTTCTACGCCAGCAGTGAAGGAGTTAATTGACGATCTGGAAAAATATAGAGGTTCCTTAGATAAGCTAAAAGATAATTCTGAAATCAAACGTAAAGTCAAGGCATTGAAGAAAATTATTGCGTCGTAGTTTTACAGGATGAGATGTTTCATGGTGAACATAAATGTTGATGAAATCCAGCGAGATCCGCTAAAGTACTTGCGACAAGTAGAAGCAGGCGAAACTCTTGTAATTGTGCGCTTTAATCAACCAATTGCCGAGCTTAGACCTATTGCCAGTAATCAGCAATTGCGACCATTTGGTTTGTGTGCAGGTGAGTTTACCGTTCCAGATGATTTTGATTCGCCCTGGCAAGGGGATCTGCTGAATGCATTTGAGGGCAAATGAGAGTTCTGCTAGATACGCATATCTTTTTATGGTTCATTAGTGGCGATATCCAGCTATTAAACGATATTCAGGATGCTATCCGCGATCCGAGCAACGAAGTCTATCTGAGTTCAGTTTCGATTTGGGAAGCGATTGTTAAGTATCAGCTGGGTCAGTTGCCTCTGCCGGAACATCCTGGAACGTATTTACCCAAACAACGGGATCTTCAGTAGATTGCCAGTATTACTCTTGATGAAAGTAGCGTGGGTCAATTGGCTGAACTGCCGCCATTACATCGCGATCCATTTGATAGAATGCTTATCTGTCAAGCCTTACAAAATGGTTTGACCATCGCGACTGTAGACGCAGCAGTTCGTGCCTACTCAATCAGTGTCTTGTAGCAGCGCCGCCCAACACTGTGTTGGTGCGGACGTTACAGAGGGTGTCAGTGAGAGTTCGAGGTTATCTGCCGCCGCACAACTTCATCGTTAGACAACCTGGAAATTGTTGCATCAGTGTTGACAATCGGTCAGATTTTGAGAACTTCATCTAAAATGAGAGATATCGGGATTCTTGACGAAAACGATAATCATTCTTGTAAATTCTAGTTTAAAAACAAAGTCTAGATAAGTTATTATCAGACCAGCTTGTTCTCGACGCGTCAGCATGTCATGAATTCAGATACCCGCAGCCAAAACCATTCCTGTAGCAGTTGCGGTCGCGACGACAGTGCCCGCGAGGAGGGCGATCTCGGTCATACCCACGCCCATAATCACGAGCATAGTTTTGAACTCGATCTAAAATTAGAAGTACTTACCCTGGCAGCAGTCACGCTCCTATTGACCCTCGGGTTGATTTACCAAGAGGCACTACACAACACCCCTTTCTTCTTCGGTGAATATATAGTCTTTCTGACTGCATATCTTCTCAGCGGCTGGAATGTTCTTTATGCAGCCATTCGCAATCTTTATCGGGGAATTGTCTTTGACGAAAATTTTTTAATGGCGGTGGCAACCCTGGGGGCGATCGCCATCCACCAACTACCCGAAGCGGTCGCCGTCATGCTGTTTTTCAAACTGGGAGAGCTGCTGCAAGGGACTGCCGTCAGCCGGTCCCGACGTTCCATTCGAGCATTATTGGACGTTCAGCCCAGTTTTGCCAACCTCGAACGGGCCGATGGAACTTCGCAGCGAGTCGCGCCTAACACAGTTCGAGTCGGCGATATTGTCACGATCCGCCCCGGCGAAAAAATCCCCTTGGATGGCGATATCCTGCGCGGCCACTCTCGAGTCGATACCTCTGCCCTGACCGGCGAATCCATCCCCCGTTCCGTTCGGGCTGGCGATGCCGTGCTTGCCGGGATGCTCAATCAGTCGGGGGCGATCGCGATCCGCGTGACGAAGCCCTACAGCGATTCCTCCATCACCAAGATGATGGACTTGGTGGAACGGGCGGGCAGCCGCAAAGCGCCCACCGAGCAATTTATCAGTCGCTTTGCCCGATGGTATACTCCCGCAGTCGTCGCGATCGCCGTCGCCACAGCAGTATTGCCCCCACTGCTGTGGCCGGGGGCCGAGTTCTCTCAATGGGTGTATCGCGCTCTCGTCATGCTGGTGATTTCCTGTCCCTGCGGCCTGGTTATCAGCATTCCTCTGGGCTACTTTGGCGGAGTGGGCGGTGCGGCGCGGCGCGGAATTTTGGTGAAGGGCTCCGCTTTCCTAGATGTGTTAGCTGCTGTCAAGGTCGTTGTGTTCGATAAGACCGGCACGCTGACAGAAGGCACATTCGAGGTTTCGCAGATTGTGCCGCAGGGGGATCTCACTGAGGCAGAACTCTTGGAGCTAGCGGCCCGCATTGAGGCTCAATCCAATCATCCCGTGGCTGCATCGATTCGAGCTGCTTACGGGCAACCCCTGTCTGCTAACGGGCTCGGCTCCTATCGAGAGATTGCCGGATACGGCGTGCGCGCTAAGTTACAAGGGCAAGAGGTGCTGGCTGGGAGCGATCGCCTGCTCCATCTGGAGAACATCGATCGCGATGTCTGCAATGTGGGCGGTACGGCAGTCCATATCGCGATCGATCGCGTTTATGCCGGCTATATCGCCATCGACGATCGCATCAAATCCGATGCGGCAGAGGCGATTCGTGCCCTCAAGTCGATGGGGGTGGAGCGAGTGGTGCTGTTGAGTGGCGATCGCCGTTCGGTGGCCGAACGAGTTGCAAAAGCCCTTGGGATCGATGAAGTGGTGGCCGACCTCCTGCCGGAAGGCAAACTTGCAGCCCTCGAACAGATTCTGGCAAGGGATTTAGGCCCAGCGAAAGTGGCGATGGTGGGTGACGGCATTAACGACGCCCCTGCCCTCGCTCGGGCCGATGTGGGCTTAGCGATGGGGGGATTGGGGTCGGATGCCGCGATTGAAACGGCTGATGTGACGATTCTGACAGATTCCCCCAGAAAAGTGGCCGAGGCGATCGCGATCGGTCGCAAGACCCTGCGCATTGTTTGGCAGAATATTGCGTTTGCCCTCGGGGTGAAAGTCATCTTCGTCTTGCTGGGGGCGATCGGGATTGCCACTTTGTGGGAAGCTGTGTTTGCCGATGTCGGCGTTGCTTTGTTAGCGATTCTCAATGCGACTCGCGTCTTGAGATAAAGGGCTTGCGCTCAAAGAGAACGCCAATTGAGCAAAACATCTCCAAAACATTGAGCGCCCTGACGATCGCTAGCGACTATAGCGTTCTTCAGCAAAGGGTTCGCCTCGACGGTGGTAACCATTGCGCTCCCAGAAGCCCAGTTGTTCTTCCGTCAAAAACTCAATTGCGTTAATCCACTTGGCGCTCTTCCAAGCATAGAGGTGGGGCACTAACGTGCGCACCGGGCCGCCGTGTTCTGCAGGCAGGGGTTCGCCCTCTAGCCTGTGGACGATGTAATTCTCCTCGCGCAGAAAATCAGCCAGCGACAGATTGGTGGTGTAGTCGCTATAGCAATGCTGCATGACATAATTGGCCTTGGGGGAGATTTGGACGAGCTCGAGTAGCTCCGTCAGCTTGACCCCCGTCCATGTCACATCTAGTTTGGACCAGCGGGTAACGCAGTGAAAGTCAGCCGCAAACGTCTCTTGAGGCATCGCCAGCAGCTCGTCGTAGTTAACGATCGCCTCTTCCCCCTCGATCGCCCCATAGATGCGCAGTTGCCATGCTTGGGGAGTGACTGAGGGCGTCGGACCGTAAGTCAAGACGGGAAAGCCTTGGGCGAGATGTTGACCGGGGGGAACGCGATCGCGATTGGGGGTGTCGGGAGTAACTTTCTGGAAGAACTTGCCAATCATGCCAGAGCCTAGCGAGTGTCGCCTCGATCGTACCAGTTGGGCCAGTTTCTAGACCCCAGTCCAACGGTGGCATTCCTGCCGGGAAAAGCTACTCTAGAACAAAGTCGATCCCCAGCTCAACTCATTTTGTAAGAGGATACCCAGCTTTCCCAATGTATTCTGACGATCTGCGGTCTCGCGTGATGGACTGGCTGGAGGCAAACGTGCCCCGCCCGCGCTTGCGACATATTGCAGGTGTCGAGGCAACTGCCCGAGATTGGTCTCGGCTGTACGGCTTGGATGAAGAGCGCGCCGGTTGGGCGGGGTTATTGCACGACTTAGCAAAATACTTTCCCGACGATCGCCTGCTCGACATCGCTCGTGCGGAAGGCTTGGATATCGATTCTGCCTACGAGACCCTGCCGCACCTACTCCATGCCGAAGTGGGGGCGATTGAGGCTCGCGATCGCTTTGGCGTTGACGATCCGGCCATTTTAGATGCGATTCGCCACCACACCTGCGGTAGCCCCGGCATGAGTCCCCTCAGTTGCGTTGTGTTTTTAGCAGACAGCTTAGAACCGAATCGCGGACAGTCAGAGTGCCTGCAGGCTATGCGTCGGCTGGCCGAGACTCACTTATATCGAGCCGTGGTGGCTGTCTGCGATGAATCGATCGCGTTTCTGCGATCGCGCCAACAGCCGATCCACCCTCGCACCGTGCAGGCGAGAAACTGGTTTTTGCACCATCTTGCAGAATCCCCCTTACCCATCATTCAGGAGACTGTAGCTTGATCGGACAATCCTTCGAATCCTCTAACCCCATCCTCGGGACTGTCACAGCTCTGGGCGATCCCACCCTTGAGGACAGCCAAGCCCTTGCCCTCACCGCAGCTCAAACCGCTGACGATCGCCAAGGAGGCAATATTGTCTGTCTCAATGTTGGGGGGGTGTCAATTCTGGCGGATTTCTTTTTGTTTGTCAGCGGCTATTCCACCACGCAGGTGAGGGCGATCGCCAGTGCCATTAAAGACACAGTGTTAGAGCAGCACGGACGTCTGCCAGACCGCATCGAAGGGTTACAAGCGGGCACTTGGATTTTGCTCGATTACGGCGATGTCATCGTTCACGTACAACTGGACTCCGAACGGGAGTTTTACGACCTAGAAGCCTTTTGGGCACATGCCCCTCGGGTGGAGTTAGCTCTAGATCCACAGGTCCCAAGTTAGTTGGTTAGGGCTGTACCGCGTTAAGTTGGCGGCGATCGATAGAGTTCCGTCATAACATCTGGGCTGTTGGATCGCCTCTCATGGCAGATCTAGATAGCGAAAGGAAACTTAGAATTGTAGTACTGACTCAAGCTACGATCTCGGTTGAGTCTGTAACCACGGGTGCAATCGCCTCAGTCAAAATAGAAGGAAAACTGCTGAAATGAGGTCAAACTTATGACAGCTCGACAACCTCGATATAGCAAAGAAGAATTTGCTCGACGTGGTGATGAGATCTATGAAACTCAGGTGCGATCGCAGGTCGAAGCCGGTAATCATGGGAGGATCGTAGCGATCGACATTGAAACTGGGGATTTTGAGGTTGCAGATGACATACTGCCTGCAACCAACCGCCTATTCGAACGTCTCCCAAACGCTCAACCTTGGATTGTTCGCATCGGACATCGAGCTGTCCATCGCGTTGGTTCGCGGGGCCTCAAACAATCCGTCTGATGCAAGGTGTGGTGAATACAAGCTGTGAGGCGACAATTTCGCTGGTCGCTAGCGGGGCACCTTGGGCGATGGTAACGAAGTAACTTTTGAGATTTATGCAGCAAAGGTTATCTGGGATGGTGAATATCACGATATTCCCGTTAATGAAGCTGAACTGGACAGTGATAAGTTTTTTCATCCCAACGGACTCCGAGAATCACCCGGCGTAGCCCTGTAGGCAAAGGTTGTGATGTCAGGGGGATTTGTTGGCAAGGAATGTAAAGTCAAGCGCACGACTTGCTCCAGTCGGATAACCATGCTGGTGGGGTAAGGTTCGGAACCAGCGAGGAAATCGATGCACATGGTCATGGCCCAGCAGCCAATTCCCCCACTTTTGGCACAGTGCTTCCACACTCCAGGCGCTTGAGTGAAATAAGTGGAGGGCCTGATGGTAGTACTTTTCCCCCACTCCAAGCATATTCAGATAGCTGGTGATTGCGGGCGCTTGGCTCGATAACAAGATTCCCCACATCAACAACACAAACCACTCGAACGTGGCTTGACGGCTAAAGACCGAACGCAGTTCTGCTAAGATTTGCTCAATTCGGCGATAGAGTTCCATAATTTAACTGGCTGAGTGTACTTTAGCCAGTCTGAAACATTCTCATGGCTTTGACGATTGGGAGTGTTCTTTTTCTGGCTTAAGTATAAATACTTGCCGCCGAGTGCTCGCCGCCAAAGAGAACTTTGCACTGTCCAGTAGTCATTATGGAAATAGTATGTCAAAAGGTAAGTTTCAGAATTATGATCCCCTTAATCCAAACACGGCAGAAAGAAAGCTTTGGGAGTGCCTTAAAAAGACATTTCAGAATGATCCATGTGTAGTCTACTTCAGGTATCCAATTTTCAAACGGACAGGTAATCTAAACAGAGAGCCCGATGTTATCTTTATGCATAGGGAATTAGGGTTGTGGGTACTTGAGTGCAAAGGGTGTCGTATCGCCAACATTAAAAGTATCGAAGGGCATCAGTGGAAAATGAACAGTTGGCATAGAGAAGAGGAGTTGCCTATACTACAAGCTCAAGATGGCATGTATGCAATAAGTGCAAAACTAAATGAACGTAGAGAAACTAGAAGCTTAGTCTCATCTCACTATAGAGTTGTCTTACCTTTTGTTAAAGCTCAAGAATGGAAAGATAAGGGATTTTCTGACCTACCTTGTACTCATGGAGTTATCCTGCTAGAAGACGATCTTAAATCATCAGTTCTACGAGAAAAGCTTCAGTTAGGTTCTCAAGAACATCCCCAACCCCCCCTATCAGACGATCAGTGGCAAAACATAATTACTTTGCTAGGCGGCTCACTTCCAAAACAGGAACCTCGTGCTATACCCACAGGAACACCACCCGAAAATCCTGTCCGAGTTATTAAGGATCTAGAGTCCCGTCTTCATTTTCTGGACAATCAACAGCAAAAGGTGGCTTTTGAGGTTCCAGATGGGCCTCAGCGTGTCAGAGGATTGGCAGGAACAGGGAAAACAGTTCTGTTTGCAAAGAGAGCAGCAAAAATTCATGCAGCGCACCCTGAATGGAAAATAGCTTTTGTTTTCTTCACACGGGCACTTTACGACCAAATCATATGCCTAATAAGTCTTTATTATCGTGAAATGGTTAGGCAAGATGAAGGAGATGTAGAGCCAGACTGGCATACTTTGCAAGTACTACACGCTTGGGGAGCACAGGAACGCAACGGTTTCTATCGAAACCTGGCGCAAAAGTCAGGAATACGTCCTATGAGTGTGAATAATGTCAAACAAAGCCTTGGACGTTCTTGCTCCCCGTCAGAAGCTTTTGAATACATCTGCAACTCTTTAGAAAAACAAGTAGAAAATATACCTGTACTTTTCGATGCTATTTTAATAGATGAAGGACAGGATTTACCCCCATCATTTTATCGATTAGCTTATAAAAGCTTATCAGATCCCAGACGACTTTACTGGGCGTATGATGAAGCACAGGGGATTGGGACTCTTACTGTACCTCGTCCTTTGCAGATATTCGGACTTAATTCAGACAATAAACCAGTAGTAGATTTAGGTGGAAACAAACTTCCAGATGGAACAATAACTAGTCCTACCTACAAAGGAGGACATCGTAAGGCACATAATCTAAACCGATGCTATCGAATACCTAAAATGATCCTCATGGCTGCCCACGCTATTAATATGGGCTTACTACGACAAGAAGGTTGTTTACAAGGGGTAAGTAATAAAGGAGATTGGGAAGCACTAGGCTACACCGTTCTGGATGGAGATTTCTCAGATGCAAGTGTCAAAGCTGGTAAAACAGTCACGATTACTCGTGAGATCGAGAACAGTCCTCACCCAATAGACAACGATGATTTCTCTCCAAAAGATGCTTTAGGCTCACCTTTACTCATTCAGACCTTCTCAGACGAGTCAGAAGAGCAGGAATGGGTAGCCGAACAAATAGAGAAAGATCTGAAGCTGGGCTTCGATCCTTGGGACTTGATGATTACTTGCCCCACTGGTGACAAAGAAAAACAGTACTTTGAAGCGATGAAAGATAAACTTTCAAGACGAGGTGTTCGAAGCATTATTGCAGGTGTTGATACAGAGAAAGATATCTTTCGTGAAGACAAGTGTGTCACGATCGCAACTATTTCTCGATCAAAGGGCAATGAGTCGTGGAAGGTTTATGCTTGCAGATTTCATTGTTCAACCCAACCAATAGATTGGAAAGGAGAGTCAGAATTACAGAAGCGAAACGAAGCTTTTGTTGCACTTACACGAGCGCGTGTCTGGTGTGTTGTAACTGGGGTTGATGGTGTAAGCTCAATTTTTGAAGAATTGAGATCTATTATTCAGCAGTATCCAGATGTGACATTCAAATCCTTCAATAAGTCTTCTTTGAAAAGGATTAATGATGAAGACCTTGAGTAGTAAATTCCGAAACTCCCATTCAGTTATTAGCTACCCATTGTAAACACAGTATAACAAATTACTGTACCCGACCATATTCTAGACTTGGCCTAATCATCCAAGGCATTTGGCGGCAGGTGAGTTCAATCGTTAACGAACTTCAGACTGGGGCATCTCGTACCCCAGTTGACTGGCAATCGGTTCTACTGCCTGCTGTAGGCTGACAAGATCCGCAGCAGTTACCGCTTGGCTATCCCTGCGCTCAATCCCCTTCACCGTGCTGCGCTGCTGCAATGTGCGATCGATCTCCAGCCCTAGAAACGATTCCAAATCGTCCAGATCGAGCCTGTCCGCAGCTAGATCTTCGTACTTCAAGACCCGTCCATTAACGCGATCGCCCTGGGCCAAGTACCCCTCCAGCAAGCGCTTCCAATGGCGACCGAAACGCTCGGGGGTATCGATCGGCTGGTTCGGCCAGACATCGTACCAACAATCGTGGGGCCACAGATCGTACCAATCGAAGCGGCGGTAGGACAGATAAGCGCGGTAGGGGTTGCGATACAAGAATAAGAATTTAGCGCTGGGAAACAGCCACTGCAGGTAGATGGCAAAGTCAATCTCCCAACGCACCTCTTTCACCCCCCAGCGATGAATGCCGCGAGATCGAGCGGGCGCTTCGAATAGGGTCTTGAAAAAGGCAATATGGGCCTGTTTGAGATCGGCCATTTCGGGGTAGAGATTGGCCACCCATCCCCCCGCTAAATCGCTGGGGTCGCTCCCTTTAGAGAACTGTTCGTTCGCGAAGGAATTGGCATCGGGAAAGCGATGGGTGATGGCCCTGAGGGGGGCAGCGAGATTGGCGATCGCCCCCGCGTGCCCGTAAGGTTCCCCCCAGATCAGCAGATCGCCAGAGGACATCAACATCCGTTGCAGCAGGGTAGACCCCGATCGCCAGCCCGCCGAGAAAATAAAAATGGGTTCGGTGTCAGTACAGGCGGGCAAATCGGGCCAGCGTTTCGAGATAACGGCGATCGCCTCGGCTAGAGAGGGAGCTATCTGGGTGGCTTGTGCTTGACGAATGGCTCCATCGGGGGTGCCGCGCAGGCTAGCGAGGGTGCTGCGAACCGTGCGAAAGGGCGATCGCGACACCAACCAGCGCAACGGCGGCTTGACATGGCGATCGAACCAGGGGTTTTGCCTGATGGAATTCATCACACCGACTCCTCGCTCCTCTGGTCAATCGAAATTCTCACGAAATTCCGGCCTCCACCTTGTCTTGCAAGGGGTCCGCTGGCTCGCCAGTTGCGGCCTCTTGTCGAGCCAACATCCGCACCAGCATCCACAGCCCGATCGCCAACAGCGCATCCGAAGCCAAACTGGAGCCTATTGCTCCCCGCCAGCTAAACAGCGGAATCCACCAAAGGTTCAGCCCCGCATTGAAGATCGCGATCCCCACCTGCATCGCCGTCCGCATTCCTTGAAAGCCAGCTCCTGTGAGGGTGTCGGCAGCAAAAAAATGCAGCGTCCGCAATAAGGGAATAACTGCCAGCCAGCGCACGACATTCACCACACCGGCATAGTCCTCTCCCAAAATAAAGGGCACGAGCGGAGCGCCGAACAATAGGACGAGGCTGACGATCGCACTGTATCCACTAGCAATGGGCAGCAGTCGCGCGGCCAAGGCCAAACTGCCGCGAATGCCCGACTCCCCCTGTTGGAAAAACTTGGCATAAGCCACAGCGGTAATGGCCATGACGGGGGTGAAGGCAATCTCCACCAAGCGATAGCCTGCGGCATAAGCCCCTGTCGCTGACAGTGTGCCGAGCTTGGCCAGCATCGCTTTATCGATGTTGTTGTAAATGGTTTGGGAGGACAGCCCCACCGAAAAATAGAAGCCCCGCAGTACTTCTGCCCGAATAGCAGCCAAGTCTAGGGCTGGAGCGCCCAGTTGGGTGTGAACGAGGCCGAGGCCGATTGCCGTCACCACTGCTGCAGAGGCACAGAAAATTTGTCCCCACAACTCCAAATTATCCGTTTGACCCAAGCTGATGAAGATGAGGGCTGCCACCAGATTTCTCATCCGCAAGAAGGTGTTGAGGACTGCCGTGATTTTCAATCGCTGCAAAGCTTGAAAAGCTCGACCGGCAATGGTGGTGAGGCGATCGAACAGAAGCTGCGAAATGGCGACATACAGAACCAAGACGATTGGCAAGCTGTCTGGCAGAATCCAGCGGGCGATCGCCACAATCGCCACCACCCACACCGTTCCTAAGCAGGCGGTCACCAGTAGTGCATTGCCCCAAGCCTGCCGAAAGCTGGCGGGATTGCGAGACACATTGCGGACCAGAATATTCGGCCATCCCCAACTGGCAAACGGCACCACTGTCCACACCAGCGCCAGGATAGCCATGAAGCCACCGTACTTTGTAGGACCCAGCGTGCGCGTAATCGCCACAAAATAAAACGACTGAATCGCGATCTGCAGCCCCCGCGCTAACAGCATCCACAGGGTATTGCGCACCATCTTTTTGCCCGAGAGGCGCTGTCCAAACTGCTGTAGCCGTCGGAATGCATTCATGTGGGGATTGCCAAAATCTCGCCGACTGACCGAGCGGGCTGGAGCAGCGGCACTATTCCATATACGCTCTCAAGAAGGGGTATCGGCGCATGCTATCGTAATTGGCGATCGCGTCCCTGATATCGTCAGAGGCGATCTTGCGATAGCCCGCCGAAAAATCAAACCCTTTGCTGACGGGAGTGGCGCCCAGATAATCGAAGATTTGTCCGAACGTCGCTTCCGGTTGCTCTAACAGGTCTTCGTAAAACACCTGCAGATAGTTGCCGGACATGGCTTGGGTAAAGCGAATGAGTCGATAGGATTGCAGCCAGTACTTAAACGCCATCCACTGCAACTTACCCAAATCGAACCACTTTTTCGAGTTGCTGTCCCCGTCCAGGTTTTTGAGATTGCTTTCCCACTTGCCCCGCTCGATCGCCATGTAGGCAGAAGCGGCCTGCTTGAGCTTGTTTTTGCGCAACAGCATGACAATTTTGAGTTCTTCGGGGGCTTGGCGATCGCCGGGGATTGCCGCGATCGCCCGCTGCAAGTGTCGGGGGCTGAGTTTGTACTTAAAGGGATTGATCGTAGCCCCAACAATTGCTTGGTTAGGGCCTGCAGGATTGGGCAAGCGGGTGGCGAAATGGTCTGTCAAAGATGCCATTTTAGTCTGGAGATCGGCGTCTTTGACGGAGTTGAGGACTTCGTTGACACAGGTTATATCGCTGTGGCTATCCAGAACTTTACCCAACATTGTCGAGCCGGTTCTGGGTAGCTTGAGGACCAAAAACATATTGGGCGCACCTGCAGAGTTGAGAGGAGCAATCGCGCGGGCTGAGCACTCCCTGAGTCGGATCGAGTGTTCCCAAGTGAACCGGTTCGCTTACGTGCGAATGGCAGTAGACAAACGGGAACAAACAAGAAGGCAACTGGCGATCGCCATTTGCCAGTCGGGTAAGCTGAGGCATTAGACCAGATCCCGCAGGCTCCTTTCTCCTTCAACCACATCAGTTCGACAAGTGCCTATCCCCCATCCCCCCCTCGCAAAGCATGACGTCAACCGTAACTTTCGAGTCAGCGAAAGACCAGCCAAGATTTGCGGCTGTTTCTCCCCTCTCCCTAGGGAGAGGGGCCGGGGGTGAGGGCAATGCAGAGCCATCGAACTCAGGTTTCACCCATGACTCAGGCGCGCTCGTTCCAGTCTGCCCCGTCCGGCTTTGCTCGATATCTAGCTTGGTTTGAAGAGCTCTACTGCATCTTTTGCTTGCTCTTTTTTGCCGGAGCCTTCACCCTCACAGTGCGCCAAACCCTCGGCGTGCCAGTCACGAGCGGCGATCCGCTCACCACCCTGCTGAATGTTGTCACGCTGGTCGCGACAATGGCCTTAGTGGCGCTGCGCTACCGACGAGTCATTCAGATGGCCAAACGCGGCCTACTCCTCTGGCTGTTCGTTGGATTCTGCTGCCTCTCAGTTCTGTGGTCTCGCGACCCCGATTTTACGATCGACCAGTCCATCACATTGCTGCGGGTGACGCTATTTGGTCTCTATTTCGCTGCTCGCTATACGCTAGCCGAGCAACTGCGCCTGCTGGCTCGGACGGCCTGCATTGTGGTGGTAGGCAGTTTGCTCTATGGGGTGGCCTTGCCCAGCTATGGCGTAACGGGTCGAGGAGGAGAACTCACCGATCAAGCCCTGCGGCATTTGGGGGCGTGGCGCGGTTTGTTCGTCCATAAAAACGTCCTGGGACGGGTATTGGGATTGTGTACCGTGGTGCTGTTCTTGCAGGCTCGGCAAGGGGGGAGGCGGGCTTGGATGTTTTGGCTGGTTTGGGGTTTGACTGGCATTTTGGCGGTGGGCTCGCAATCGAAAACGGCGATCGCCATGTACGTCTCGCTGTCGACGTTACTGGCTCTAGCGAGCACTTTGCGCTGGAAATTTGTCCTATCCGTGCCAGTCTGGCTGACGGCGATCGCCATCAGCTTCTGCCTGGTAGCACTGCTGCTCTACAACTTCGAGACGATCTTGGAGCTGGCCGGACGCGATGCCACCCTCAGCGGTCGCACAAAGTTATGGACGGCGGCCATGACTCAACTGTTCCACAGACCGCTGCTGGGTTATGGCTACAGTGCCTTCTGGCGGGCGGACAGTCAGCCGATGTTGGCCCTTTGGTTCGAGGCGGGCTTCGATCCGCGCAACGGCCATAACGGATTTTTGGATCTGGCCTTGGAGTTGGGCTCGATCGGATTGCTGAGCTTTTTCCTTACCTTTGCGGTGACGGCAGGGCGATCGCTCCTGTGGGCCTTGCGCAGTCGCGATGCCGTCGGACTTTACCCCCTCGGTTTGCTGGCCTATATGGTGGCAGCCAATCTCAGCGAGAGCCCGCTACTTCAGCACAATCTGATGTGGACGCTGTATGTGGCGAGCAGCTTGACTGTTTGCACCCGATCGCAGTGGCGCTCTGCGCCTGGGAGAGAGCCTCAGACAGGATCGCCTTTGCCCCTGCCGAACCCTGAGGTTAAGAGTCAACCCACTGCACTCACATAGCGTTCGTAAGGGCTCGATCGCAATGCCGCCTTCAATTCCTCGTGATTCTCCAGCATGTCTTCGAGGCGAGTGGGCATCAGCTTGACGAGAGTGGCGCTGGCTGGTGTAGAAGGCAGGTCGAGAAAATCGCAAATGCGATCGACGGTGTGCTGGTGGCAAGCGGCGTTTTGCAAATCTGCCTCGTAGGTCAGAGCCAGATGGGGAATATCCTGCAGCAACCGTTGCTCGTATGCCGCCAGCCGCTCGCTACCGGCAATCCAGTCCAACACTGCCTCCACATCGACGTGCCAGCGCCGATATTCGAACCGGCCTCGTTCCGCTGAATGGTGAAACTGCCGCCGCTGGCGACTGTGCAGATTGGAGAGGGCGTGGTAGAGCAAATTGCGGCGGGTGAGATAAATCAGCCGATAGCCGCGATCGGACAACTCCCGCAAGAATTGCTCTCGGTTCGATAGCGGCTGGACTCGCTTGAGCTGATAGCTGAGGAGCTTAAACCCGTACACCGGTTGGCTGCAGCGGGAGGCACAGACATCGACGTGTAGGTGGGGCAAGGGCACGGCACGGTGCAAAATTTCGTTGTCGCAGTGAATGCCCTCCACCGAACCCATCAGGTTGACGAGGAGGGTACTGCCGGAGCGCCCCCGCCCAAAGATCGCAAATCGATGCTCGGGTAGTGGCAGGCGCAACGGCGACAAATAGCGAGGATAGTCCCACATCAACAATCGCAGGGATCGGGTTGCTTTGCGGGCGGCAGACGGAAAGGGGGGCAAACTCATGACAGATTTATGGGTAGATTCGCAGCCCAGCTTTGCTAGGAGCGACAGCGCCCAGTTTTGCTAGGAGCGATCGCGCAAACAGGTCTCCGTTCGTAAAATACCCGCTCGAAGACTCAACGCCACGGCAACGCGAACTAGGATAGCCTCGCCATCCTTCCCGTCTCTCTGTTCCCTGCTTCCACAGGCCACTATTCGATCGCGCCATCATGGACCCCCAGCCCCCAGCCTTTTCCCCCCAAACGCTCGAACCCGATCTGCCCGTCGATCCCGAATTGCTCTGGCTGGCTTGTCGGCGCAACTGGCTACCCGCGCTGTCAGCGTTTGGAATTGTGGTGGGATTGGTGGCAGTCGCAATAGCGCTTCGTCCGGCCACCTACTCGGCGACCGGGAAACTTTTATTCCGCATCGATCCAACCCCTCTGCTCACTGGCATTCGCATCGAAAGCAGCGAACTCACTTCTCTAGCCGTACAGAACAATCCGCTGGTGACCGAAACTACCATACTGCAATCCGGGCCGCTGCTCGCCCAATCCATCGCCGCTCTGGACCTGCGCACTGAGGAGGGGGAGTTGCGCTCGGCAAAATTTCTGCAAGAGCGGCTGGAGGTGAAGCAGGCGGGGAGCGCCGACATCTTGGAGTTGACCTATACAGGCCGCGATCCCGAGGCCGCAGCAGCGATCGTCAATCGCCTGATGGCCCTCTACATCAACAACACCGTCGAGCGCGGTCGCAATGAAGCCATTACCGCCAGAGAATTTCTCGCCACCCAAATCCCAGCCACCGAAGCCGCTCTAAGGGAAGCCGAAGAACGCCTGCGTCAATTCCGCGAAGCCCGAGGCGTGGTGGATCTCGAAGAAGAAGCCAAGTCTGCTGTGGAGGTTGTGGCAGAGCTCGATCGCATCTTGGCCGAAGGGGAGGGACGACTGGCGAGCGTCTTCTCCCGGATTGCGGAACTGGAGGCGCAATTGGACATGAGCGTCGAGAAGGCGATCGCCGTCAGTAGCGTCAGTCAAGCGCCGGGAATTCAAACGGTGTTGGAGGAACTGCAGTCGGTAGAAACGAGCCTTTCCGTCAATTTGACCCGATTTCAACCGGACAGCCCTACGGTTGTCTCCCTGCAGGGGCGTGCCACAGCCCTGAGGCAATTGCTGCAGTCGCGGGTACGGGAATTGACCGGCGTATCGGTGCAGATAGGAATTGAGGACTTGCAGGCGGGCGATCTGGAACGGGCGCTGATTGAAGAGCTGGCGGGCCTAGAAGCCGAGCGCTTGGGCCTCAGTAGCAACCTCAATGCGATTCGATCCAACCGCGCCAAGATTTTGCAACGGGCTAACAGCCTACCCGGCCTAGAACAGGAGCAACAGCAATTCGAGCGGGAATTGGAGGCTATCCAAACCACTTACGAAAACCTGCTGGCTCGCCGCGAACAATTAGTCGTGGCCGAAAACCAAGGCATCGTCAACGCCAGCATTTTGGAATCAGCCCGCGTTCCCCTCAAGCCCAGCACTGACAAAACTTCGATTCTATTGGGGCTGACGGGGATCGTGTTTGGAGGCTTGGCGGCAGTCGCGACCGCGTTCGTACGGGAGGTGGCCGATCGCTCGATCAAAACCTCAAAAGGGGTGCGGGAGATTTTTAGCGGTTATCTCAGTCTCGGCACTATTCCCGCCTTTTCTCGGGCCCGCAAGTCGCTGCCCGATCGCACTGCCCTTACCTTACCCCTGCGGGATGCCCCCAACGCTCCCTTAAGCGAGATGTACCGCAAACTGCAGACCAATCTAGAGTTGCAAACCGCGATCGATCGCCCCACCACTGTCACCCTTGCCAGCTCCGTCCCTGGCGAGGGAAAATCCACCATTGCAGCCAATCTCGCTATGGCTGTAGCAGAGCTGGGCCGCAGAGTTCTGCTCGTCGATGCTGACTTGCGCAATCCCTCCCAAGCGGCCCTCTGGGAACTGTCCGCCGGTCCCGGTCTCGTAGAGGCGATCTCGGGGAAATGTCATCTAGCCGATGCGTTGCAGACGGTGCAACCCTACTTAGACATCCTGCCTGCGGGGCAACTGGCTGCCAACCCCACCAGCTTGCTACAGTCTCGCAGCTGGTCGGCCCTGTTACAGCAGGCTGCCGAACAGTATGACTTCATCGCGATCGATACTCCCCCCCTAGCTGTTGCCGCCGATGCCTTGATTGTCGGCCATCTCAGCGATGGCATTTTAATGGTGGCGCGACCGGGCAGCCTCGACAGCAGCAGCGCGATCGCCGCTAAAACCGCCCTAAGCCAATCGAACCAAACCGTTCTCGGTGTGGTGCTAAATGCGATCGACGCCGCTAGTGCGATCGACAGTAGTTTCGAGCAATTACAGCGCTACTATGCCAGTTCCACCTACAAGCTCCGACCGGCCCTGCCGCCGCCAGGCAGCTGAGCTAAAGTGCGTCTCAGCCTAGATCCCTAGCTGTTCCAACCTGAGTTCGATGGCTCTGTATGGCCCTCACCCCCGGCCCCTCTCCACCTGCGACAACTTAAGATGTCGGGCAAGCTGCCAAGGAGTCGTTAAAGAAGAATAACGGGCTACTCCGCATCTGGTCCGGGAAAGGAGCAATAATCAGCTTTTTCTGGGGTTTTCGTTGTCGTTTGACAATCCCTAAATCTTGATTTTCAGGAGCAGCAAAATATTTGATGGGATCTTGGGCCAGCCCTTTCTGGCGAGCCACAGAGAAAGGGTACAGACCTCGATAAATCATCTCTAGTGAAATGCTCTGGAAGGGTAAAGAGAGTTCATCAGCTACCGCATCAGACACAGGTATCAGATCTTCTGTTTAACGAGCAGATGGGCGATCTTGAGGCTTAAGCCCTGAAACCATTATGTTTGAGATTCAACGAACTGGAAAAATCCTCAAAACCTTAACAAATAGGGGGGTGTGAGATCTAGTACCTGTTCGAAATGCTACTGACGACTGGCCAGTTTGCCTCAGAACAAAATATTATTTTTTTTTTTTTACTCTCTCGATTACACGAAATCTGCTTCTGTCTCTCGCGAGGGATCGATCGGCTGCAAACGCCTTTTAAATTCTTCCACTAACTCTTCCTTTGTCCTGATTTTTTGCCCCACATTTAGATAACGATCGGCCAATTGTTCGAGCTGTCCATTTAAGACTAACCTTCCAACTTGACCCGAGCCGATATTTGTAAATATAAAACCATCCTGTTCGGCATAGTTGGCAATTCGACTCTGAAAATACTTTGGGAGACAATGCCATGGTATACCGGGATTCTCGTGATGCTCAATATGATATCCATCATTGAAGTTGAGAGAATTTGTTGAAGTATTGATGCAAGTGTAGGTTGATTTGTAGATATTTTCAGGATCGTCTGGATCGACAAAAATATGTTGTTTCCAGTTTCCCTCCATGAGTGCAAATGATAAGATTGTGGTTGGTAAAATAAACACAAAAAGTGTTGCGATTGGTCGTAATTGAAAGAGGTAGTAGATACTGATAAAAAAGATTAGTGTACCCACTAGACAACGAGTAGCAACCTTATAGCGTTTTTGCTGTATAAGATGATAGGGAAGCTCAAACCATATTAAAAACACGTATCGAAGCATATATTTCAGATGCTCGAGCTTGGAGTCTCTTTGATATGGCATCGTCGAGCTGACATCATGGGGTATTACATTATTTTCGCAATGATGCATTGCTATGTGGTGAGCGTAGTAAGTCCATAACGGCATCCCAAATAAGTTACACAAAATACTTGTATTTATATGCTTTAAAAAATTCCATTTCCGATTAAATATTGGTGTATGCGTGGAATAATGAAATGCTAATATAAACGAGCGAGCATGAATGAACAAATTGAAAAGTACATAGAATAATCCTAAAAAAGATGTAAAAAAGTCAGGCACTCTTCCGTCTAAAGCATACAAGGCTATAGCTAGAGGAACAGTTGTTAGAAGAATATCAATCATCACATAAACAATGAATATATTTTTTTCCTCTTTCCCTTTTAGTATATTTATGGCGATCCATTTACTTATTCCATTGGGTAGTGCAAAGAAGTGTTCATTTCGAGATTGCTCTAAGTCGAGTTGATTTATCTCTAAATCCATCTCCGATTTCGTACCCACTTGATTTTCCACCTCGAAACCCCAATTGAATAATCACTTTGTCAGGTAGTTCGTGAAGTTTATTTTTGACGCTCTCTGTACTGTCTCGAGGCATTGTCAAATCGATTTATTACGCTTACTTTTAGTAATGACATGTTGCTGGTTCTTATCGCCAAAAGCGCATGTAGACGAAGCTACATGCGCTTTTGGGATAGGGCTTATGGTTGAGATTAACCGTGGAGAGCCCCATCCGTCTCCAGCCGAGGGGGCATCACCACTTTGGTTGCCAACCCCAACCCCTGCAACAGCCGAATCGCCCACCAAGTGGAATCGATTTGCCACCACTTCCAACCTGCAGGTGCAACCCTGGGATGGGCGTGGTGATTGTTGTGCCAGCCTTCACCATAGGTCAGCAGCGCTGCCCACCACAGATTGCGGGAATTATCGCGGGTGTCAAAGGAGCGATTGCCCCACATGTGGGTGGCAGAATTAATAAACCAAGTGGAATGCCACAAAACCACTGTGCGCAGGAAAATGCCGTAGACCACAAACGACCATCCCCCCGCCAGGTAGAGCAGTCCTGCAAGTGGCAGTTGCAAGAGGAGGAAATTTCGATTGAGCCAGCGGTAATAGCGATCGCGGCATAAGTCAGACGCAAACTTCATATAGAACTGGTTCGAAAAACTCTCCTGATGGGGATACAGCATCCACAGCATGTGGCTCCACCAAAACCCGCGCTTGGCCGAATAGGGGTCTTTGTCGATATCTTCAGTAAAGGCGTGGTGTTGGCGATGGCCTGCCACCCAAAAAATAGGGCCGCCCTGTAGGGCGAGTGCCCCAATGGTCGCAATAATGTATTCCAACCATTTGGGTACCTGAAAGCTGCGATGGGTCAACAGCCGGTGATATCCCAAACAAATGCCGATGCTGCCCAACAGCCAATGAAGAAAAACAGTTAGGGCCAGAGCCGGCCAGGAAAAGCAAAAGAATGATAGCAGCGCCAAACTGTGAATCGCAGCCATAAAGGCTACCATTGTCCAATTGAGCGGTAACGGCTGACTGCCCTCAGGGGCAGTTGCGGGGGATGATTGTGTCATGAAACTCTCCAACAAAGCACAACTGCAGCATCCCTGACGCAGCCCTGGAATGGAGGTGCTGCTAGAGGCGTTGAGTTGCATGTATGCAAGTATTGCTTACACTAGAACCGTAACAGGTTTTTCGAAGTGATGCAAGTTAGACTTGCATTTAGTTGAATGAGTCGAACCTCCTCACGCGATCGCCTAATTCGAGCAGCGCGCAAACTGTATGCCCAGCAAGGGATTACGGAGACGACTGCCAAACAAATTGCCGAGCTGGCCGAGGTGAATGAAGTCACCCTGTTCCGACAGTTTGGCAGCAAAGATGGCTTGCTTTTGGCGTTACTAGACGATCCCACTGTTTTCGAGCAGTTGCGAGAACTGCTCGGTCCCCAAGCGATCCAACCCCGAGACGCCGTACGAGCGCTGCAAGACTATGCCCGAACCCACTTAGATCTGCTCGAACAAGTCCCAGAATTTATCCGATCGCTGATCGGCGAGTCCAGCCACTATCCAGAAGAAAATCGGCAAGCATTGGTGCGCAGTATCGCCCAGATCGATCGCTATACCAGCCAATATCTGGCTGCAGTTCAGCAGGCACAGCCCATTCTAAAAGACATCCCCGTGCAGACATTGGCGAGTCTGCTCAACTGCGTGTTATTGGGGTATGCCGTCTTGGGGTTTACGAGTGGCTCCCATAGTTTGTGGGGCGATCGCGAAGCCTTCCTCGCCGACGTCATCCACTTGCTGACATTAGATTCATTGCCTTCCGACCCCAGTTCGGAGGTCCTGGAGCAGCTTAAATCGACTGAACGAGGCGTCATCGCCGATCTGCCAGCCAATCTCGTCAAAGATATTTTGCAGCGGGCGAAAAAACGCGGTTCACAGGACTATGCGCTAGCTTATGTCGCCTTTGCGACGGGTGCGAGCGCAGCCGAAATCTCCGCCCTCGAACGCTGGCACTACATTAACAATCCTCCTCAACACCTATTGCAAATCGCTCAAGGGGCCGTGCGGCAGGTGCCGATGAACCAATGGGTGATGGGTCAGCGATATGGGTCGAATACGCGCAATCCTCTGACCCAATGGCTGAGCGGTCGCAAAGATGAGTGGCAGGCGATGTTTTTTACTGAGGAGGGGAATCCCGCTTCAGCCGTCGATATTCAGGCCCGGTGGAGGGCGATCGTAGAAGGGCTGCTGACCCCTCAGGGAATGGCTCCTACACTCGAACAGGCGCGACAGACTTGGTGTGTAGATATGTTGATGCGCGGTGTCGGGGTAAACGATTTGGCGCTCTTGGCCGGTCGCGATGCCGAAGATTTAGAACCCTACGCGAGGCGGGCAGCGGAAAAGGCGGCACTGGAGCGGGCTATGCAGTTGGATATGAAAGGCGATCGCTGAGTTGCAAGGGTTTGAGATAAACGCAAGTGATGCTTGCAGTCACGACGGCTTCGCTACCGTCGCTCGGGATGGCCGTCATTGCCAAAAATATCGACTTCTCGCTCGCCCTCTCGCTCCAACTCGCTCACATAGCCGCAGTTGGCCTCTGGCAAGGCATCGCAATAACTGACGTAGGGTTTGATATCGAGGACGGGGGTGTTGTCCAGCAGGTCGATGCCTTCCACCTGCAGTGCAGAAGCTTCCACCTGCAAGAGTTTGACAGCACTCAATCCGATGGGATTGGGGCGATGGGGGGCGCGAGTGGCGAGGGTGCCCCGGCGGATTTTGGGGCCGCGCGGGGGGATGACGGTGGGGTTCCAGTGGCGGTTGAGATGCAGCCAGGAAATCACCCAGAGGTAGTCGAAGCCGTCGAGATCTTTGAGGGCGATCGCCGGAACGAGGTTGGGAAACAGTTCGATTTGGGCGATCGCGGGGGTGTAATCTTCGGGCTGTGCTTTTAGACGAGATTGACGGGGGGTGCCGTGGCGTTCGGTGTAGGGCGATCGCACGACACCGATGGGGTGCAGCGAGATCGCGCTGGGAAATTCAGTAGCTTGGATGTAGTCTTTGGGCGGGAGTTTGGGCATCTGCGGGCAAACCGTGAGTGGCAATGCGATCGAACTAGTAATCTACCCCTCGCTTCAGATCGGCCCCTTGCTCTGCATAATGCTTGTGGCAGACCATCTCGGAGTGAACCGTCGCCAAATCGAAATAGGGCAAAGAATCGTGGCAGCGCCCCGTAATAATCACCTCCGTATCCCGAGGCTTGCGCAGTAGTGCCTGCACAATCGGGTCGGGCTCCAGTAATTCCAGATCCACCGTCGGATTCAGTTCGTCCAAAATAATGGTTTTATACAAGCCAGAGGCGATCGCCGCCTTGGCCAACTCCCAGCCGCGTTCGGCCTCGACGTAGTCAATTTCCTGCTGCTTGCCCCGCCACACAATCGCATCTCGACCGCAGCGCTGGTGATCTACTAAGTGGGGATAAATCTCCCGCAAAGCTCGAATGGCAGCATCTTCGGTATAGCCTGCCCCCCCCTTGAGCCACTGCATAATCAAGACGCGGTGGGAAAGGTCTTTGCTAATGCCCCGACCGATCGCCTGCAGCGCTCGTCCCAAAGCGCTGGTGGATTTTCCCTTGCCGGCCCCTGTGTAAATCTCGATGCCGCTAAAGGGATGCGCCGCACCATTGCCATTGGTTGCGGAGGGCGTCTCTACTGCCCGCACCCGACGCATTTCGGAATGTAGGTCGGCCAGCTCGATAATGGCTTGGGGTGCCCCCCGTCCGGTGACAATCACCTCCATCGCGTGCGGCTTGCGCTTGAGGGTGGCGACCACTTCATCGACTGGCAACAAGCCCAAATCGAGAATGGGATTGAGTTCGTCTAACACCACCACTGAATAGAAGCCCGAAGCGAGTGCCCCTTTGGCCACATCCCAGCCGCGACGGGCCTCTTGGCGATCGAACTTGGTAATCTCGTCCGGGCCAAAAAATTCGCCGCGCCCGGTGCGCAACTGGTCGATTAGGTGGGGAAAGCCCCGCTGCAATGCCTCGATCGCCGAATCTTCTGCATACTGACGACCCGGCCCTTTCAAAAACCGCATCAACAACACTCGGCTGGGCACCCGATCTTCAATCCCTAAGCCAATCGAGCGCAAGACCACCCCGAGGGCTGCCTGGGATTTTCCCTTGCCCTCGCCATCGTAAACGTGGATTTGTCCCCGGCGGCGGTTTTGAGACTGAGCGGTGAGAATACCAATATCGGCCATCGGACCTGCCATCCCTCTGCGTTCATCGATCCTACTAACCCCTTTGCTGGCCGTTATATCGGCTCCCGCAGCAAAGTTAGCGCGCTTCACCCCCAGCATAGCCACATCCCCTTCAAAACCGGGTTCGTTTATAGAGCAACTTTATGTATCTACCTATGCTGAATCTCGCTCGGGCAAATCTACCTAGTCTGTCAGGCTTTTGCGATCGCAGGTGCAGGCAAATGCAGCATTGGTGCTCGTAGAGTGGCAGAATGGGGAGCGGTTGGCTAGTTGGCAGGCAAAGAATGCGTATCCTTGCATTGGTTCCCGGCGATGTTAGCGAGCAGATTCTGTTCTTTCCCGCGCTGCAGGCTTTGCGGGAGCGGTACCCCAGCGCCAAGATTCACGCGATTGTCGAGCCCCAGGCAATGGCAGCCTACGAGGTCTGTGCCTCGGTCGATGCGGTGATGCCGTTTGGCTTTAAAGAATCCCTCAGCCTCGCTGACCTGGGAGATTTGCTGGGTCGCATGCGGGATACCTATTACGATGTGGCGATTGTGCTCGGTGACGATGCCTGGTTGCGATTTTTTGTCTGGCTGTCCGGCATTCCCAAACGGGTGGGTTACCGGGGCAAAGCCAATTTCTTGCTGACGGACGCGATCGCCCCTCCCTCCGGTCAATACGCGGCCAGTGCCTACTGCGATCTCCTGCAAGCATTGGGCCTTTCTGCCACCTCTCCCCTCCCCCAAATCCGCTTGAAGAAAGTAGACCTCAGCTGGGCCGAACGGGAACGCGATCGCCTGTTGGGTAAAACAGATCGAGATTACCTCCTGCTCTATCCGGGCAGCGAGTATCCGGTATCGAGTTGGGTAAAGATTGCCAAAATTTTCTTTGAGAAGCGACCCGAGTTGCCGGTTGTTGTCATTGTCGGCCCAGAAGAGGAGGACGTTGTCGAGCAATTTAAGGCGGATGCGCCGGATTTACCGGTGATGCGTCCTGCAGGGGTGGGGGAATTTGCGGCGGCGATTGCTGGAGCCTCTTTGCTACTAGCGCCTGACAGTGCCCCCCTGCAGCTAGCTGTGGCTACCCAAACGCCGGTTGTCGGTTTATTCGGTTCTAGCGATCCGGCCAGAGAATTGCCCGCTGAAGGGCCGTTCCGCGCGGTGCGATCGAACAATGGCAAGCTCTCTTCCATTACTGCCGAACAGGCGATCGAAGCCGTCTTCCCTAGTTAGCAAATCAGATAGGGCGATCTGAATGGAGTCTCTCCCTCTTTTGTCATATTGGGACTCAAAGAGGGATATAAAAGTGACAGTTAGGGTAAAATATAAAATCAAGATACTAGTATTGACAAAGATGAAGAACTACTTATCACTAGTCAAAAACTGGGGTAGGCGAAAAAAACTAGGGACTGATGCGAAGTCCTCCCGAAGGGAGCGAGAGCCTGGTAGGTATTTCACGTACAACAAGGTCTTAAGTATCAGCAGAAACATAAGCGCTAGCGGCAAGGCCGAATATATATCCCCCCGCTTATCTATTTTTGCGAGTGGTGGGAGAGCTAGATCTGGTGCTGAAATCAAGGAAGCATACATGAAAGCCTCTCGGAAGCTAGAAAAGCCATGCCAGAAATAGAGCATGACTGCGTTTACGAAAAGCTGGTTGAAAATAAGAATGACATACTTGGCATCTTTGCTTACTCGATATACAAGAGGCAAGAAGTTGAGTATCTCAGAAGCTTTGAAGAAAAGAAAGGTCGCCCTCTACAGCCTCAAGATATGCGCGATTTTCGCGAGCTATGCAGTAGTGATACTCAGCTCGATCTCTACAAATCTCAAGCTATTCGGCTGTCTCAAAACTTTTTGGACGAGGCTCTGGCTGAAGATCTAGAGGAACGAGAAGTACAATACTCAGAGCGAATCCATGCTGAATTATCAAAGATAAAGACAGGTTTTTGGATGGGTGCAGCACAAAGCTTATTTGGTTCAGTATTGTTCGTGATTTTCGTTGGCTTCATCGCATTCTTTTCCTGGAGTTATGGGAGGGGATTAGAAGATACCATCGAATCTATTTTTGATGTTGAAATCATACCTAGACAGCCTGTTATTCCCTCTGAATAATCCTTTTTCGATTTTGCTAAATTCGCGGAGATCGGTGCATCGTGGCAAAACTTCTAGGACTGCCCCTGTAGTGGTAGGGGTCTAAGGCGTTGGGATGGGTGGCCATTGGCGGGGCGATCGCCCTCATTTTTGCCAGCGGTGCTGTGATTCTGCGACCCACCAGTCTGTGGCAATTTTTTGTCTCTTTCCTGGCTTTCACTGGCGGCTACGAACTCTTCACCAAAGGGAAAATTCGTCTGTAGAGCAATCTACTGCCTGCACGGCGGGCAGCTTGCGATATCGTAATAAAGGTGGGGCCATCCCGCCATGATGGGAATTGTTGTTTTTGCCTTAGGCTCTGCAGTTGACATCGCGGGCTGGACCGGTCGCCTCAGCTCCGAGGGAGACAAGACTAGAGTTAATCTCACCAAACATGCCTTCTAAGCCAAGATAGGGAACCCTCCTCCTGCTGTTGCGAACGAGCTACCATCGGGAACAGTATATAGAGACCCACGCTGGGTTTGCGTTTAGAATCGGCAAGAGACGAGAGTTTCCCCCTGCAGTTTGAGGAATCGAGATGAATTGGAACCCGATGAAGCCCGCGATCGCCGCCAGCTTATTGGTCTTGGGCACAGTCCTCAACATCCCTGCCGTTTCTGCCCAGGTTCTACAGCGAACGACGGTTCCCAATCCTCAACTCTTAGAGCATCAAGGACTGCAACTGGCTGGCGATGCTTTGCGTCTGGCTCAATTCGGCCAAACAGAGGCGGCGATCGGCCGGATTGAATTGGCGGCTCAACTCAGCCCCAACAACCCCGATATTCTGACTGTGCTGGGGCGGCTTTATCTGCAGGAAGGAGAGTATAACCGTGCTATTGCCACCTTCAACCGTGCCCGTCCCCTCGCCCCGCAGAGCCCCGACCTGCTACTCTCTCTCGGATCGGCCTACGTGCGCCAAGGGAGTTACTTTGCTGCCTTAGATGCCCTCAATCGCGGTTTGGCCATCGAACCCGACAGCCTCAGCGGTCTATTCGATTTGGGCAACACCCACCTCCTGCTCGAAAATTACGATCGGGCACTCGAGGCTTACGAGCGATCGCTGGAAATCGATGCTGAATTTTGGCCCTCCATCAACAACATCGGCCTGTTGGAATACCAGCGGGGGAATCTAGACCTGGCGATCGACAAGTTTGAAGCGAGTATCGCCATTGACGACACTGCTGCCGAACCTTTACTTGCCTTAGCCACTGCCCTCTACATTCAAGGGGAAACCGAGCGGGCGATCGAACTGGGGGCGCGGGCCATGCAACTGGACTTTACCTACGGCAACCTGCAAACCCTGCGGGATAACCTTTGGGGCGAAGCCCTCATCCGGGACGTTCGGGTGCTCTTGGGGACTGAAGCGGTGCGAGATGCCCTCAACCAGGCGCGCGCGGATAGCCAGTTGCAAGAGCTGGATGGAACGTTTTAGGGAGATTGGACGGTTGCAGCTTCGCTCTCTTGCGAGCTCTATGACTCTCGACCGACTGCCTAATGCTCGGTAAGGGTTATGCAGACTGCATTCGAGCTTGTATGCTACCAAATGTATACTATCGATAAGATAAGTTAACAATGCTCTTTTGGTGGCTACTCAGTGTCCCCACCCCCTCTACGCGTCTGTCTCTACCAATCCGATCGAGCATTCTTCCCATCGGCTGACAAGGGTGGCTGGAAGGCTCAGTTGCAGTCCGAGCCTTTTGATTTGAAGGAATTTGGCGAAGCCAAGTCGCTCTCGTGCCACCTGCAGGGGGGCAGCGAGCTCGTTGACTGTCTCGTCCTCGTCTCCGAAGAGCTCGGCACCATTGCTGCTGTCGGCGATTTGCTGGTGGAACGAGGACTGTTTTTGCCGACAATTGTCATTGCTGCAGCCACCTCCCCAACGGCCTGCAATTTAACCGATCGCAAGGCTGGTGCCGTCTATCACAAAGCTGTTTCCATGATGTTAGTGTCGTCAGCCGAGCAATTAGCCCAAGTCAATTGGGTGGAGGAGATCGAACGGGCGATCGCCCTGTTTTTGCAGCAATCCCCCAATGGCGTGCGGCTAGATCCCCATCCAACCCCCGCCCCCAATCAGATACGGCAGCAACAACGCCGACTGGCAGAAAAGCTGCAGGAGCGGCTAGGGTATGCAGGTGTCTATTACAAGCGCGATACCGACCGGTTCTACCGCCACCTGCCTGCGGAGGAGCAACAGGAATTGATGGCACGCCTGGAAACGTTGTATCGCGGCATTGTCTTGGAGTACTTTCAAGCCCCCGATCGCGTCAATCCGCTGATTGATGAATTTGCCGCCCTCGCTTTTTTGGCGGACTTGAGTGTGTCGCAAGTGCTGGAATTGCACATGCAGCTCATGGATAATTTTGCCAAGCAGCTCAAGCTAGAGGGACGTAGTGAGGAGATTGTCTTGGACTATCGCATTACCCTAATTGATGCGATCGCTCATTTGAGCGAAATGTACCGGCGATCGATTCCCCGATCGCCTCAAACCGCTCGGCAGCAGGGGGATAGGCCGTGAATACTCCTCGCAAAGCTTACGTGCTCAAACTCTACGTTGCTGGCCGAACGACCAATTCGGTTCGTGCCATCCGTACTCTACAGGACATTCTGGAAACTGAATTCCAGGGGGTCTACAGTCTCAAGGTGATCGACGTGGTTAAAAATCCGCGTTTGGCCGAAGAGGACAAGATTTTGGCCACACCCACATTAGCTAAGATTTTGCCACCGCCAGTCCGTAAAATCATTGGGGATCTATCCGATCGCGAAAAGGTGCTGATCGGCCTCGACCTCCTCTACGAAGAGCTTGAGGACATCAGCTATATCGAGGAGGACGTTTAAGATGAACAGTCCCAACCCACCGTCTTCACCCCAGAACGATGCTGCGAGCTCTCTGGCAGAACCTCGAACTCAGGTCTATCCTCAAAATCTGTATCCCAGCGAGGTTTATAAAAAAGGTATCCCTAAAATTCGCTCGGCCATTGAGGGCTTTGACGATATCAGTCACGGTGGCTTGCCCATCGGACGCACTACCCTCGTCAGCGGCACCTCCGGCACGGGCAAAACGTTGTTCTGCGTGCAGTTTATCTATAACGGCATCACGCAGTTTAACGAACCGGGAATTATTGTCACCTTTGAAGAATCTCCCGCAGACATTATCAAAAATGCTTACAGTTTTGGCTGGGACCTGCAAGAGTTGATCGATCGCGACAAGCTCTTCATTCTCGACGCCTCTCCCGACCCCGAAGGCTACGAGGTCTCGGGAGCATTCGACCTATCGGCCTTAATCGAGCGGATTCAGTACGCGATCGCAAAATATAAGGCCAAACGGGTGGCAGTCGATACGGTGACGGCGGTTTTCCATCAATACGATGCTTCCGATGTGGTGCGTCGGGAATTATTTCGACTGACAGCCCGCCTCAAGAAGTGCGATGTCACCACTGTCATGAGTACCGAACGGATCGAAGAGTATGGGGCGATCGCCCGCTTTGGGGTGGAAGAATTCGTCTCCGATAATGTTGTGATTGTGCGCAACGTGCTGGAAGGAGAAAAGCGTCGCCGCACTATCGAGATTTTGAAGCTGCGCGGCACGACTCACATGAAGGGAGAATATCCCTTCACCATGACCCACGAGGGCATCAATATCTTCCCACTGGGGGCAATGCAACTAACACAGCGCTCTTCCAACGTGCGTGTCTCTTCGGGGGTTCCCAAGTTGGATGAAATGTGTGGGGGTGGGTTTTTCCGCGATTCCATCATCTTGGCAACGGGAGCCACAGGCACGGGCAAAACTTCGCTGGTCTCGAAATTTTTGGAAGAGGGCTGCAAGCAGAAGGAAAAAGCGATTCTGTTTGCTTATGAAGAATCGCGCGCGCAGCTATCGCGCAACGCCTCCTCTTGGGGCATCGATCTCGAAGCGATGGAGAAGAGTGGCTTGCTCAAGATTATTTGCGCCTATCCCGAATCCGCCGGACTCGAAGATCACCTGCAGATCATTAAGTCGCAGATCGCCCACTTCAAACCCAAACGATTGGCGATCGACTCTCTCTCTGCCCTAGCTCGCGGTGTCAGCTCCAATGCCTTTCGTCAGTTTGTCATTGGCGTGACGGGGTTTGCCAAACAAGAAGAGATCACGGGCTTCTTTACCAATACCACCGATCAATTCATGGGCTCCCATTCCATCACGGAATCCCATATCTCCACCATTACCGACACCATTATCCTGTTGCAATATGTCGAAATTCGTGGCGAAATGTCGCGGGCCGTCAACGTCTTTAAGATGCGCGGCTCCTGGCACGACAAGGGCATTCGCGAATATATCATCAGCGATCGCGGTGCAGAAATTAAAGACTCCTTCCGTGGCTTCGAAGGGATCATCAGTGGTTCGCCCACCCGCATCGAGTTCAACGAAAAGAACGAACTGTCTCGCATCGTTCGCGGCGTTCAGCCCATAGAGGATGATTGAGGCTGCTGTGTAACCTGCACAACCTGAGTTCGATGGCTCTGCGTGCCCTCACCCCCGGCCCCTCTCCCTGGGAAGAGGGGAGCAATAGCCGCAAATCTTGACTGGATTTTGTTCTTCTGGCCCAAAGTTATGGTTGATGCCACGCTTCGCAAGGGGGGATGGGAGCCCAGACGCTTGTCGAACTGACGTTGCACAAAGCGCGAGAGCTTGGGTTTGATAGCATAGGCACAAACCTGTACGTTCGTCTCTATGTCACTTGCGATTACTGAGGCTATTACGACTCTCGCCGAAGCAGAACGACGCTTTAATCTAGCGCGAACTGAAGATGAAACGTTTTTCTCAGAATGGCAGGCGGATTTACCGACACTTGCGATCGCCGAGCAGGTAGCTCTGGATGAATTGCGACGGCGATATTTATATCAACGGTCTGCAGGGCAGTTATTAGAAGGAACTGTCACGCTATTATTAGCTTCTCCATTGCTAGCAATTGCAGGTTTTTACGACCCACCGTTTAAGGTACGGGCAGAGAACTCGGTGCAGTTGACGCTGGAGGATGGGGAAGAGGTATTGAAAGGGCGAATAGATGTGCTGGTGTTGTTCGATCGGCTGTGGGTAATTGTCTTGGAGTCGAAGAAAACAGCATTGTCAGTTTGGGCGGCTTTGCCCCAAACGCTTGCTTATCTCGTGGCAAACCCTCAGCCCGCACAACCCAGCTTTGGCATGCTGACCAATGGGGATGACATTTTATTTGTAAAACTGGCGCAACGGTCACACCGGAACTATGCGCTTTCGCGCGTGTTTGCACCGTTTACCTCAAATCGAGAGCTCTACACTGTTTTGCAGATCTTGAAGTGCATCGGTCGGGAAATCGGAGAGAAAGCGAGCTAGGCAATCGCCTTTCGAGGCCGTTAGGCTCGTTCAGAATTTGAGGCTACGCCTGAAGCGCTAGAAGATTCCAAGCTGCAGCTCTGCGGTTCGCAGTCTGAGAGCGGAATCTGGACGGTAAACTTCGAGCCTACATTCAGTTGACTCGTAAAGTGCAGACTCCCCTTGTGAAGGTCTACGCATCTCTGGGCAATGCTCAAGCCCAAGCCCGTGCCTCCTGACGGATCGACATTGTTGGCACGGAAAAAGCGATCGAACAGGTAGGGTTGTTCTTCTTTGGGAATTCCAATACCTTCATCTTTGACTTCAAAGACTGCCATATCCTGCGAGCAGTCAACCCTGAAGTAGACCGTCGAACCTGCAGGGGAATATTTGATTGCGTTAGACAGTAGATTGATGAGAATATGATGCAGCAAACGCTTGTCGAGCCATAGGTCTCGACCGCACTGATGCACCGACAGTTGGATATTATGCTGCTTGCTATCGAACGAACGAACCTCTTCTAAAAGCTCGCGGCAAAGCTGTTTGAGATTGACTCTAGTGAGCTCGAGTTCGAGTGCTTCAGCATCGGCACTCTCAATCAATAACATTTCATCAATAATTTCCCCCATGCGAGTACTCGCCAGACAAACTCGCTCGATATAGCTATCGACTTTCTCTGTTGCCAGCTCTTGCTTTCGGGTCTGCAGTAGTTTGCTAGCCATCTTAATAATCGTAATGGGCGTTCTCAGTTCGTGCGAGATGGTTGAGATCGTCCGAGATCTGAGACTATTGAGCTCCCGTTCTTGAGCGAGCTGATATCGTATCTCGGCATCGGTGCGCTCGTATTTGCGAATACGCTGTTCTCGATCCTGGATGGCATCAGTCATGAGCTTCAGCATTTTTGCCAGGACATTAATTTCATCTGGAAAGAGTCCCGTATCCGATAACTCCGAACTACTTTGGTAATTGCCATCTGCAACCTTCTCAGAAAGATGGGTGAGTGAAGTAATTTTTCGAGTGACTCTTCCAGAGAAAATGTAGACTAAGCAGATGGTCAGGCCATAGGTGGGGAAGAAACTGAAAAGGGCAGATTTGAGCAATTCCCGGCGGATACGAGCGACATAATCGGCTTTGATATCTACTCCAAGTATGCCAACCACTGTCCCATCGTTGTCTTTAAGGGGGACGTATGCAGACATCCAACTGCCCCATTCATCCGAATAAAGCGGTCGGTGGGTGGTCTCTCCCGAATGATAGGCTTGCAGGGAGAACTCTGAGGGAGAATCGGGTTCTAGAAAGCGAAGTCCATTGTCAGGCTCGTCAATTAATAGCGAATCCACTAGATAAACAATCTCTATTTTTCCTGGCTGAACGGCAGTTTCTCCGATCCGCCGACTGTTTTCAACTGGACCGATCGCATAACTGTAAGGGTAGACAATCGGATCGAGTTGTCGAATGGTGCGAAACCATTCCAATTGCATTTGGTATCTCAGATCGTTGGAAAACCCCTCGCTGTTTCGCTCTCCTTCGCGATACAAAGATAACATCGCCTCTACATCGATGCCTGCAGCAGTTCCTTCCGCCGTATCGATCAGATGCTCCCGTATATTGTCAACGACTCGGGCAGAAATGAAGTGATAGTAAAGAGTATAAGAACTGCCGAAGAGCACTCCAAAGGTAATGGTTACCCCTAAAGCAATCTTGGTTCGCAACTTGACAAATCGGCTGAAATATCCCGGCATCTTGATTGTCATGTTTTACTGCCACGGATTCAGGATGTTATAGGGCGAACGAGATGCTGGACTTGCCAGTGGTGTTCGAGCGCGACCTCTGCAGACAAAATGCTCAGTCGAGATTGAAAACACAACCCACTGACAAGATCCTAGCCATTTTCAACATCGACCTATGCAAGCAGAAGGCTCAGTCGAGATTGAAAATACAACCCAGAGGCTACTTCAGGATTCAAGCTCCTTGGAGAGATGGAGATTCAGATCTTACGCAGTTGGCGAAGGAACCGCCAATTCCTCTGCCTCCACAGGGGGCCAGTGTAGAACTTTCCTCTCATAATTTTCAACGATGTATTCACTGGGGGCTGTTTGCACGACCTTTTGCTCGTGTAAAGGTACTTTGCCCAACTCAGTTGTTAAAATATATTCTGGCACGGCAAAGCCTGTGGTGTATCCTTTAAGATTATTCATAATTTCGCGACCCTTTTCGATGCTGGTGGCGAAGTGAGAGACTCCTGTCACATTATCGCAATGGTAGAGGTAATAGGGGCGCACGCGAATTTTTAGCAATCCAGTACAGAGGGCACGCATAGTTTCTGTGTCGTCGTTAATGCCCTTGAGCAGTACAGTTTGGTTTTGTACGGGAATGCCGTGTCGCAACAGGCGATCGCAGGCAGCAGCGGCCTCTGGAGTAATCTCTTTGGGATGGTTGAAATGGGTGTTGAGCCAGATGGGATGATATTTCTCTAACATCTGGCAGAGTTCATCTGTGATGCGCTGGGGTAACAGCACGGGATAGCGGCTGCCGATGCGGACGATCTCGACATGCGGAATCTCCCGCAGCCGAGAAATGATGAATTCCAAGCGCAGGTCGTCGTAGGTGAGCGGGTCTCCCCCTGTGAGCAGGACATCTCGAATTTCGGGATGGCTGGCAATGTAATCAAAATCTGCTTCCCAGGAGAGTGCTTCGCTGCGCTCGAAATAAGTGCCCCCAACGTCAGTGGTGTGATACTTACGAGTGCAGTGACGACAGTAGACGGCGCAATCGTCGGTCACCAGCATGATGCAGCGATCGGGGTATTTGTGGACGACGCGATTGGTTTTGCGGTAATGGGTATCGCCAACCGGATCGACAGAAGCACCTGGATAAGGCACGAATTCTTCCAATTGCGGGACGGCCTGCTGTCGAATCGGACAGGTGGGGTCGGTTTTATCCATCAGCGAGGCGTAATAGGGGGTAATCCGCCAGCGATATTTTCCCTTCGATGCGGCGATCGCCTGTTCTTCCTGCTCGGAAACCTCGACCCATTGCTTCAGCTCGTCGAGTTTTGTGATGGAATGTTTGAGCTGCGATCGCCAATCTCCCCAAATCAATCCCTGGCGAATAGGCATAGTTTTATCCTCATACTACTATCCTATTTTCATAGAAATTAATACCTTTAGCATCGACAAAACTACGGTTTTTTTATATACTTAATGTCAGGCTTTCTATTGATTTTGAGTCTCTGTTTGACGCGAGCACTAGGCAAGTTGACATCTGATTTCAATGCGATCGGTAATTATAAATATAAGGAGATAATTTCTTTCAAACTGATGTTCTCATTCGATTGTAGGAATTGTAGGATAAGTCAGCTCTGCCTTTGGCTTGATTTAAGCGAATGCCGACTGCTCGATGGATGGCTTGTGCTTCCTTGAGGGTTTCACCGATCGCGATGAAGCCCAATTTACCTGCAGCTAAATCGCGAGAGTTTGTCACGATCGCACCGCCTTTTTGACCTTCTGTCGGATAGAGGAATTCAGCCAGTGTCTCTGACAATGCCTCCCAATCTCTACAATTGCCGCAGTCTTGTGCTGTAAAACTGATGAGGGATACGAATTTGAGATAGTTTTCTCCCCATAATGCGGACGCTAAATCGTGTAGGTGGGAACCACCCGTGCGACGGGCATTCAACTCCGTCAAATAAAGCTGGCCGCGCGCATCCACAATGGCGTCTAGATCGAAATGACCGATGTAGCCTAACGTCTGGAGCTGGCTGGCGATTGCGGTAGCTGCGCTAACCAGCGCCGAATACCACGGTTCCCGTTGCAACTGCGCACTCACGATCTCGCCGAGGTAGGTGCCATCCCGAACAATCTGCAGACACACTTGCGTAATCTGTGGAGGCCGATCGGGGGAGACGATCGCCTCTACAGAGGGAAACACTTGCTGGGGGGAGTGGATAAATTCTTCGACAACGATCGCATCCTGTTGGAGATAGGGATTGCGCTCCAGCTTGGCGAGCAGATCGGCGGCACTGCTAAAGGTATTGGGTTCAACCCGACAATGTCCCATGCCGAGAAAACCGCGATTGGGCTTGAGCAGGCAGGTTTGTCCCCGCCGAGTAAACCACTGCGCGATCTCGACAGCGCGTTCCAGCGTCTGGCAGTGAAATCCCTCGGCCAAGCGCGCGCCCGTGCCGTCCAACCATTGAGGAACCATGACGCGAAATCCCAGCTTACTCTCTAGATAATCTCGCACCCACAAATTCTCCCGCTTGGGGCTCTCTGGCAGGATTACCCGCAAGCCACAATCTGCAGTCAACCTGTCAGCTAATTGGTATAGCTCCCGAGTGGTTGCATAGGGGATGAGCTCGACTGTTCGACTGTCCCCCGCACATTCGATCGACTTCTCTAGGAGTTGGCGATCGTTCAAAATATCCAAACAGAGAGAGGTGGAGGGGTGGCTGGGATAGCCGTAGGCAGTTGCAGAGTAACCTATTCGATCGACCTGTTCGCGATGGGCAATGGGACCGTTCGCAATGGCGAGCTTGTGGCGATCGCCCCAGAAGAGTACCCGCTCGCTGCCATTGGCGATCGCCTGGAAGGTGCGTTCCCGAGTTTCCGAGTCGGCTCGATCGAGGAAGTCCGCATAGGCTTCATAGGTATTGCTGATAACAATCTGTGCAGTCATAGATCTTGGGGCAGGGGGATCGATTCTAAATTGGCACAAGACATGCGTTGGATTTAGCACACATGCTTCGCTAACATTACCCAAGCGGTCCAATTTACTTGCATCATTCAGCACGTTAAATCAGTAAAAATCATTATGTTGCGTTCTATTTTCAACCGACAGACTTAAGATTTTGTTTATGGCGATCGTGAATGGATTGATGCCCCTGCGCCAGAAGGAGTCCTGAGAGTATGGGACCGAGTTGGGGATGCGTTAAGACATCTTTGCCTCAGATAGGGCGCGATCGTTTGTGCCGAGCTTGCGGATTGCTCCAGCACTGCACAGTCCTGCAATGGCTGCTGCAGCCAAATAACAGAGATGTTCGTTAGGAATCTGCATTCGATCGCAGGCCACCACAATACCCGCAGTCACTAAGGCTCCTAAAAAGGTTCCTGCTGCAACGGCATAACTTTCGAGAAAGAGACTGACTCGTCCTTGCAAATGCTTGGGGGCAAACCCTTGCAGGACTCTGCGAGCGGTTTCGTCGATGCTGTATTGCGGAATTTTCTGTAAGGTGAGTCCGGTGGAACTGCCCCCCAAGCCCGGTGCCACCATCATGCACAGGGCACTAAAAATCCCGCTGGTCGGTACCAATAGCAGACTGCGCACCAGCCCGAGTTTGGCCAAAATGCGGCGGGTCAAAAACATTTGAATGACCACGTAAGCCAGCAGTCTGGCTAGGGCAAATAAGCTTAAAAAGGTTTGGAGGCGATCGGGCGAATCGAAGGCGGCTTCGGTGGTCACGAGGAAACGATACTCGACGATGATGGCGCAGGAAAAGGTTGCAACTGTGTATAAGGTTAATCGCAGGAGGAGCGGAAATTCTTGCAGTAGAGCGGGGCGGCGATTCTCCGACGGGCTGTGGAGCGCCGCTGGAACTTCTGGGTGGCGGCTGGGGCGATCGAGGGCTTCTCTGCGGCTGGGAGTCTCTTTTGCCATAGGTTTTAGGAACTGCTCGAACAGTAGGTAGAGAAGAAAATAGAGCGCAATGCTGATGGCCAGAACACCTTCGAGGCCGAACGAAAATTGAGCCTTCAGTTGTGGCATGAGTGCGGAGATGGCGATCCCAGCAATATCCCCGGCAAATCCGCAGCTCACTAAAAGGGGAAAGACTTGCTTGGCGCGATCGCTGTCGAACAGACTGTTAGCCAGGGCCCAAAACAGGGCTGGGTAAAACATGTATTGCTGTTCGGAGATGAGGTAAAGGCCAGAATGACCCAACCAGTGGGGCGCACCCAAAATAAATGAGAAATTAATTGCGAGTAGAGCGAGGCTGAGACACAGACAAAGAAAGGACAGCGATCTGCGGCGATCGAACCGATCGACGATGGAATACTGAACGCTAGTGGCCACTAGGCTAATGGCACTACCGGCCATCAATATCCCTAAAAAGCCAAAGCCACCGATATCGCTGATGAAATTACTCGTCGAGACAATTTCAGAAATCCTTTGCGCGAGAGAATTACCAAACAAGGCAAATCCAAGCAGGTAAACAATCGTGTCTCGCGCCTTCAAGGAGGGGAGGATAGGGCTTTTCACGTCAGATCGAGATCGATACAGTATGTTGCTAATGTGCCCACACCGTAAATTATTGACCTAGATTGGGTAAAATCCCTCTTAAAAGGTAAAGCAGTAGACTAAGATATCCACTTTAATGTAGCAATTGATATTATCAGGGTTGCGCCACCAGCTCTTCGAACAGTCCTCCAACTGTCAGGAGCGGCTACGTCAACTCCCCTACCCGCCCAGCCCGTAATAGGTAGGCTCGTTCCCTGATTTCCACTTGATATTGCAGCCAATACTGGGCAACTGCGTCGGATTCACCGGCTTTTTCGCCAGCAGCGCTTCGATCGCCTCGCGCAAATCTTCTCCAGTCACTGGAATATTGTTGCTGGGGCGACTGCCGTCCAATTGGCCGCGATAGGCCAAACGGCGATCGCGATCGAACAGGAAAAAGTCTGGCGTGCAGGCGGCAGTATAGCTCTTCGCCACCTCCTGACTCTCGTCGTAGAGGACTGGGAAACTCCAGCCGAGCGATTGAGCCATCTCCTTCAACTTTTGGGGCGAATCGTCGGGATGGCGATCGACATCGTTCGCAGAAATCGCCACAATGCCAATGCGATCGCTATAATCCTGCCCCAACTCGGTCAACTGCTCCCGCACGTGTTTGACAAACGGACAGTGGCAGCAGATAAACATCACCAATAAGGCAGGCTGCTCTGGAAGCGTCGCCAGTGACAGGGATTGGCCCGAAACAACCTCTAAAAGTTCGAAATCGGGGGCGGGGGTGCCCAAGTCCAGCATGGTCGAAGGGGTGAGAGCCATAGAGTGTCCCAAACTTGTTTAATCCTCACCTTCTATTCTGCGTCAGGTCGAATCGAGCCGATTGCGGTTCTCCGTCCCAATCGCCGAACGCCACGGTTGGGAAACTTTTTTCAACATGGAAATCTATGCTCGCTCGTCTAGCTTCCGTTCAGTCCTTTAAAAAACTGGAGAAAAACTGGGAATCGCAGGGGCGATCGCCGATCCTGAGAGCATTCAATCGAATGCGATCGGGAGCTTTCTCATGGATGTCAAAGCCGCTGTGGCCTACGAAGCTGGCCAGCCCCTCACCCTCGAAACCGTTCAGCTAGAAGGCCCCAAAGAGGGAGAAGTCTTAGTTGAAATCAAGGCTACCGGAGTTTGCCACACCGATGCCTACACTCTGTCTGGAGCCGATCCCGAAGGACTGTTTCCCACCATCTTGGGCCACGAAGGTGCTGGCGTGGTGGTGGAAGTGGGTGACGGCGTCAAGAGTTTGCGGGTGGGCGATCGCGTCATTCCCCTCTACATTCCCGAATGTCGCAATTGCGAATACTGCCTCAGCCAAAAGACCAATCTGTGTCAGGCAATTCGCAGCACCCAAGGCAGGGGGTTAATGCCAGATGGAAGCAGTCGCTTTTCCACGGGCGGCAAGATGCTGCACCACTATATGGGCACCTCCACCTTCGCCAATTACACCGTGCTACCCGAAATTGCACTGGCTAAAATCCGCGACGATGCCCCATTTGACAAAGCTTGCCTGATTGGATGTGGCGTCACGACTGGGTTGGGGGCAGTGGTGAATACCGCCAAGGTGGAAGCGGGCGCAAATGTGGTGGTGTTTGGCTTGGGGGGAATCGGCCTGAATGTGATTCAGGGGTGTCGCATGGTAGGGGCCGACAAAATTGTGGGGGTGGATCTCAATCCTGCCAAGCAAGCGCTGGCTAAAAAATTTGGCATGACCCATTTTGTCAATCCTAAGGAGGTGGAAGGAGATTTAGTGCCCTATTTGGTGGACTTGACGGGGGGTGGGGCGGATTATAGTTTCGAGTGCATTGGTAATGTGAAGGTGATGCGTCAAGCACTGGAATGTTGCCACAAAGGCTGGGGGGTAAGTGTGATTATTGGCGTGGCGGGTGCGGGGGCAGAAATTTCTACCCGTCCGTTTCAGTTGGTCACCGGTCGCGTTTGGAAGGGGACGGCATTTGGCGGGGCAAAAGGCCGCAGGGATGTGCCTCAAATTGTGGATTGGTACATGGACGGCAAGATCGATATCGATAGTCTGGTTACCCATACGATGCCGTTGGAAAAGATTAACGATGCTTTCGACCTCATGCACGCAGGCAAGTCGATTCGCAGTGTTGTGACCTTTTAAATTGAACTTCCCCGGACTCTCCGCGTCAGCCGTAATTCTGGGGGAAGGGAACCGAACGGTAGATTGAAAATTTGAGGCTATTGCTCCCCTCTCCCTAGGGCTATCCATTAGGCAAAAGTAGCTGAACCATAGACAGGCACTAGCTTTGAGAAGCCAGTTGAGCCCCTTCAAGCAAATGGTGGAGTTTGGTCAGCCCTCGCCAAAGCGTCTTCAATCCAGGGTTGCCATCGCCCTTGCGAGCCAAGAAGCCTCCCAATCGAGCAATCCACAGCATTGCCTGTTGCAGAGTGGGTGGCTTTTGAGAGCGACTTTTCGGCACAAACTTGCGTCGTAACAGCCGCCATTCAGCAGGCTGTAAAACGAGCTCACAGGAGGCTTGCGGGGTGAGTCGAGCGCGGTAGGTCAGCCACATCAATCGCCAAGCTACAACGTTGTAGGTTGCCAGAGCCTTGAGCAAGCGCTCATAGCTTTGCAGTTGGAGCTGTTCGATGCCACAGCCACTTTTGAGGGTGAAGTGAAACCGCTCAATCAGCCAGCGGTAGCTATACCAGCGGATGCACTGACAGACCTGCTCGAAGCTCTCAACTGGCAAGCTGGTCAGCAGAAACCAGCGAATCGGCTGAGCGCCATCATCAGGGGGACGGTTTCTTCCACGAAGATGGCATTGAGGCGCACGGGCTCTAAGCTCGCGGCTTTGAGGTGATGCGATGGCACCTCCAGCGTCACCGCCATCGCCCGCACCTGCAACTGGGCAATGCGGGCCGCTCGCTTGGGATTACGCTGCACTTGCAGGCTCATCGCTCCCAAGACTGGGGCTTGTTCGAGGGTGGGGATGAACTTGCCCAGCTCGTGGCTAAGTTTGCGATTGTGCCTTGCGCGGATGAGTAACTCCCTGTTGTCCGCACGGGGATGGGCAAACAGTTCGAAGATGTCTGCTTCTCGATCGCCAATATGAACCACTTGCTCTTGGCCCGCGAGCTCTCGCTCTACGGCTGCGAGAGTTGCTATCCAGCGATAGCTTTCCTTTTGCTCGATGGGAGTCACTGAGCGTTTTTCTTTCTTCCCGCGCCGCTGTTTGCGATTCCAGATGAATTGACTCAACAGACCTAAGGGTTCTCCCTCGCCGCTCACCGCAAAACAACTGTGGACTTTGATTCCCTGTTGATGGCTTTGATTGATGAAGCCCAGCCCTTCGGTCTGGGGGTGAGTGGTGAAGTCGAAATCCGTTGTGTCTTGAATGGCCAGCACCGTCTTGCCCGTGAGGGCCCGCCTGACCACTCCATCACGATGACTGTCCAGAATGCTGCTCGTGCTCACCTTCGGGTTGGCCCAAAATCGATAGGTTCCTTGGGCCACTGAGGCATTCCCACTCGCCTGAGGCACGCTCGCTGTGGGCTGCTCACTCAAGTCTGTGACGATCTGCCCCAACCGCTTTGCATGTCGCAAATCGGCGAAGTGGATCGGGTTGATTTCTTGGCTGACCCAATCTTGCATGGTTTCTCTCCCTCCGGCTACAACTGCTTCAGTCTCTACTGCAGTTTATAATCCAGTCACAGTAAGCTCTCCATCGACTTGTGCCTAATGGATAGCTCCCTAGGGAGAGGAACCGGGGGTGAGGGCAATGCAGAGCGATCGAACTCAGGCTGTAACAGTGGCCGATCGCTCTGTAATTTCTCAGGCAGAGTCAGTAAAAATGTCAGCTCCCGTCCCATTCTCAAGTTAGTCAGGGCATACTGGGAAAGATCCGACTGCTGAATTCAACTTCACCCCCATGACGACGGAGCGCGAGTATCAAGAAGGTCAAGATCGCATTCGCCGAGCCCAAGGGCGCCGAGAGTACTTGCGGCGCAATCAATCGTCCTTCAACCTCCAGCGCTCCTTCCAGCCAACGAACAGCTTTTACCAGTACATTCCTTGGGTCTTCGGGGCAATCGTTTTTCTCGCGATCGCAGCCAAACTCGCCCCCGTCTTACTCGAACGCTCCGAAGCTCCTGCCAACCGTGTCGAACAGCGAAGATAGCGACGAAATATTGCAAGTCTTAAAAAAGTATTAATTTTTCAGGGTATTCTCGATGTATCGCGAGAGGGTCGAGTCCCCATGAGTGATGCCGAATTTGCATCCTGTTTGCGACTGCTGGAAACGCGGTTTTCCGATCCCGACTGGATTGAAGACCCAGACTGCATTACCGCGCTTCTATATTGCTGCACGGCAAAGATGTGGAAAGTTTGCTGCCAGTGGCAGTTGACTTGGCAGTGCGACTAGCAGAGCGATCGCCCTTTGCCAACAGAACTCCCCGCTGCCGAAACATCTAGGAGCTCGCCAGCCCAATGCCGGACCACTGCACGGGACTGGGAGGATCTTGCAGGCGACGATAAGAGAAAAAGTTGTGGCGATCGCGGTAGGTACAGTGGGGGCTAATACTGATCTGTTCTGCCAAAACCCCCAGGGTCAAAAGCTGAAGGGCGATCGCCGAGCGCAGATCTAACCGAATTTTGTCGGGCAATTCATCTGGATAGGTGACGGGGGGAATCCCTGCACCCACGGGGATGGAATCGGATCGATCGCCATGAGGGAGAACCTGCAAAACGCGATCGGCCACTTCCCTCGACACTTGGTAGATAGAGCCGGAAATCGCCGGTCCTAAGGCCACTTTTAGATCGGCGATCGCCACGCCGCGTTCTAAAAAGGCTGCAATGGCTTTAGGCGCAATTTGGGCGGCAGTGCCGCGCCAGCCGGAGTGGATGGCACAGACGCGATCGGGATGGGCAATCAGGATGGGGACGCAGTCTGCCGATCGCACCCAAACAGAATCACCGTTTGTCTCAGTGGCGAGGGCATCGGCTTCAGCTCCGATATCGCGATCGCGTTCGGTCCACAACAGGCGATCGCCGTGAACTTGCACGGCCCAAGCCGCGCGATCGCTGGGCAAGCCCAACTGCACCGGTGCCAGCGCGTCGGCTTTTTGGGGATAGCTGTGGCAACTGCTAAATGCATGGGGCCAGTCCTGCAAGAGTCGGCAGGTGAGCCAGCGGCAGCCATCTGCTTCGTGCCAAGTCCAGTCAGTTTCGTTTAGCATTCGTTTGACAATTGCTGACCCAAGCGAATTAACTGAGCGATTTGGCGAGCGCTCCACTGCAGGTGCGCGGCGGCATTGTCGAGGGCAACCCCCACGCGCATCGGAGCGGGCACAGCATCCATCAAGGCCCTTGCCCCCATCTGTTCCAAGGCTCCCAGTTCGTCAATTGCCACACATCCCGATAGCACAATGGCCGGGATTCTACGATCTGCAGCCTGACGCAACACGCCACTCACCACCTTACCGCCTGCCGTTTGGCGATCGCTGCGCCCCTCCCCCGTGACGATCAAATGGGCTCCCGCAAGACGATCGGCCAGTCCCACCGCAGCCATCACGCAATCAACTCCAGCAGAAAATTCAGCCCCCAAGCAGGCCAGCGCAAATCCCAATCCGCCAGCCGCCCCCGCCCCGGGTGCTGCGACTAAATCAGCTCGGTCTGCCGCTGTCGCCCAGCATTGCATACCTGCCTCTAGCTGCTCCACCATTGCCGAATTGGCTCCTTTTTGCGGGCCAAAGATCCTCGCAGCTCCCAACTCTCCCAAGAGGGGATTGGTCACGTCACTGGCAATTTTCAGCTTGACAGCTTGTGGGTGCGAGGGCTGGAAGCGGGCGGGCGAGGTTGTCCAATCGACAGCCGCAATCGTCTGTAGTCCTCGACCGCCACGGGCAACGGGCTTGCCAGCAGCGTCGGTAATGGCAATCCCTAGCGCCTGCAAACACCCCACGCCCCCATCGACGGTGGCAGTGCCCCCCAATGTCAGCCAGATCGTCTCGACGGTGGGCGATCGCAACACCCAATCCACGAGCTGCCCCAAACCATAGCTCGTTGCCAGCAGCGGATTGCGCTCTCGATGAGTTAGCAACTCCAGCCCCGTCGCCTGCGCCGCCTCCACGATCGCCGTGCGCCCGCCATCTACCCAGCCAATTCTCCCCTGCACCGGACGTCCCAGCGGATCGCAACAGTCGATGTTTTCCCAGGTGCCCTCGCAAGCGTCCACCCAAATACGGGCGGTGCCCTCCCCACCATCGGCCAGCGGCACGCAATCGATCTCTAGCTCCGGCCAGCCCTGCTGGAGCCCGCGCGCGATCGCCTCTGCCGCTGCCCGTGCAGACAGCGAGCCCTTAAACGAGTCGGGGGCGACAACGACCTTCACCAAATCTGCCTCGTGTCAGCTTCCACGTTCTCTCTAGGCGATCGCCTCATTGGGGGCGGCCATCTGGGCTAACTTATCCAAATCGCGGTTGGCTCCAATCAGCACCACCACATCCCCATCCTGGATTGTATCGCTGGGTAAAGGATTGACATTGAACTGACTGTCGTGCTGAATTGCCAATACGCTGACACCATAGCGTGCCCGCAAATTGAGTTCCTGGAGGGGCTTGTCGGCGAGTGAGTGGGGAGCCACCATTTCCACAATGCTGTGTTCGGTATCCAGTTCTAGAGATTCCAGTAAACCTGTGGCGGTCAGCCGCAAGGCCAGAGTCCGTCCCATTTCTGCTTCGGGGTATACCACCTGATCGGCTCCGACTTTTGACAAGACCTCGCCGTGGATGGTGGAGACCGCTTTAGCAATAATGCGGTGGCAGCCCAACCCCTTGACATTGAGGGTGGCCAGAACGCTTTCGGCAAAGTAGTTGCCAATGGCAATCACCACCAGACCGAAAGCTTCGATTCCCGCCTGTTTGAGGGCAATGGGATCGGTGGCATCCAGCTGAACGATCTGGGTGGCGATGTTATTGCTGCTGGCACAGTTGACTCGATCTTCGTCTGCATCAACCGCCAACACCTCGTATCCCACTTGATAAAAGGTACGGGCCACAGAGGTGCCGAAGCGGCCCAAGCCAATTACGGCGACTTGTTTGTTTTGGTTGCGGTTAAACCAGCTAGAGAAGGCAGTTGCCATGTTGAGTGTTTGAGTATCGAGGGTTTGAGCGGAGAGTCGGGCGTTGTCCGAATCGCGGCTGCCGCATATTGGGTGTCTGCGATCGAGTATGCCCGATTGAATTCGAGATGTGCGATTGCTGGCACTCTCAAGCGCGAATCGATTATCCCGAGAGTGCCTCGAACAGTTGGGTGCGGGCGGCTTCTAACGCCTCGGGAAGTTTGCTGGCATCGCGCCCGCCCGCTTGGGCGAAGTTGGGTCGTCCGCCACCGCCACCCCCTGTCAGCTTGGCGATCGCCCCAATAAATTTACCTGCTTGCAATCCCGCTTGGTTCGCACCCGGACTAAAGGCTGCCACCCAAGCCACTTTTCCAGCGGCGGGGGCCGATCCGAGCACCACCGCCCCTTCTCCGAGTTTTTGCAGCAGGGTGCTGGCAGCAGATTTGAGGGCTTCGGCTTCGGCTCCGGGCAATTCCGCCACGATCGCCTGAAAGTTGCCGATGGTTTGGGCTTCGCCCAGTAGGGATGTGGCACTGGCGATCGCCAACTCGCTTTTCAGTTGGGCCACTGCTTTTTGAGCGGCTTTTAACTCCTCTTGCAGGGCGTTGACGCGAGCGGGAATTTCCTGCGGCTTGGCCTTGAATTTGGCGGTGAGTTCCTTCACGACAGCATCGCGTTCGTTGACGTAGGGCAATACTGCCGGACCGGCCACCGCTTCAATCCGGCGCACGCCAGCGGAGACCCCCGCTTCGGAGACAATTTTGACGACACCAATCTCGGCAGTGTTGGCAACGTGGGTGCCGCCACACAATTCCATCGAGACACCGGGCACGTCGATGACGCGCACCACTTCGCCATATTTTTCGCCGAACATCGCCACCGCACCCTTTGCTTTAGCTTCCGCAATCGGCATTTCGGCTATTTGGGTGTTGTGGGCTTCGCCAATCCAGGCATTCATCAGAGCCTCGACTTGCTGCACCTGCTCGGGGGTGAGAGCCTTGGGACTATTGAAGTCAAACCGCAGGCGATCGAAGGCCACCAGCGAACCGGCTTGGGAAATGCTGTCGTCCACGATCGACTTGAGGGCGGCTTGCAGCAGGTGGGTGGCGGTGTGGTGAATCTGAGCGCCGCGACGACAGGTGCGATCGATCGTCGCTGTGAGGCGATCGCCGGTTTTCAAGCTGCCGCGCTCCACCCGTCCGAAATGGATAAAGACATCCTCCTGCTTTTGAACATCCTCAACCCGCACCACGCGATCGCCCCCGAGTAGATAGCCGCGATCGCCGATCTGACCGCCCGATTCTGCGTAGAAGGGGGTTTGGTCCAGTATCACTTGCACTTCAGCTCCGGCGCTCGCAGAAGAGACAGTTTCGCCATTGGATAGAATGGCCGCGACGGTGGCTTCAGAAGAGGGGGCCGTATAGCCTAAAAACTCTGTGGGTTCTAGCTCTCGGGCCAATTTCTCCAGCGATCCTTGCACCGTCAAGTCAATGGTTTGCAGCGCCTCTTTCGATCGCTTCTGCTGTTCGATCATTTCGGCCTCAAAGCCCAGCGTATCGACCGCCAATCCGTGCTCTGCTGCCGTTTCCTGCGTCAGTTCCAACGGGAAGCCGTAGGTGTCGTAGAGGATAAAGGCATCTCGGCCCTCAATTTTTTTGTGCTTTTGAGTGCGGGGACTAACCAGGATCTCGGCCAGCAGCTTTTCGCCCCGTTCGAGGGTGTTGCGGAACTGCTCCTCTTCTCGCTGCAGCTCGGCTTTGATGGCATCGGCTTTGGTGCGGACGTGGGGGTAAGCATCTTCGAATAGGGCGATCGCCGTTTCTGCCACTGCGGGGACGAACTCGCGATCGATGCCAATCCGCCGTCCGTGGCGGACCACGCGGCGAATCAAGCGACGCAGAACGTAGCCGCGACCGCCGCGATCGGCCGTAATCCCGTCCGCAATCATATGAATGGCCGAGCGGACGTGATCGCCAATCACTTTGAGGGAGACTTTGACATTCTCCTCGCTGCTGTCGTAATCGATGCCAGCAATCTCTGCTGCTGCCTGCACAATTGGGAAGACTAGATCCGTTTCGTAGTTGTTCGGCACCCCTTGCAGCACCTGCGCCATCCGCTCCAGCCCCATGCCGGTGTCGATATTTTGCTTCTCGAGGGGTGTCAGCGTTCCTTCGGCATCTCGATTCAATTCCATGAAAACGAGATTGTAGATTTCTAAAAAGCGGGAGTCGTCTTCTAGATCGATGTCGCCATCCCCCAACTCTGGCTTGAAATCGTAATAGATCTCGGAGCAGGGGCCACAGGGACCGGTGGGGCCGGAAGCCCAAAAATTATCGGCTTCATCCATACGGCGAATGCGCTGTTCGGGAACGCCGATCCGGTCTCGCCAAATGGCGTAGGCATCGTCATCGTCGCGGAAGACGCTCACCACTAGGCGTTCGGGGGGCAGGCTATATTCTTTTGTGACCAGTTCCCAAGCCCAAGCGATCGCCTCTGGCTTGAAATAATCGCCAAAGCTGAAGTTGCCCAGCATCTCGAAGAAGGTGTGATGGCGAGCGGTCCGCCCCACATTCTCGATGTCGTTGGTGCGAATGCATTTCTGCGAGCTGGTCGCCCGAGGCACTTCCGCCGCTTTTTGGCCCAAGAAGATCGGCTTGAAGGGCAGCATTCCGGCGATGGTCAGCAGCACGGTGGGGTCTTCCGGTACCAGCGAGGCACTCGGCATCACCTTGTGGCCGCGCTCGGCGAAAAAGTTGAGAAATGTCTGACGAATTTCGTTACCGCTCAGCGATCGCAACATGGGAATTCAATAGGGTTGTGGTCTTTATATTCTGTCATTTCTGTGTCGCTCTACGCTGAGGGATTGCGCAGGCTAGGGACGAGTGATGGCGACGCTGACTCGACCGCTGAAATCGGGGATGGGGGGGTTGAGTTTAGTCAGGCTGACGCGCACCCGCCCGGCTTTGGAGGTTTGGAGGGCGAGAATAGCGATCGCCTCCGCCAGTGCCTCAATCAACTTAAACTTGCTCTGTTGCACCGATTGCTTGACTGCTCGGATGGTCTCTCCATAATCAATCGTGTCTTCTAGCTCGTCACTGCGGCCTGCGGCACTTAAATCTTTCCACAGCACCAAATCCACTTCGAACCACTGTCCCAATGCTTGTTCTTCTGGCAGATAGCCCGTATAGCCATAGCAGCGGATTCCCGAGACGACAATTTTGTCTGCTTCTTTTGACATGTTTGCCAGGGATGAGAGGGCGGTTTAATCGTCGGCGATCGCGATCGCAACGTCTACACTCGCTTCCGACTTATGTCCACTGCTCGACCCGAAGACCTTCCACGCGAGCAAATTCACGCACGTTGTTGGTTGCCAGGGTCGCTCCAAGGCTGAGGGCGTGACCCGCAATCAATAAGTCGTTCCCTCCAATGGGCAAGCCTTTCCGTTTCAGTTGAGTTCGCACGCGCCCATAACAGCGTCCGGCCTCCGCATCAAAAGGCACGATCTCCAGAGGCAGTAGAAACCGCTCTAGTCGATCCAAATTTGCTGTCACTCGGGAACTATTTTCTATCCCAAAGCGCAACTCGGCATAGGTAATAGCCGAAATTCCAACCTCACTGATTGCATAGGAGCGCAGTCGCTGCAGCGGTTTCGGATTTTTGCGGTTAATTGCGTAGATGCAGATATCTGTATCGAGCAGGATCTTCATACAATTTGCTCGCGCTCTTGAGGAGGTCGTCGATCGCGTTCGAGATTCAAGTCATCGGGAAATTCCTCAAGGGCGTCAAACATAACTTGCCAGGGATCCTCCTTCGGCAAGAGGACAACAGCGTTCCCCAGTCGTTTGATTGCCACCTCATCACCAGAGAAGCGGTAGTTCTCGGGCAAGCGTACGGCTTGACTATTACCGATCGTGAAGAGTTTTACAGTTTCCATTAGCACCTCAATGTGGATTGTATATGTTACATGGTTATATTTATAGCCCTTTCTCCTAAAACGTTTGCAAGCGATGAGAGGGCGGTTTAATCGTCGGCGATCGCGATCGCTAGGGCAAGCATCGAGTTACAGCCTCTGGTCTAGCCGCGATCGAAGTAGATTTTGGGACGATCGCAACGCTCTTAGACACGATCGACGGACAATTTGGGGCGATCGAAAGACTTTGGGAAGCGATCGAAATGGATTTTGGGGCGATCGCAGTCTGTAAATATGTTTCTCAGGCTGTTGCTGAGATTGCTGGAACCAAACTTCAAAATGGCATGGGTTTATCCCCCACAAATTTCCATAACGCTGTTTCTCCCCTCGCCCTTGGGGAGAGGGACCGGGGGTGAGGGCCAAAACCATCGCACTCAAGTCGAGCGCGCCGAATTAGACCCGCATCGCAGCACTCATCAGTCCCCCCTAACCACATAGATTCCCCTCACGCCCCTCTCCTCATCGCCGCTGAGGTGACAGAGCTTGCGTCGGCACATTCGTTTGTAACAACATCTCCATACTGCCTTCACCCAAATTCAACACCCCCGGCACGGGCGACCCATTCTCCACCCAACCCTTCACCGCCTCCTGCAACACCACTGAATTTCCCGCTTCCGCTAGCGCCTCCGCCCGCAAGCGAATCGCTTCCGCCTCCCCCCTGGCCCGATTCACCGTGGCATTCGCCTCCTGCTCCGCCTCCTGTGCCCGAAAAGCCGCCTCCTGCGCCCGCTGCTGAGCCACCTGCTTCGCCTCGATCGCATTGTCATATTCATCCGAAAAATCGATATCGCTTAGAGTTAACGTGTTAATCAACACACCGTACTCCGACAACTCCTCACTCATTTGCGTACGAATCGTCTGCTCAATATTGGCCCGCTGACCCAAAAGGCGATCGATCGGAAATTGGGCGGTTTGGTTTTTGACCGAACTGACCAGTTCTCGACTAATAATTACAGCTTCCAAATTGGTCCGATTTCGCTGGGTACGGATAATCCCCGGAACGGCATTGGCATCCAACTGATAGCCCAAATTGACCGTCACCAGCACTGTCTGGGAATCGGAGGTGGCAGCACTCTCTCTCGCCAACGTGAGGCCGGTCACTTTAATGTTTTCGCACTCGAATCGCTCCAGAAAAGGAGTCCGCACATGCACTCCAGCCGTCATGACATCGTCCCCAATCTTGCCCAATCGCCGCACTGCACAAGCTTCGCCATCCTGCACGATCTCAATGGGGTTCGCCACAAAGGCGATCGCCGCCAGCAGGGCAACAGAGGCCCCCCAGAAGATGTAACTGCGGTTTTCATTCACGGGATATTTCCTCGGAGTTCAAACGATGAGTCGGCAGAACTCTGCCTTCCCAGTTCTACTGCGTTTGCTAGGCCACATTCGCGGGCTCGTAATCTAACGCAGCATTGAGCGCTTGCCGCTCGCGATACTGGGCCTGTGCCCAGTCCTCCGAATAGCCCAACTCCCGCGCGCAAGCTTGCCAAGTTTCCACATCGGGATTGAGTTGCCCCAGATGGTAAGCGACCCAATCGCGACTGCGTCCGCGAGCCTTTTGCTGCTCGATTAACTCCTGCAGGTGCAGCAACTCGCTGGCCAATTTCAACACAGCCGGACTGACTTCTTCTAAGTCGTAGTGGGACTCTTCCGGCAGCTCAAACGGTTTGCGCTCGATCGCCACAGAAATCTGAGGAACAGGAAGTTCGTCGGAGATAAGCGCTTGGCAACTGGGGCATTGCAGGAAAGCCGAATTGAGACGATGGCGATCGCCCTCAAAAACAAAACTGCATTCGGGGCAGTAAGTCATCTCGATGCCATCGCTGCGGACGCCTTCCAGAGACCAGATGCGGGGTTGAGTGGGCAAGCCGTGCAGCAACCAATTGCGAGTGTGGTCGATCGCGATCGCCTCGGTTTTGCCGGGATGAATCCGCAAGGCTCGCCCCACCTGCTGCAGCCAGAGGGCCAAAGATTGGGTGGGACGGGCAATTTGCACCGCTTCGATTTGCGGTAAATCAAACCCCTCTGAAACGAGATTGCAGTTGACCAAGACTGAGGTTTCGCCGCTGGAAAAGCGAGCGAGGATGGCCTGACGTTCGCTGGCGGGGATGTTGCCGTCGAGATGTTCGGCAGCAATACCGGCTTGGGCGAAGCGAGCGGCGATCGCCTGCGAGTGAGACACGTTAATGGCAAAAACGACCGTACGCTTACCGGAAGCATATCGCCGCCACATCGACACGAGATTGCCCGACAAATGCTTGGAACCGTTCAGTTTGAGCAAGTCGGCAGAGTTGAAGTCGCCGCCAGTGGTGCGTACTCCCCGCGTTTGCATCGGTTGCGGATCGGCATACAGCTTGAGGGGGCTGAGATAGCCCGACGCCATCAGTTCCGAGACAGTCGGACCGCAGATTAGGGCTTCAAACATCCCCTCAAACCCCGCCCCATCGGTCCGAATGGGGGTGGCAGTGACGCCGAGGTGGTAAGCGCTGTCATATTCTTGCAAAATTTTGCGGTAGCTTGCGGCATGGGTGTGATGGGCCTCGTCCACCACCACCAGACCCACATTGCTGAGATATCCCGGACGTCTGGCTAAAGTTTGCACGCTGGCCACCTGAATGGGAGCGGTCACATTAGCAGGGCGATCGCCCTGGATAATCCCCACTTCTTTACCGGTAAACCGGCCTACTTTATCGGCAGCCTGGGTTAGCAATTCCGAGCGGTGGGCCAGAATTAAAACCGTTTGACCTCGGGGCAGCAGTTCTCTGGCGATCGCCCCAAACAAAATTGTCTTGCCGCCTCCAGTGGGCAATTGCACCAGTAGCCGCCGTTGATTCGCTGCCCATCGTTCGAAGACTCGATCGAGCAAGTGCTGCTGGTAGTCGCGCAGTTGATACGCCACATCACCTCAAACCATTCACCACACATTAAGCAAATCCGCTGGAGAGGCGATCGGCAAGCAGGCACATCAGACTCGGCTTCAGGCAATATCCAGGAAGCTCGGACAAGTCAGGCATTTGAGGGAACTGTAGCTAAGACTTGAATTGTCTCAGAGAAATGAAGATCTCCTGTGGGAGCAGTGCGGAACGCTCCGCAAACACTAACGCGCAGCGGCGAGTATCAACATTCACCACAACTCCGACTGGCTCCTGCCGCTGATTCTGGGAGGTCGTTGCGAGGTATTGGAAATAAAATTCGCGTGCTAGTTGAAGGAGTTCTGAATTGAGTGAAGCCATTGTAGATGCAGCCACTATCTGTTAGAGGAGGAAGCTTCAGAAGCAACTCTACTTCCGTTCCGAACAATGCGCTCCAATCTCACTCTTGAAAAGCTAACTCGGCTCACTCCTGTCGAAAGGCGATCGTATCCTGCTCGCAGTAGTTGAAAAGAGCTCAAAACAGGTTAGTCTTGTAAACAACATGTCGATTGGTGTTCGAGAAGACAAGCAATACTTCTATATAGGAAACGACTCAACATGGCTTCTAAGACAAAAAAACAACCTCTCATCGGTCAGGCTCTTCAAGACAAAGTCAAAGAAATGCAAGGAGCGGATAAAAAGGACATTGCTAAGGCTTGTGGTTACATCAGCAAAACGAAAAACGGTCAAGAGCGCATCAATTTGATGGCTTTTTACGGCGCTCTGTTGGAGGCTGAAGGCGTAGAGTTCGAGGCTGCACCCGATAAAGGCGGTCGAGGTCGCGAGGCTAGCTATAAGGCTTCGGTCCACAAGAATGGTAATTTATTGATTGGAGCAGTTTACACCAAAGAAATGGGTTTGGAACCTGGAGATGAATTCACGCTCAAACTGGGTAAGCGGAGCATTGCTTTGACGCGAGTGGATTAAAGCGACTGGAAATATAGGTAGGGTGACGCAGCAGCATTAAACCTAAGGGTAAGATTTTTTATGGGATCTGTCCTTGCTTGAAGTGTTACCCTACTGCTCCCCGTTGAAGCATTCCTACATACCTGTTCTCGAACGTACACTGGATTTTTAAGACAGCATCTGACAACTTGACTTGCAGGGAGCTAGATTTGCTTTAGTAGAGTTATCCGAGCTGTTGGGGCGGACGGTCGATCTAAATCCACTGCAAGACCTAAGCTGCTATTTTCGAGATCGCGTTCTGGACGAAGCTGAAGTGCTCTATGTCCAAGTCTGGCAATGTTCGACTGCACCACATGCTCGATGCTGCTAACAAGATCCTGGCATTTACCCAGGGCCGCTATCGGGCCAATCTCCCTCCTCTGGTGGAGCGCCTAGAAGAATTGCTCAAGCGAGAAACGTAAAAATTCAGAAGCATATAAACCTGAGTTCGATGGCTTTGCATTGCCCTCACCCCCGGCCCCTCTCCCCTCGCGAAGCGTGGCGTCAGCCGTAAACTTGGGAGAGGGGAGCAACAGCCTCAAACCCGCAATCTACGGTTCTGTTCCCCTTCCCCCAATTCTGGGGGAAGGGGCTAGGGGATGGGGGCCAAACACTTGTCGAACTGACATTATATAAGTATTTTTCAGAAAAAATTCTTCGATTCTTAGAAATTCTGCTCGTTCTAGCTCAGATCCAATATTTACCCTGGCAAGAGAGCTCCCTAGGATAGAGCCAACGCGAGATTGGGAAAGGAGCTGTGGGTGTAGCTTTGTTTGCTCGGGCCGTCGCAATTGGATTGGCGATCGCCGGATTTGGTCTAGTGGCTATATCGACGGCGATCGGAAAATCGATAGGATCGTAATGGAGGTTGACCGGCAGACAGCTCGTGGAGGCAGTCAAATTGTACTCGCATCTCGCAACATTGCACTTCTTCAAGAATTGTTATGGAGGGGGCGATCCAACTGCGTTAGCCTGAGAGATGCCGCTTTTTTTCCCTTGCAGATATGGCCCGCACATTTAAAATTGGCTCCCGCAAAAGTGAACTGGCCCTAGTGCAATCTCGCTGGGTGCAGTCGGAATTGCAAAAACTCCATCCCGACTGCAGCTTCGAGTTGGTCACAATGGAAACTCAGGGGGACATCATTCTGGATGTGGCACTGGCCAAGATTGGCGATAAGGGGCTGTTCACCAAAGAACTAGAGGTGGGCATGTTGCAACATCAGACAGACTTTGCCGTCCACAGCCTCAAAGATTTGCCCACTCATTTGCCAGAAGGGTTGATGTTGGGGGGAATTACCGCCCGCGAAAACCCGGCGGACGCTTTGGTGTTACATGCCAAGCATGCAGGAGCCAGCATCGATGCCCTGCCAGAAGGCTCTGTCGTCGGCACCTCGTCTTTGCGCCGTCTGGCCCAACTGCGCCACCACTATCCCCAACTCAGCTTTAAAGACATTCGCGGCAACCTCAACACCCGCCTGCGCAAGCTCGACGAGGGGCAGTACGACGCTATTATTCTGGCGGTGGCAGGGTTGGAACGCTTGGGGATGGGCGATCGCATTTCCCAGAAGTTGCCGGCAGAAGTTTCCCTGCATGCGGTGGGACAGGGGGCGCTGGGGATTGAGTGCCGTGCTGGCGACGAAGAGGTATTGGCAGTTTTGCAATCCTTGGTGGATGCGGACTCCACCCGTCGCTGTTTGGCCGAGCGGGCGTTTTTGCGCCAGTTAGAGGGGGGCTGTCAGGTACCGATTGGAGTGAATAGTGAAGTCATTGCCGATGCCGCAGGCGATCGCCTCCAGTTGACGGGCATGGTGGCCAGCTTGGACGGCCAGCAACTGATTCGCGATCGTGCGATCGGGTCGGCAGAAGATCCCGAAGCCGTGGGCATTCAACTGGCTCACCTGCTGCGGGAGCAGGGGGCGACTGAGATTTTACAGGCTATTTTTGCCACCCTCGATCGCGAGGCAGTCCACTAAGCTCGGCGAAAGTAGCGATCGCCTGTTAGCAACAACTGGACTGGGGCTCGCAGCAGGATGTAGGTTCGGCAGTGGAGGTAACAGTATAGTCCGCCCCTTTCATCTCTCGCGGAGCGCGAATGGCATTGATGGCGCAGTTAAACTCGGGGGCTGAGTCTGGCGGGACTGGGTCGTAAGGTTCCAAACCAATCACATCCGGGCTGTAAGGCCCTCGGGGTGAGGTATAAATGTCAAAGGTCTTAGCGCATACCGCCATCCGTTGCCCTCGATAGAGGGTGTGACCGTCATCGTCCTGCACGGACTTCCAGGGACCTTTGTAAACCACCGCTTGCTTGCAGTCCAAGCAAGCCCCTTCTTTGCCTTTGAAGGCCCGCACCGTCACGGAACGGAACTCGATGCCGTCGATCGTTTGCCAAGGCTCTGACTGCTGCACTAAAATCTCGACGCCGTAAAATCCGGCTTGCTCGAACATAGCTAAAAATTCATCTTCCCGAAAGGCTCCGGCAATACAGCCACTCCACAGCTCGGGGTCGTTCAAGATTTCGGCAGTCGGGGTTTCATCGCAGACGATATCGGAAATTACTGCTCGACCGCCCCGCTTCAACACCCGAAAGATTTCGCCAAACAGTTGCTGCTTGTCTTCGGGGCGCACCAGATTGAGCACGCAATTAGAAATCACCACGTCTACACTGTCGCTCTCCACTAAGGGAATCTCCCGCCGCAGTCGATCGCATTCTGCCTCGTAGGCCGCTACCCCCTCCAAATCGCTGACAGGGTGCTCCCTCAACCAAGCAGCTACGAGATCGAGACTCAGGCCCAGGTCCTGAATTTTACCTTTGACAAACTGCGTGTTGCTGTAGCCCAGTTTTAGAGCCATCGGATCGACGTACTTGCGAGCCAGAGTCAACATCTCGTCGTTAAAATCCACCCCAATGACGCGGCCTTCAGCCCCTACCTTTTGGGCCAGAATATAGCAATTCTTGCCTGCGCCCGAGCCTAAATCGACAACGGTTTCGCCGACATTGACAAAACGGGTGGGATCGCCGCAACCATAATCTTTCTCGATAATTTCCTGAGGCAGAATGGCCAGGTAATTGCCTTCGTAGTCAGTCGGGCAGCAAAGCGATGGTTGAGGAGCTTGCGCGCCAGCCTCGTAGCGTTCGATTACGGCTTGCTCGATGCTGTAGTCGAGATTGGTTGGAGAAGAGGCAGGGCGAGAAATCGATTGAGTCATAGGTTTTCTGGTTCGTGCAACTTCTTGTGGAGGCAATTCCATTGAGCGATCGCCACAGGGACCGATCGATCGCATGTATCCCGATAGAGTATACCGATTTTGCTAAGTATGCCCCACTGACTGGGCTCAGGATAGCGCCAGTACGCTATTGATAGGGCCAACTGAGCTAAGTCTAATCTCCAACACAAGCTTTCTTCAGACAGGTGCATCTGGGGGCGATCGCGGGTGGGGCTCGGAACTGAGCTATAATCGTCTTCGCTTCGCGGGGGCGTGGCGGAATGGTAGACGCTGCGGACTTAAAATCCGTTTCCACTTATATGGAGTGTGGGTTCAAGTCCCACCGCCCCCATCGAGAAATCCACGCACTACCAGGGCTTCAATCAATCAAAATCCTGTGGGGCGATCGCCCTTACAAAAATCCTTCCGGCGCGACCTCGGGCTGACCGCCGCCAAACGTCAACTCGCCACTGGAATAGGTCGTGCCAAAGTTCTGTACTAGACCCGCCACCTGACGAATCCCCGATCGCGTACTCTCGTCATCCAATGGCGACAGCGGATGGATGAACGTCGCATACAACACCCCCTGACTGGTGGCATAACGGGCATCCAGTGTCCGGTGAAAATTGGCCTCTAGTAAAATTTGTCCTTCCCGCTCCGACAACTGCGCGACATCGGCAACGGGTGAAAAAATCCGCATCCGATCGTGGGACTCATCCCACATCACCACCATCTGCACCCCTTCATAGGTCAACTGCAGCCCGCCATTTCCAGAGCTGACGTCCTCCGCCAGCGACTCCACGATCGCCACCAACCGCTCCGGCGTCATCTGCCCCCTCGTCTCCTGGCGGCGATCGACTCCTGGCTCTTGCGTCACTTGGCTTTCGGTTTCAATTGGAGCCTCTGCGGTTACCTCCGATGTCGTAGAGCCGCAGGCCGCCAGCATCAATCCGGCGATCGCCACCCCGATCGCAATTCCCTTTATCCTTTTGCTTGCGCCAGACATCGCTTTGCTCCTGTTGTGGGAATGAATCGGTTATATCCTATTGAACCCTTCACTATCTGTCTCCCGAGGGAAAATTTATGAACTGCTTTGCAGGGCATGTGAATAACCGCAATCATCCCGATAGAACGAGTTCTCTCTGGGGACAGTGTTACGCTTTGTAACAGGTCTATTCTAGCGAGCGAGGTTATGAGTACCCGAGACGCCATCGCGATCGGCAGTGGAATTGGCGGATTGGTCTCGGCGGCCCTATTAGCCCGCTATGGTTGGAACGTCACTGTTTGCGAAAGCCATACTATTCCTGGAGGAGCCGCCCACGCCTTCGAACGGGAAGGCTACTGCTTTGATTCGGGGCCATCGTTTTTTGCAGGTCTGAGCGATCCCCATAGCCTCAATCCCCTGCGTCAAGTCTTGGATGTCCTCGACGAGTCCGTTGCTGCGATCGCCTACGACCCCCTCGGTCACTACCATTTCCCCGAAGGCTCTTTCCCCGTCTACAGCAATTTGTCAAAGTATCGCGAGGCTGTTGCCGCAGTCACTCCCCAAGGGGCAAGGGAGTTGGCCCAATTCGAAGCTCGCCTGTTGCGACTCTACGATGTTCTCAGCGGCGTGCCCGCATTGCACCTGCGGGGAGATTGGCAGGTGTTCCCGGTCTTAATGCAGAACTATTTGCCCGCGCTGGCTAAACTGCTGCCTCAATTGGGGGCAATACAGGGATCGGTGGGTCAAGTCATGGATCGCTACGTGCGCGATCGCTGGGTGCGCCGCCCGATCGATTTGGAATGCTTTTTGCTCTCGGGCCTCAAAGCCCACGGCACAGTTACCCCCGAAATGGCCTTTATGTATGGAGAACGCGATCGCTCTGTCATTGACTATCCCATTGGCGGCAGTGGCGCGATTGTGGCTGCGTTGGTGCGGGGGTTGGAAAAATGGGGTGGAAAGCTGCGCTTGCGATCGCATGTGAGCGAAATCCAGGTTGAGGGCGGAAGAGCAGTTGGCGTGAGGCTGCAGAGTGGCGAGGCGATCGAGGCTGACGCGGTTATTTCCAATGCCACCGTTTGGGATACCTACGCGACGCTGATCGATCCGAAGCATTTGCCAGAACGCGATCGCCAAGCAGCTTTAGAAACTCCCGCCGTTCATAGTTTTATGCACCTCCATCTCGGCATCCGCGCCGAGGGTTTGGAGGGTTTAAGCGGCCATCACGTCGTCGTTGGGGATGGCGATATTGCTGCACCGGGTAACACCTGTATGATTTCTATCCCTACGGTCTGGGATACCAGCATGGCTCCTCCCGGCTGCCACGCCATTCACGCCTATACTCTGGAACCGTTTGAGGGCTGGACCTATGGCGAAGGCTATGAAGAGAAGAAGCGATCGCGCGTCCAGGTGCTGTATCGAGCTTTAAAGAAAGTCATTCCCAATATTCGCGATCGCGTGCAATTGGAACTCATCGGTACCCCTCTCACCCACGCTCGCTTTTTGAGACGCGATCGCGGTACCTACGGTCCAGCCATTGCTGCAGGAGCAGGCACGTTCCCCGGTTGCCAAACGCCCATTCGCGGCCTCTATCGAGCAGGGGATAGCACGATGCCGGGGATTGGGGTTCCCGCCGTGGCTGCCTCCGGCATTCTCTGTGCCAATGCTCTCGTCTCTACCCGGCAAACCGCCGAACTCGTCCAAACTCTGCGCGATCGGCAAGCACGAGCTGGGAGGATATCGTGACCCAAGGTCTACAGCTCGATCGCAAAATTCAGCTTGTCCTGAGCGCAATGTTTGTGTCGGGGATGCTGTTTTGGGGCAGTATCACTTGCCTGCTGCCCACGTTGCCCCTTTACCTCGACCATCTGGGGGCGAGCGATCGCCAGGTAGGTTTGGTGATGTCCTGCTTTGCGATCGGGTTGGTTTGCTCCCGTCCTTGGCTGGGGCCGCTGGCCGATCGGCGGGGGCGCAAGCTCGTGCTCTTTATCGGCCTAGTGGCAGCGGCGATCGCCCCGATTGGCTATTTATTCATCAAATCTCTCGGCGGGGTGGCTCTCGTGCGTGCGGGGCACGGCATCAGTATTGCTGCCTTCGCCACTGCCTATGTTGCTTTGGTGGCCGATATCGCTCCGCCTCAATTTCGAGGTACTGTCATCGGCAATATGAGTCTCGTCAATCCGATTGCTCTGATGTTAGGACCGGCGATCGGGGGATACGTGCTGAAGTGGGGGGGCTTCAATTCTCTCTTTCTCGTCGCCGCTAGCTTGGGAGGGCTGGGGTTAATCTTGGCGACCTTCGTGCAAGAGGCCCCGTTTGTCTCGGGCCAGCCGAAGCCAGCCATTGACGATCGCTTTTGGAGTCTTTTGGGCCAGCCCCGTTTGATGACTCCCACCTCGGTCATGCTCAGTGTCGGTCTATCGTTTGGCTCGCTCACGGCCTTTATGCCCCTGTTCGTTCGCGATGGGGAATTGGGGATTAATCCGGGATTGTTTTACCTAGCTTCGGCGATCGTCACGTTTGGGATGCGTTTGGGAGTCGGTCGAGCTAGCGATCGCATCGGTCGCGGCATCTTTATTACGTTGGGACTGTGTTTTACCAGCCTCGGCCTGCTGATTCTAGCCAGCGCCCAATCGCCCGCGCAGGTGCTCTTGGCGGGCAGCTTTCAGGGGGCTGGATTTGGCATTTTGATTCCGATGATGTCGGCGTTGATGGGCGATCGCTCCCATCCTCACGAGCGGGGTCGGTTATTTGGGCTGTGTCTGGGTGGGTTTGATGTGGGACTGGCTTGTGCGGGGCTGTTGTTGGGACAAGCGGCGGATTGGTGGGGCTATCGGGCGTTGTTCTGTATTGCGGCTGGATTGGTGGCGAGTGCGGCAATTTTGTTTGCCACTCGCTCGGCAAAGACGCCTGCCGAGTCATTTCGGTTTGCGATCGGGCAGGGAGCCGATCCTCACGCTCTGGCGGAACCGGAATTTTAATTTGCAGAGATGCGCCCGACACCGGCAGGGCAATCGATTTTCCCCGCTCGAATTGAACTATTTCTGGGATGTCGCGATCGCCAAAATGCGCTACGATTTGGCTCCACCCATTCCCTCCCCCTCACCGCAAGCCCGTGCCCGATCTCTCCGCTCAATATTGGCCCATCGAACAGTTACCGGGGCTGAATGCCTCCGATCGCAGAAAGCTGAAACACTTTGGCCTTGTCACAACGGCAGATCTCTTGAACGTGGCGCAGTCTGGCAATTGTCATAAGACGACCGTAGCGGCACAGTTGCAAACCAAAGTCGAACGGCTGAATCGCTGGCTGGCAATGGCAGATCTGGCTCGCCTGCCCGCAGTAGGCTGTCAGTATTGTGGTTTATTACTTCACGCTGGCATGCTGTCTGTCACCGACCTGAGCGCAGCCTCAGCACCGCAACTACACCGCCTCATTCAACGCCTGCACGTCTCGACCCTGAGATCGGTCCGCAATTGTCCGTCAGTGGCGCAGGTGAGCCAGTGGATTTACCAAGCCCGCCATTTAGGCTGAATGAACCTCATTTCACTAGCCCCGCCCGCAATGCCCGCACGGCAGCTTGGGTGCGATCGTTGGCACATAACTTATTCAGAATATTGCGAACGTGGGTTTTGACAGTCCCCAAGCCAATGCCTAAGATTTCGCCAATATCCGCATTACTGCGACCGTCAACGATTTTTTCCAACACCTCCAACTCTCGTTCGGTCAGAGGCCACGTCTCTAACATCTCGGCCAACTCGGCATCGGCAGCCGCAATTTCAATTTTGTCGGGTTCTGTGGCTCCACTCTCCCGCAAGCCATCCAAGACAATATGGGCGATCGCCGGATCGATCCAGGCATTGCCCTCCTGCATCTGCTGCAGCGCATCGAGCAACTTGTCCGCCGACACGTCCTTGCAGCAATAGGCATCAGCCCCAGCCCCAAAGGCCGCCAATACCGTTTCTTCGCGATCGCTACCGGTCAAGATCAGCACCCGCGTCTCGGGCAATGCCGCCTTCACCTGCCGAGTCAGTTCGATGCCATCCATGTCGGGCAAGCCAATATTCAAAATGGCAATCTCGGGACAATGGCGGGCGATCGCCTCCAGACCCTCCTGTGCGGTGGTGGACTCGGCTAATAAATTAATCCCTTCGGCAGGCTCTAATGCAGCCCTCAAGACTGCCCTGGTGTAGGCGCTATCTTCCACCACCACCACTCCAACGGACGCGTCCAAACTGTCTGCCATGTGCGAACCTATCTCAAATGGAGCCCGCCCAATGCCTGAAGCCGGCTAAAACTACAATGAGTGTCGCTGACTGCAGGCCGAGAAGGCTCCCGTAAAATTGCGGTCTTGCGCCTACCCCAACTAAAAATAGAGTCGATAACATGAGGAGAAGCGAGCTTCCCTAAGGAATAGTTAACTGTACCCACCCCACACCCCCTAGCACCGCTCGATGGGAGCGCTAGTCAAGTGTGGGAGCGACCTCTCCCCCGTACTTGTATCATGTCTGACTCCCTGCAACTGTCTGTCCGCCTTACTTTTGCTGGAATTCTCGGGGTTTCAATCCTCGCGGGGGGCAATTTCCCTTCGCAGACGCATGGCGATCGCGCCTTCGCCCAATCAGAGCCTTCCCCCGAAACCGCCACTATCCAGGTGGAATCGCAGGTGGGCAATCTTCAGCGTAGAGCTTTGCCAGCAGGCGACCCACTCGCGGACTGGGAACAGGGGGAGAGCGAGACTGCTGAAGTCGGTGTCGAGGCGGATGATGTTTCAGAAGATCCGACAACTGCCAGCGCCGATCCGCTCTTCGAACTCGATCTCGGCATCCAGCAGGAGGGAAGTGGCGGCGGTCGCAGTGCTGGCGAAGGGAATGGCCTCGGCAGTAACGGGCAGGAAGGTACGGGAGAGAGCCTGGGGACTCAGACGGGCAATGGCAGCAATGGGGGAGCTGGCAGTGGTGTCGGTACTGGCAGCAGTACTGGAGATGGAGCAGGTGACGGAGGGGGCGGTACGGGTCAGCTCCGCAGGCAGGTGGAATACATTCCCGAAGTCACTGGGCTGATTGTGGACGCCCGAGAACTGGACTTTATCCCCAGCATGTCCATGCGGCTGTTCGATCCCGATGGCAATCAGGTCTACACGACGCCAACAGCCAATCGCAATCTCAATGCTTCTTTCGTGTCGTCTGAGGGAACAGCCCTGTTTGTCACGAGTGAAGATCTGGCTCGCAGCTTACACAATCGCATTGGGGAGCGACCGCTCGAGATCTCGGCCAAGGGTACGCGCGGCTACGATCTCGTGATTTCTAACTCCGATGCTTGGCAATTGCGACAGAAGAATATTCGCGATCGCTTTCTCGATAATTTTGCCGTCGTGGTCATCTGGTCTCCAAACTAGCGAGCAGCTAACCGCCATCGGTCAGCGGAATGCCAGCACTAGGGTGCCACGAATAGCCCCTGCCTAAAGTTCCAGCAACCGATCGGGGGTATTGAAGTCCAAACTACGAGCTGTGACCTCTCCAATATCCGACCGCGAGAAGATTATGATGCCATCTCATGCGTATGCTCTGCCCAATGGTTTGTGCGTCGGTTGAAGATTGATAGCTTGAAGACTCATAAAGGATCGCTTATGGTAGCGATATGCAAGTTTTTATTAGTCATTCTAGCAAAGACACGCCAATTGCTCGGAAGTTAACACAACGACTCTCGGAAGCTGGCCTCAGAGTATGGATGCCAGAAAACGAGATCCTTCCTGGTGATAACTGGGCTCAGAAAATGGGGCAGGCCCTTGAAGAGTCGGAGCTCATGGTAGTACTTATCTCTCCGCATGCCTTTGAGTCAGAGTGGTTGAAAGAGGAAATTCAGTACGCATTGACAGCAGACCAATACAAAGGCCGCTTGATTCCTATTTTCTTAGATCCCAAGAGCGAGATTTCTTCAGACGTACCGTGGATTCTTCGAAAGTTGAATCCTATTGAATGGAAAGGGCGTGAAGAAGACTGGCAACAGGTGATTGAGAAAGTACGCTCTTTAGCGGAATGATCGATGCCACCAATCGAGGTATTCCTTTCCCATTCAAATCAAGATCGGGCAATGGCTGAGCGTCTTGCTACTGCTTTAACGTATCACGGCGTTCCCCTATTCTTCAGCCCAGAGAATATCGTGGGAGCTCAGCAATGGCAGAGTGGGATTCTGAGTGCGCTACAACGTTGTGACTGGTTTGTAGTGCTCCTCTCCCCCGATGCTATCGATTCAATGTGGGTAAGAAGAGAAGTTGCCTTTGCCCTGCAAGACCCGAGATATGAAGATCGTATCGTTCCACTCAAGTACCGCAATTGCGACCTCAAATCGCTGCAGTGGCTCACCCTGTTCCAGACAATCGACTTTACTGGAGGCTTTACCGCTGGGTGTCGGAGCTTGCTGAGGGTTTGGGGTATTGGCCTAAGAGAAGAGCGTTTACAGTAAGACAATAGAGAGTGAAAAAACAGGGGAAAATACGATCGCGGGTGGCAACTGCGACAGAAGAATATTCGCGATCGCTTTCTCGATAACTTTGCCGTCTCGTCATCTGGTCCCCGAATTAGCGAGTGTCCCACTCATTCATCGCTAACAGAGCTGGCACTACACACCCGTTCCAGGACCTGCTGGTGGAGGAGCGCCCGTTGTTGCAGTGCCTCTCGCCGCTCGCCATCCAATCCCTGCTGTCCAAACTGGGCGAGCCAATTGCGAGCGATCTCGGCTGGATCGGTCGGTAAGTCCGAGAGCTCGTACCCCGGCAGATTTTGCTCTTCGAGCAGTTGGGTCACCTTGGGATCGTAGCTGAGGCCGAAAACTGGCACCCCCTCTGCCGCAGCCAAGATCAGACCGTGCAGGCGCATGGCGATCGCCAATTCGACCTGTCGAAGCGCTCCTTTCAGTTGGCGGGGATCGTCAACGCAAACAATCTGTGCGGTTGAGGACATCGCTGCGTGGAGTTGTTGTGCAATGCCCAGATCGGAGCTTTGAAAGGGCATGAGCACTAGATGTGCCTTGGTGGCAACTTGCAGTTGCACGAGAGCTTGTTGTAGCACCGCAAGGCGCTCGCAGGTGAGTAGGGGATGAGTGCGCAGCACGATCGCGATCGCCAACTCGGGCCAAGTGGAGGAATAGTCTTTCGCTGCGAGTGCCCAGACGGGATCGGGGGCAAGGGTATAGGAAATATTCCAACGATCGAGCAGCGCAGCAGAGGCGCGATCGCGCACGCTCACCGCCGTACACCCCTGAAGACAGTGCCGCGCCAGCCAACGGGTCCACCTCCACTGCAACGGGCCGATTCCCTGAGCCCAGGCTACCGTTCGCAGCCCCAAGAGTTGAGCTAAGCCCATGAGCCCGCCGTAATACAGCGGGTTGCGCCAACTACTGCTGTCCTGCATCAAACTCCCCCCACCCCAGATAAACACGTCCGCCGATCGCAATAGGCGCAGCACCTGCCATCCATTCCAGCGATCGATCGCCTTCACGCCATATTGTTGCTCTGTGTGTAAAGGTCGTTGGGACAACACAATCGGCTCCGCCTTGGCTGGCAACATTTGCAAGACACTCAATAGCAGAGCCTCGTCGCCACCATTGCCAAACCCGTAATACCCCGCCACAATTACCCGCATTTTTGCCCGCACACACTCCAGCCCCATTAAGCGGCAGGTTGGGGAGAATCTCAAGTGGCGTTTGGCTGCAGAGAGGTGCTCCACTGGGATTGGACAAACGCGACAACCCATCCCCCTAGGATTGAGGCGTAGAGCTCCAAGCTACTGCGATTGGATTATCCCAATGGTAAATGGCCCTAGAGTATCGCAATCCTAGGGCCGTATTTAAAAGAATATTGAGAAAGGTTTTGAACTACTATGACCTTATGGAATAACCTCAAGTATTTGCAAGTTTACATCGAGATATTCTCAGATTTGTAATTTTTCTTAGTACTTTTTGGGCTGGAATTGCTAGTCCCTCGGGATACTTGGCGCCAAAGCTACGAGCGTCTTCGGCCTAGGCGAAGCTGCCGTCTGGAATAGCGTACTAGGGGTAAGGTCAAACAGTAGGCGATCGCCGCAAATACTCCCCCGACCACCGTGCATCCCACCACCATTACCACCGCGAGACCTGTACTCTGTTGCAAAACTCGGTGTAGCGATTGCCTCGTAAATTTAAAGGAAACATCTGACTGCAACACCCAGTGACCCACCTGAAAATTAAATGCATAGATCGGCAGGTAGGTGAATGGATTGCTGATCCAGGTGCTGGCGGCAGCCGCCAGCCGATTGCCCCGCAACACAGTGGCGATCGCCACCGATAGAATTGTCTGAAGGCCAAAAAACGGGTACATGCCTGCAAACACTCCAATCGCTACCCCTCGGGCAATTTCGGCAGGAGTGCCGCGCATGCGCACCAATCGCAAGAAAAAATACCGCAGCCGCCGCGAAGTCCAGTTCCTAGAGGGTCGAACCGCCACCTGCGCACTCTCTGCAATTGGGAACTTCAAATCGGCCATGCTAACATTTCGGATGGTTAAAACTTCTCAACAGTATTTCTAGCAAGAATCGATGCCTTTTGCGATCCCCAAGCAGTTGGGAGGGCTTTGGCCTGGAACGGCCTACCGACTTTCAAAGAACCGCATCCCAATCGAGCGCAGAGGTGCCTCGCCGGACGGTCGCTAGGCGGTCTCTCAGGCAACGGCCCGAACAATCTCTAAGGTATTTGATGTCAATCCTAACTCCGAACATGAGATACAATAAATTTACTCGAAAAAAGAGTGTCTTGATTTGTTTGATACGAAATCTTTCTCGTGAGGATTGCCAATCCAGAAGATTTTGCTAATTCGAGCACGGAGAGCATTTCATAGCAAATCGATCGGTCTAAGGGCATCGCATGATTTTTTTTGGGCTTATTGGAGAAAATGACCTGTGCATCTCGTATCGGAACGAGATTTTTTTTAACTTAAATTCACTTTATGTAGCTAATGTGATTTTCCTCTGGCACTTGGTATATTCTGGAGATATGGCTTAAACCATCACATAAAGAAAGTTACGTTGTGTGACTGTTCGTTTTTGGGTGGCGCATCGTTTTGTACGGTGATAAGTTTTAAGCGGGAAGCATTTACGAAACAAAAGTGAAAATGGCTCAGTTGCGTATTATCAATAATTTCGACACCAGTTTCGCCCTCGAAACTGAAGCTCAGAAGGTGCTATTTGGGCTGCTCGAAAGTGATGGTTTTTTAGGTCAAGTTGCTGGGCAGATTGAAGCCCAGAAGGTAGAGTTTACGGGGATTCTGTTTCAGCCGGTTCCCCACGGCCCCGGCACACCTAGGGGTATCTCGCCCGAGTTCGCAGAATATTTTACATCTCGGGAATATGCCATCATCAATATTCCGCCCAACTTCATGTTCAAGGCCAGAATCTCCAATCCGTCGCGGTTGTGTGCTATCTTCCGCCGTTTGAAGTAGAGATGGACGGCTGTCGGGACTGGAGCATCGTTTAACGGCTGGCTTATTGCTGGAGAAAGGGAGCTTGTCCGAGTAGCGTCCTTCGTCTTTTCCTCGCAATGCGCGCGAGCAGGCTGTCAAGGCTGAGTTTTCGCGCGGTTAAGACTGCGGCTAAATACACCGCTGCTGGGACAATGTACAGATGAGCGTAACGCTCGGGTCCTTTCAGAGAAGTGGTTGCAATCGCAATGTCTCGTCGCTGGCAAACGATCGCTGTTTCTGTTCTCGTCGCAATTGTGGCGATCGCGCTGTTCGGTCGCCCCCTCTTGCACCTGCTCGCCGAGTTGTGGTGGTTCGAGGCGGTGGGTTTTGCCCCCGTGTTCTGGACTCGTGCCACTTGGCAGGTGGGCATTTGGTGTGCGGCGTTTGCGATTTACCTGCTGGGATTGGGGGGAAATTATTGGCTGGCTAAGCGGTGGACGCAACCGCGCGATATTCCTCTGCCGCTCGAACGGCGTTTAGCTCGAACGGAATATTTACTGTTTCGGATGGCGATGGCGCTGGGGGTGGTGGCGGTGGCCTCTGTCGCTGCAACGCTATCGGTGCAGAGTTGGGAAACCATTCTCAAAGCCCTCAATGCCACCCCCTTTCAGCAAACCGATCCTATCTTTGGCTTGGATCTTGGATTTTATGTCTTTCAACTGCCGCTGTACGAGGGGGGAGTGCAGTGGTTGGCAGGGCTGTTTGTCTGCTCCCTGCTCTTGGTGCTTGCCCTTTATGGGCTAGAAGGAGATATCGATCCCCGGCGCAACTGGCAATCGATGGTCAGTCGTCCGGCTAAATTTCACATTAGTTTGCTATTGGCCGCGATCGCCATTCTGCTCTCGATTTATTTTTGGCTGCAGCGCTACGACCTGCTGTATTCCCCCGAGGGGGTGGTGTTTGGGGCTGGTTTTACCGATGTGAACGCGCGCTTGCCTCTCCAGGCAATGGCCAGCATCCTCACTGCTATCCTCTCGGGCATTTTGCTGGTGTCGCTGTGGCAGCGATCGCCCCTGCTGCCAGTAGGCTGTGCGCTCGTCTATTTTGTGCTGCTGTCGCTCGCGAATCTCTATCCCCCTATCTTGCAGCGGTTTGTGGTAGAGCCCAACGAGCTGACTGAAGAAATGCCCTATGTGGCTCACAATATCGCGTTTACTCAAGCAGCCTATGGCTTAGAGGATGTAGACTCGCGGGCTTATCCAGTCGAGGCAGAGCTGACGCGAGAGGTGCTCGATCGCAATCAACTCACTGTCGGCAATATTCGGTTGTGGGACTACCGACCGCTGTTGAGTACCTATCGCCAACTACAAGAAATTCGGCCTTACTATCACTTCAGCGATGTAGATGTCGATCGCTACACCCTCGACGGGACTTACCAACAGGTGATGTTGGCCCCCCGCGAGGTGGACGCCTCGAAATTGGCTCCAAAGGCTCAAACTTGGGTGAATCGGCGCTTGCACTACACCCACGGTTTTGGTTTGGTGATGAGCCCGGTGACGCGAGTGAGCCCCAACGGGTTGCCAGAATTGATCGTTCGAAATATCCCTCCGGTGACCGAAGTCGATCTCGAGATCGACCAACCCCGCATCTACTACGGCGAAGTCACCCATAACTACATCTTTACCGGAGCCACCTCCGACGAATTTGATTATCCCCTTGGCGACGAAACTGCCAAAAATCGCTACAGCGGTCGCGGTGGCGTGCCTCTGTCCCCTTGGTATCGGCGGCTGGCCTATTCCCTCGAACTCAATAGCTGGAATACCTTCGCATCCAACTCCCTCACGGCAGACTCCCGCATCCACTACCACCGCAACATTCGCGATCGCGTCCGGCAAGTCGCTCCGTTTCTCTCTTTCGATAGCGACCCCTATATTGTGGCGATCGATGGAGGCTTGAAATGGATTGTGGATGCCTACACCCTCAGCAGTCGCTATCCCTATTCAGAACCGCTGTGGCGCAGTGACGGCTCACCGGCCATTTTTGAGGAGGGAACGATTGGCCAGATGTTTCGGCAGGGGAGCAACTACATTCGCAACTCGGTCAAAGTGGTGGTGGATGCTTATGACGGCACTATGACGTTTTGGGCGATCGACGATCGCGATCCTCTCTTGGCCACCTACCGCAAGATCTTCCCGACGCTTTTCGCCAATGGAGCTGATGTGCCCGAGGCCCTCGAAGCGCACTTTCGCTATCCTGTCGACCTGTTCAAAATTCAATCGCAGCTATACCTGAGCTATCACATCAGCGATCCGGCAGTGTTTTATAACGGCGAAGATCTGTGGAGCTTTCCCAAAGAGGTCTTTCAGTCGGGGGAGCAGTTGATGCAGCCCTATTACGTCATCATGCGGTTGCCAGAAGAGGAGGCTGAGGAGTTCGTGCTCATTTGGCCGTTTACGCCGCTGGATAAGAGCAATATGGTGGCTTGGATGGCGGCGCGATCGGACGGGGAGCAGTACGGCAAATTGTTGTTGTACGAGTTCCCCCGGCAGGAGTTGATTTTTGGGCCGCGTCAGATTGAGGCGCGCATCGACCAAACACCTGAGATTTCCGAGCAACTGACGTTGTGGAGTCAGCAGGGGTCGCGGGTGATTCGGGGGGATTTGTTGGTGATTCCGATCGAGCGATCGCTCCTCTATGTGGAACCGATTTTCCTCAGTGCGGAGGAAGGGGCTCTGCCGGAGTTGCAGCGAGTGATTGTGGCCTATGACGATCGCATTGTGATGGCCAATCGACTGCCGGAGGCACTAACAGCAGTCTTCGGTCCCGAGACCGAGCCGGAGACGATCGCTGTTTTTGAGGGGCGATCGCCGCGCTCGGACACTCGGAGTTTGGATGGCGATGCGAGGCAAAAGATTCGCGAGGCGTTAGAGACTTACGAGCGGGCGATCGAGGCTCAGCGGGAGGGGGATTGGGCTGTTTACGGTCGCATGCAAGAGGCATTGGGCGAGTTATTGCAGCAGTTGGATAGTGGGGATGAAGCGACGCGAGCGACTGAATAGCAGCTTTGACGGGGCAAACTGGCTGCTTGGGAGGAACGCCTAGAAGGTTCGCATCGATCGGAACTTGTCTGACCTGAGTTCGATCGCTCTGCATGGCCCTAACCCCCAACCCCTCTCCCTGGGGAGAGGGGAGAAGCAGCCGCAAATCTTGGCTAGATTTTATTCCTCTGGCCCAAAGTTATGGTTGATGCCACGCTTAGCGGGAGCGTAGGGGTAAGGGGACAGACTCTGGTCGAACTGACGTTGTCTGGAGTTGAGCGGCGGATACAGGTGGCAGATATCGGTTGTTGCTGTTAAACCCCACCTGTCTGTCACAACAACTGCAAGGCTATCGATAGTTTTCCAGAAACTGTACGGATTGTTACAGTCTTTCACGCTTGAATCCCGAGCGCCAGATAAACCTGAATCTAGAGAAAATCTTACAGAAACTGCGATCGCTTTTATCGAGGTCTAGACGCTGCAATCCTTACAGCAAGAGACTGGAAGAGAATCTATACCTTTCTCTTTCTACGTTCGGAGCAACGATCGACTTGCTATTTTTGTAGAGAGGAAAACTTCAGTCGAAACTGTTTGTAGCTTACAAACAGTCAACAGAATGCCGAACTTCTCAATATTGAATTCACAAAATTCCACCAACACATCGTAACTGTTGCTATCGAGTGAGCTTGGGAGCGCCTGGGATCGTGCCACAATCGCCGACTTTTCCCCATTCCATTCAATCCGATCGCCCTGCCCTCAAGCTGCGCGATCGCATTCAAATTGCCCTCGCAATCGCCGATGACACCTTGCTTCGCTCGATGTTGGCCAATTGCCAGCCAGCAATCGCCCAATCCCATCAAATCGGCAAAATTACGTCCGCCATCTGCCTCGCTGCCCCAGAGCACCAAACAGTGGATGGCATTGTGGAATACGAAAGGATTGAATGCGTCTTGCCACCAGTCCAAGATGCCCGCGATCGCGAGGCGGTGGATTACGGCTGGAATGCTCGCGACTACAGCTACTACACCCGCTATCAATCGGATAGCTACATCCTCGCGACTAGAATTACTGTAGCTGAGGCAGAATCCCTGTTGCGATCGGCTGGCTTTAGCAGCAGCCAGACCCGCCAAATTTTGAGCATGCCTCCTTCCGCCAGTTACAAATCTTGGTGGCTATCGAGCGATGCGGCAGGCCGGTTCACACATCCGTTTTTGCGTACCATTCGCTTGACCCAATTTTCGAACGGGACTGTAACCCTAAAGTATAAAGACGCCTTTGCAGAATTCGAGCCTCCCTGCTTCCACAGCCACGCAGCCAAAGTGTTAGTCGAAATTCAGCCCCAAGTGACTCACTTTGCCACAACTCTAGCCCGCATCAATCGCAACCGAGTCCACCAACAGGTGGAGCTCGCGATCTTGATTGCCGATAAAGTCTCTTCGTTCGAAGCGGAAGCTTTCAACAGCCAAGGCATTAGTCTCTATCCCGATATTCACTTGACGCGGGCGTTGCAAGCCCATTGCGGCACTTGCCAAAACGATCGGTGCGCCCTGCAGGGCTACATGGATTCGCCCGTGACCGCTTGCCGCGACTTCTTGCCAGAATCTTCCCTGTCAGAGTCTTAAATTGGAAAGCAGAGTCTTAAATTGGAAAGCAGAGTCTTAAATTGGAAAGCAGAGTCTTAAACCGGTAGCCGAGAGACGATCGCTTACACTGGCTGTGGATGTTGGGGGGGTTGGCCTAGGCGTTAACCTGAGTTGGATGACTCTGCATGGCCCTCACCCCCGGCCCCTCTCCCTAGGGAGAGGGGAGAAACAGCCGGAAACCCTGGATTGGCGAGTAATTTGGTTCATGAGTCAAGTGGCGCGACTGTCTCAAATGTTGTTTGTGACGCTGCGAGAGGATCCGGCAGAGGCCGAGATTCCCAGTCACAAGCTGTTGGTGCGGGCGGGTTACATTCGCCGAGTGGGCAGTGGCCTGTATGTCTATTTGCCCCTGATGTGGCGGGTGCTGCAGAAAGTGTCCCAAATTGTCCGCGAAGAGATGAATGCTAAGAGGGCGCAGGAATGTTTGCTGACGCAGTTGCAGCCGTCGGAGTTGTGGAAAGAGTCGGGGCGCTGGGATACCTACACGAAGGCGGAAGGAATTATGTTTGCCCTCACCGATCGCCAAGATCGGGAATTGGGCTTGGGACCCACCCACGAAGAAGTGATTGCGGCGATCGCCCGCGACACGATTCGCTCCTATCGCCAACTGCCGTTAAATCTCTACCAAATTCAGACCAAGTTCCGGGATGAAATTCGCCCTCGCTTCGGCCTCATGCGCGGTCGCGAGTTCATTATGAAGGACGCCTATTCCTTCCATGCGGACGAGGACAGCCTGAAGCAAACCTATGCAGACATGTATGACGCCTATTGCAACATCCTCAGCCGCTGCGGGCTGAAGTTTCGGGCGGTGGATGCGGATTCGGGGGCGATCGGCGGAGCTGGCTCGCAGGAATTTATGGTGTTGGCGGATGCGGGTGAAGACGAGGTGCTTTACACCGAAGACGGGCAATATGCCGCCAATGTGGAGAAGGCGGTGTCGCTGCCAGCGGAAGCGAAGCCCTCTCCGTTCCAGACCTTTGAGAAGCGGGAAACCCCCGGCACCACTACTATTGCCTCCATGTGCGAGTATTTGGGCTGCGACCCCACCAACAGCGTTAAGAACGTTTTGTATCGGGCGGTTTACGACACTGGCACCACTGTGCTTGTCTCAGTCAGCATTCGCGGCGATCGGGATGTGAATGAGGTGAAGCTGCAGAACGAGTTGGTGCGTTTGGGGGGCCAGTTTGGCAGCGCGATTCTGGTGCTGGATGTACCGGATGAGTCGATACAGCAGCAGTGGGCCGCTCAACCGCTGCCGTTGGGCTATATGGACCCGGCGCTACCGGATGACTATATTCGCAAGCTTGACGGTCTAGAGCCCAAGTTTTTCCGATTGGCCGATCGCACGGTTGCGGATCTGAAAAACTTTGTCACCGGCTCGAACGAGGTAGATTATCACGTTGTGGGGGCTAACTGGGGAGAGCAGTTCCAGTTGCCCGAGCTGGTGGATATCCAAACGGCGGTGGCAGGCGATCGCTCCGTTCGCGATCCCAGCCAAACGCTGCAGACGGCTCGCGGGATTGAAATTGGCCATATTTTCCAGTTGGGCACGAAATATTCCGAGGCGATGGGGGCCAGCTTCACCAACGAGCAGGGCAAGACCGTGCCCTTGGTGATGGGGTGTTATGGCGTAGGAGTATCGCGGCTGGCACAGGCGGCAGTCGAGCAATCCTTTGACGATAAAGGGATTATTTGGCCAGTGGCGATCGCCCCCTACCATTGCGTCGTTGTCGTCCCCAACATCAAAGATGACAGCCAGATGGCGGCGGCAGAGGCGATCGCTAGCGAGCTCGCCGAGCTGGGGATTGAAACGCTCCTAGACGATCGCAACGAACGGGCGGGGGTAAAGTTTAAAGACGCCGAGCTCATTGGAATTCCCTTCCGCATCACGACGGGTCGCAGCCTCAAAGATGGCAAGATGGAGCTGAACGAGCGCGCTACGGGCGAGACGCGAGAGGTGGCTGTTGAGGGGGCTGCCCGCGCAGTTGCCGAGCGGGTGCAGTCGGCATTGGCAAGCAAATGAGTATTATTTCTCACTGATAGGGCTGAAAGGTGGCAAAGCTGGAAAGTTTTCGTCAGAGGGGGAATCTCAAGTGATAATCTCGTTTATGAATTCTGCGCATTTTATATTCCGCTGCTGTCAGGGAGAAATAGCATTATGAAAAGCCTCGTAAACACTAGCTGGTCTCGTTTCGTCACGATCGCACTAGCGATTATTCTCAGTCTGAGTTCGATCTTCACGGCTCCGATGCCTGCTTTAGCCGAGGCAGGTGCGGCAGAAGTGAGTGGCATTCCCGTTGCCGAGTTAGAGGTTCCACTGGATGTGAACTACGATATCTTGCGCACCTACCGCGAACTGCCCGGTTTTTATCCCACCTTGGCTCGAAAGATTATATTTGGCGCTCCCTACGACAAGATTGACGATGTCCTCGATATTGAAGGTCTGACCGATACCGAAAAGCAATTGCTCGAAGCGAATCTGAAAAACTTGAAGGCTGGTGCCTACGATGAAGGAGCCAACTACCTCGAGAACCGCATCAACAAGGGTTACTACGACTAGCGCCCTCGAATCGCTCCGAATGCAGTCTTAACGTTAAAGTTTATTTGGGGTGGCCGATCGCCGCCCTTTTTTTCACTTGCTAGCCTTCGATCGCCAGAGGAACTTCAAACGGTGCGAGAACGGATATCTGTGTTGGCATTGGATGTGGGCGATCGCCGCATTGGCGTGGCGGGCTGCGACGGGACGGGCTCGTTTGCGACGGGGCTGACCACCATTCATCGCCAAAACGTTCAAGCCGATATTGCTACGCTGCAGCAGTGGGTGGAGCGGCGACAGGCGCAGCGATTTGTGGTCGGCCTGCCCTTCAATATGAACGGCAGCGTTGGATTTCAGGCCCGCAAGGTGAAGAGGTTTATGAAATCGGTGACGGCCCAGATCCCCTTGCCGGTGGAGTATGTGGACGAGCGACTCTCTAGCGTGCAAGCCCGCTGGAATCTGCAGGCGGCAGGGATTTCGGTCAAGGGCAAGCGGGAGTTGGTGGATCGAGCGGCGGCCACAGTGATTTTGCAACAGTGGATCGAGCGGCGCAGGTTCGAGTTGGAGCGAGAGCAGCGCCAAGGGAAGGGCGATTAGACCTGAGTTCGATGACTCTGCATTGCCCTCACCCCCGGCCCCTCTCCCCAGGGAGAGGGGAGAAATAGCCTGAAACCCTTCATCTGTAGTTTAGTTCCCCATCCCCCAGAGTTGGGGGAAAGGGGTTAGGGGATGGGGGATGGGGGCCGGTCCCTTGTCGAACTCACGTTCAATAAGGTTTCGATTGGGGAGCTCAGAGATTCTTGGCCCGATTGGCAGTCTATTCAGCCTCTTTGAGCTGAAAACTGACCTTCAACTACTGATATATGCTCGAAGCTTTAAGCATGTGATAGGTAATCAGTAATTGGGTGAGAGCTAGCGGATAACTCTGCAAGACTTCACCCGTCGTGCCGACCACCTTACCGACTTCTTGATTGCCTTCCAGACTGCAGAACTGACCCAGCGTCGGCACCTCGTTGCACAAGACATGCTCCAGCTCCACCACCTTGTTTTGGGTCGCGTGACCGTCGATCGCCAACACGTCCACAGGCTTACCCATATCGCGAGCCAATTCCAGACGGATGGCATCGCCCAAGGCACTGCCTTCGCCAAATAGATGAGTGAAATCGGGGTGGGGAATGGTGGGACGCAAGACGAGATTGACGTTCAGCAAGAGCTCGTTGACCTTGGCATCTCCTTCGGGGGGATAGAAGCTCACCACCATATCTGCCCACTGGCGTTGAGGACGAATGTAAGCTTCGGAGTCGGGCTCGCGCTTGCGCAGGGCCTCGCGCACCTGTTCTTCGGTGTAGCCGCGCTTGCGCATGTCCCGCTTGATTTTCCAGGTGTAGCGCAGCTCTTCGGGAGGAGCGAGGTAAACCTTGACATCAAAGCTGTCGCGGGCCTTGCGGGTGGAGTAGCCCAACAGTCCTTCGATCACGACGTACTTGGAGGGCTTGATATATTCCGGCGGGTCGAATTCGCCTGTGGAGTGGTTGTAGATGGGTTTGAGGATCGATTGCCCGATGCGCAACTGGGCAATGTGCTCCTCCATGATGTCGAGGTAGTTGCAGTCGGGGTGCAGGGCTGAAATGCCCATTTGAGCTCGCTGCTTGCGATCGTAGCGGTGATAGTCATCCGTGCAGATGGCAGTGACGTTTTCTTGCCCCAAGACTTGAGCGATCCCGCGAGTTAGGGTGGTTTTACCCGCAGCACTGTCTCCGACGATACCTAGAATAATTGGACGATCGCTCACATGAACCTCCCTGACTGTGCCGCACAAATTTTAAGATGTAGTTCCAATTCTAGAGACCGACACCGCCGAACTCAAGCAACAGGTCTGCCGATCTAGTGAAGCGATCGCTCAACGTCAGTCATCAGAGAACGTTCGCGTTCGGCAAGACAATTGCAGGGAAACATAGACTCGACCGCTTCGATGCCCTCTGGCAGCGACGCCGATCGGACGATCGCGCTAAGGTAGATTCACGGACCAGTTTTACACTTTACCTGTCAAACGTTAACATGCCGACTCGCTATATTTCTCACCTCACCCTCGAACAAGAAGCGCTGTTATTTGGCTATCGCGATCGCTGGAAGCAACAGCACTTCAAAGGGCATGAAGGCGATCGCCACAAGGCTGCCGAAGCAGTCAAAATGGCCTATGTTCTGAGTGGCTATCGCGAGCCCGAGACGATCCACTGTTCGAGTCCGCTCGAAGGCTTCGAGCGGCTTTTAGACTTCATGCAAGAGACGATTGGCGACCTCGAGGATTCTCGCCTCGGCCAACCGGTGGGAACGCAGTTGCAAGACAAACTGCTGGCAGCTTTGGTGAGTCAGCTGAGCCAACAGTTAGATAAACCCCTCTTAGATCGATTGCAAGTCTCTCCCTACAGCCAACTGGGAATTTTAGTGGGGGCTCAAATTGGGACGCACTTTACGGTGCGGCAATTTATTGGTTTGGTTTGGGGAGTGGGGGGCAGTCGAGCCCTCGAACAACACTTCCCCTGGATTCGACCTCTGACAAAAATGCTCTTGCAATTGGGTTTTCAGCAAACGAGTTCGTTTTTTGACTTGCCGATTGACGTGCAGGCTTACGATGCCGAGGGCAGACAGGTTACCGATCGCCTGAACGAAATTTGGGGAGTCATTTTAAGCAACGAGCAGGGCCTGCAGTTACTCAATTGTCTGGAGCCAGAATTGTGGGCGGCCTATTGCGGCTTTATGGACTTTTTCTTTTCGGTGCTCGATTGCGATCGCGACGAGAAAAAATGGTTTACCCTCAAATATCTCATCGAACATTGTGGCTGGATCTTGCCCTTCGAGCGAGTTGCCCTCGTCTGCGCTCGCCCCACGCACCTGCTAGTCGACAGCGACAACCGCATCCACGCTGAAGGGGAACCGGCGATTCAGTACTCGGACGGACTGCGGGTATATGCCAAGCACGGGGTGAGGCGATCGCATCTCTGAGCCCGCCTATAGCAGCCGCAGCGGCTCGACATCAATACTCAGCCTGACGCGATCGGGGGTCCGTTGCGGTAGAGGCAACAGCAGAGGAGATAATTCTGCCATCTCCCATTCCCGCTCCATCGGCTCCTTCAACAAAATTTGCCAGCGCCACCATCCCGCCACCCGCTCCACTTCTGCCGGACAAGGTCCGAGTCGTTCGCCGGGAATGCGATCGCTCAAATACTGTGCCACCTTAAGGCTAAACTCCTCGGCCTTCTGCCGCTCTTGACTGCTGACCCGAACGCAGATCAACCGCCGAAAGGGGGGGTAGCCCAGTGCTTGCCGCTGCTCCAATTCGGCGATCGCGAAGTCGCCATAACAATAGGAGCGGACGTGGGCGATGGTGGGATGTTCGGGTAAATAGGTTTGCAGAATGACCCGCCCGGGGCGATCGCCGCGTCCTGCCCGCCCCGCCACCTGCGTGAGCAGTTGAAACGCTCGCTCCCCTGCCCGAAAATCCGCCTGATTGAGCAATCCGTCTGCCGCCAGCACCCCCACCAAGGTGACTTCGGGGATATCAATCCCTTTGGTGAGCATTTGGGTTCCTACCAAGACATCTGCTTGCTTGGCTCGAAACCGATCGAGCAATTTGCGGTGTCCGTCCTTTTGGCGGGTGGTATCGCGATCGAAACGCAACAAACGCAACTGGGGAAATTCCTGTTGTACCTTATCCACAATGCGTTGGGTGCCAGTACCGAATTGCTTGAAATAGAGGGACTGACATTCGGGGCAGGCGCGGGCTTGGGGGCAGCGGTAGCCGCAGTAGTGGCAGCGCAGTTGCTGGCCCACTTGGTGGAAGGTGAGGGAAACGGTGCAATGGGGACAGGTCATGGCGTAGCCGCAACTGCGACATTGTACAAAGGTGCTGTAGCCGCGCCGGGGTAAGAATAGAATGGCCTGCTCGCCGGAGGCTTGCACGTCGGCGATCGCCTCTCGCAGCGGACGGCTCAGGACAGAGCGGTTGCCGCTGTCAAATTCTTGGCGCAAGTCCACCACTTCGATCGGGGGCAGGGGCTTGGCCCCAATCCGCTCGGGCAAGACCAAATGCCGACCGGGATCGCCGACGACGGCGGTGTAGCTTTCTAGGGAGGGGGTAGCGGTGCCCAGGACTAACGGACAGTTGGCCCGTTGCGATCGCCAGCGAGCCACGGTGCGGGCGTGATAGCAGGGCTGCGGCTGGTCCTGCTTGTAGCTGTCGTCGTGCTCTTCATCTAAGATGGCTAAGCCCAAGTTCTGAATGGGGGCAAAGACTGCCGAGCGCGTGCCGATAACCACAAAGATTTCGCCCCCCAACATGTGCCGCCAAGTGTCGTAGCGTTCCCCGGTGGATAAATTGCTGTGATAGACCAAAACGCGATCGCCAAACCGGGCTCGAAAGCGATCGGACAGTTGGGGGGTAAGGCCAATTTCGGGCACCAAGACAAGGGCAGATTGCTGTCGTTCGAGAACGGTGGCGATCGCCTGCAAATAGACTTCAGTTTTGCCCGAGCCCGTTACCCCTTGCAGCAGTAAGGTCTGGTTGCTTGCGTTGGCGATCGCCTCCACTGCTGCTGCCTGTGCTGCCGTCAATGTCTTAGGGCGATCGCGGTTCACATCGGGGGCGATCGCCGAACGCAGCATTTCCCGCTCGGCGATCGCCACCCGTCCCTTTTTCGCCAGTGCCTGCACCACCCCTCGTGTCGTTTTTGCCTCGACCAAGAACTCCGACAGCCACAACTCCCCTCCCAAGCGCTGAAGTGCGGCCAGCACCTCTGCCTGTCGGGGTGTCAACTCCTGCGAGTCATCGCCGCACAGCGTCACCACTTGACGGACTTTCGGCTTGACCGATTTTGCCTCTTGCCAATAACTTTCTGCCAAGCCCCGCTGCTGCAATTGGCGCAATCCCTTGGAGGCATCCTTCACAGTTCGCCGCACAAATAGCCACGACAGATCCCCTTTCTTTTCCCGCAGCAACTCCAGCAGCGATCGCCCTACCCCTGCAATCTCCACTTCACCTGCTGCTTTTGCTGTCAGCCGAATGCGCCGCTGCGATCGCGTCAAAATTCCGGGCGGCAGCACTGCCCGCACCACTTGCTGCAAGGAGGTGGCGTAATATTCCGACACCCGTTCCAGCAACCAGCGCAATTCCTCTGGCAGCAGACCCGTTGCCACCACATCTTCCACGTCTTTCACTTGGCTGGCATCCAAGCCTTTGGGGAGGCGATCGAGGATGCGCAAGGCGATCGCCCCCACCGTTTGCGAGCCAAACGGCACGGCCAAGACATCTCCTGGCTGGACGGTGTCGCCTGCAAGGCGATCGGGCAGGCGATAGGTGTAGCAGTCGAGGCTGCCGGGGCGATCGACGATCGCTTCTACCCATTGGGTAGGGCTGTCTTCGGTTGGGAAGAGGGGAAGAGTCAAGGCGATCGGGCAGAGGTGAAAACATCTGCGATGATAGCGTTCTGTTTTGAGATTAGCTATGGAAAGCTGAGGGCCGTTTACCGTACGGGTGGCGGGATGAGGCGATCGCGCATTCGTTGTAAGGTCGAGGCGGTTAAGGGTTCGCCTTTGAAGAGGATTAGGTTGAAGTTTTGCTGGGGGTCGCAGGCGCGATCGCCTACCGAGACCCTTGCAGCCAAGCCACCCAATCGGCCTCACTAGAAAAGTCCAGCAGTGCCTCGCCCAACTCTTCTAAAGAGTCTAGGGAAAGGCTCTCAACCTGCAGCAGCAGCTCGGGGGCCAACTCTCCAAACCGATGTTTGAGCAGGCGCAAAACCAAAGAGAGCTCTCCCTCGCGTCTGCCCTCCTGTCTGCCCTCACTCCGCCCGCGCGCTTCCGCCGTCGAGACAATCTCTCGATAAATGACCGACTCCTTCATCACATCCTCCCGCAATACACTCCGAATCAGCTCTTTCTCCAATACTAGCCCCGCCAGAATTGCTGTAGAAGCCGCCACATCCCCTCGCTGTTCGCGATCGCCGATCGCCTCAATTCGCTCCGATACCTGCCGCAACGTCCGCTCGCGATCGCTCGTCTGAGCCAATACCGCAAAAGGCAGCAAACCTGGCAACTCCTGAAATTGGGAGGCAGGTTCCTCCCAGATGCGGATGACCTCAAACTCGTGATGTATACCGTCGCGATCGAAGCTGGTCTGATAAACCAACGGGGATTGCGATCGCCGCAGGTAAATCACCACCTGCCGTACTGTCTTGTTGGGAAAGCGGCGAAATCCCCGGATGGCATAGTCTGCCATGCGGAATGGGATCTCCACTTTGGGCTCCACTTGGAATTCTACCTGGAGCACCAGATCTTCCGATTCCAAAAGCACTAACGAATCGGCATAGATGGGGCTGCTCAATAACTCCGAAGGCTCCAAACGAGCAAACTCGACTGGTTCCCCCAGCAGCCAAGTGGCGAGGTCAGCGGTAAAAGTTTCCGCGATGAATTTGCAAACGCTGTCAAAGGACATTGCATTCCTGCAATGACAACCCAGCCATCATATTTGATGCCAGTGGCGATGGTGATGATGTTTTAATCTAGGGCGGGCAAAGTTTGAAGAATTCTTCCTCACGCTTCGACTGGTTTAGAACTGCTGTGTTTTGGGCTGATGTGGCGGGGGGATGAGTCGATCGCGCATTCGTTGCAGGTTTAGAGCGGTGAAGGGTTCGCCTTTGAAGAGGATTAGGTTGAAGTTTTGCTGGGGGTTATGAGAGCGATCGCCTACCGAAGCCTTTGCAGCCAAGCCACCAAATCGGCCTCACTAGAAAAGTCCAGCAGTGCCTCGCCCAACTCTTCTAAAGAGTCTAGGGAAAGGCTCTCAACCTGATGCTGTCGTTCGGGAGCCAACTCTCCAAACCGATGTTTGAGCAGGCGCAAAACTAAAGAGAGCTCTCCCTCCTGTCTGCCCTCACTCCGCCCGCGCGCTTCCGCCGTCGAGACAATCTCTCGATAAATGACCGACTCCTTCATCACATCCTCCCGCAATACACTCCGAATCAGCTCTTTCTCCAATACTAGCCCTGCCAGAATTGCTGTAGAGGCCGCCACATCCCCTCGCTGTTCGCGATCGCCGATCGCCTCAATTTGCTCCGATACCTGCCGCAACGTCCGCTCGCGATCGCTCGTCTGAGCCAATACCGCAAAAGGCAGCAAACCTGGCAACTCCTGAAATTGGGAGGCAGGTTCCTCCCAGATGCGGATGACCTCAAACTCGTGATGTATACCGTCGCGATCGAAGCTGGTCTGATAAACCAACGGGGATTGCGATCGCCGCAGGTAAATCACCACCTGCCGTACTGTCTTGTTGGGAAAGCGGCGAAATCCCCGGATGGCATAGTCTGCCATGCGGAATGGGATCTCCACTTTGGGCTCCACTTGGAATTCTACCTGGAGCACCAGATCTTCCGATTCCAAAAGCACTAACGAATCGGCATAGATGGGGCTGCTCAATAACTCCGAAGGCTCCAAACGAGCAAACTCGACTGGTTCCCCCAGCAGCCAAGTGGCGAGGTCAGCGGTAAAAGTTTCCGCGATGAATTTGCAAACGCTGTCAAAGGACATTGCATTCCTGCAATGACAACCCAGCCATCATAATGGACGCGCGACTGCAAAGCGATCGCCAAAATCGCCCTCGAAGATCGGCCGCAACTCTTAGAATCCCTGGGCATTTTCGTCCGCTCTTAAACGGCGATCGCATCACCTAACCCCCAGAGCTTGTCTGGGATATCAATTCTGTATCGCCTCTGTATCGCCACGGCATCGGTTTTGCCAGACAACCAGCCTGCACCCTCATTTCCAGTCCCAGATTAGGATGAGAGAGATAGCTTCTCGGATACCCCATCGCTGTGATTGCTCAATCCCCCGTACGCGCTCCCCTGCCACCCCTACAAACCTGGATCTGGCAGGGGCATTCCATTCGTTACACCGTTGCCGGTAGCGGCCAGCCCCTGTTGCTGATCCACGGCTTTGGGGCGTCCGTTCACCACTGGCGCAAAAATATTCCCGTCTTAGCAGCAGCGGGCTATCGCGTCTTTGCGATCGACCTGCTCGGGTTTGGCGGCTCCGATAAACCGGCGATCGCCTACTCCCTCGACCTATGGGAAACCATGTTGGCAGAATTTTGGGCGGAGCACATTCAGCAGCCAACCGTCTTTGTGGGCAACTCCATCGGCGCGCTGCTCAGCCTGATGTTGGTGGCCCGCCATCCCGAACTGTCGGCGGGGGGCGTCTTGCTCAACTGTGCTGGCGGGCTCAACCATCGCTCCAATGAATTGAACCTGCCCCTGCGTTTGGTGATGGGAACGTTTCAGCGGGCAGTCAACTCGCAGATTATCGGCCCCTGGCTGTTCGATCGCATTCGTCAAAAACATCGCATTCGCGGCACCCTGAGGCAGGTCTACGGCAATCGCGAAGCCATCACAGACGAACTGGTGGATGCCATTTACGCCCCCGCTTGCCACCCCGATGCCCATAAAGTGTTTGCCTCTATCCTGACGGCCCCTGCCGGACCTGCCCCCGAGGAGCTGTTACCCCAGGTCGATCGACCGCTGTTGGTGCTGTGGGGAGAGATGGACCCCTGGACCCCCATCGATCGCGGTCGCCACTATGCCAGCTACAGCGATCGAGTCAAGTTTGTACCCATTCCCCAAACGGGTCACTGCCCCCACGACGAACACCCCGAGCTTGTCAATGACGCGATCGTCACTTGGCTGACCGAGCTCCCATAGGGCAATGCACATGATGTGGGATCGCTTCCACCGGTCGTGCCGATCGCTTTCACGGCTACATCATTCTGCCTTCCTAGGATCGCAGCGGTGGTGCTGGCTCCGAAAGGATGAGTAAAAAAGCGAGATTTTCGATCGCAGTGAGGGCATGGGGCGTACGAGCGGGCATCACTGCAAATATGCCGGGTTCCAAGGAAATGACCTGTCCATTCAGTGTGAGCTTTCCACTTCCTTCCAGCACGTGGATAGTGGCATTGCGAGGGGCTCTATGTTCGGCAATCTTGCTTCCAGTTGCCAGACAAAAGAGCATGTATTGACAGTTCTCATCCCCGAGCAAGACTTTACTCAAAATGCCTGTCTCTGGATATTCGAGGCGAGCGCGAATTTGTAGAGCTGATGCCTGCATTTGCAAGAGTGCTTTCGCCATTTGTTTGCTCCATTTACTCGACAAGTTTATGTCAGCCCTCCCAGCAAGTACCTGTTCCCAGTGCCCGCCCCTCCAGGCAGAGGCAGATCGGAGGCCCCTAGCGATTTTTCAAGCTAGCGCTCGGCAATCTTGGCGATCGCCTTACAATAACCTGCTTTGGGGCAAACTCCGTTCTAGGTCTGTCAGCTCGAGTTCAGCTATTACCTGCCTCGCTGCCCCCGACACGGGCTTCTGAGGAACAGCTAATAGTAAGGACCTGTCTTGAATGTAAGCTTGAGTCGAGCAGCCGTCTCTGGAGTTTGTGCTAGTTGCCTAATGTTGTGCTCTTCTGTTAACTCGCCCGAGACAAACATCCTGATTGTCGACGATAGCCGCGTCAATCGCCTGTCGCTCTCCAAAATTTTAAGTGCTGTTGGCTATACCATTCACCAGGCAGACAGCGGTGCCGCTGCGCTGACAATGGTGGGCGAGCAACCGCCCGATTTGATTGTGATGGACATCCGCATGCCGGAATTAGATGGATATGCCACCTGTCAGCGTCTAAAAGCCAATGCGACAACAGAATCGATCCCGGTGATTTTTATTAGCTCCCTCGAAGACATTCGCGATAAGGTGCGGGCTTTTAAGGTGGGGGGCTGCGACTACATTCTCAAACCCTTCGAGCCCCAAGAAGTCTTAGTTCGGGTGAATAGCCAGATCGAGCTGCTGCGGCAAAAACGCCAGTTGGAAACCTGGAACGAGCAGTTGGAAGATCGGGTACGCCAGCGTACAGCTGAGCTAGAGCAGCAGATTTTGCAACGGCAGCAGGCTCAAGAGGAGTTGGAATACTTGGCTCTGTTCGATCGTTTGACCCAACTGCCCAATCGGCTCAGTTTATTACAACAGCTCGATCGCAAGCTCGATCGCGCCAAACAAAACTCCCAATATGAATTTGCGCTGCTGCTGTTTGATTGCGATCGCTTCAAAGTGGTTAACGACTCGCTGGGGCACAGCGCGGGGGATTGTCTCCTGAAGCTCATTGCCGAGCGACTCCAGCTCAATCTCCCTCCCGAGACATTTTTGGCCCGCTTGGGAGCAGACGAATTTGGCTTGGTGGTGGATACGGTCCATTCGAGGGAGGCGGCCCAAGCTTTGGTGCAGTGGGTGCGCCAGCAAATGAAGCTCCCGTTTCAGTTGCAGGGGCGAGAAGTGTTTATCGACGTGTGCTCTGGAGTTGCTTTGGGGACGGCAGATTATGACTCGCCCGAACACCTCTTGCGAGATGCCGATGCGGCCATGTATCGTGCCAAACAGCAGGGTCCCGATCGCCACAAGGTGTTCGATACCTCTATGTACGTTCGAGCGGTGGCTCGCCTCGATCTGGAAAACGACCTGCGCCGCGCTGTCCCCAATCGCGAACTGGAGTTGTACTACCAGCCGATCGTGTCGCTAACCTCCGATACGATCTGCGGCTTCGAGGCCTTGTTGCGGTGGAACCATCCCGAGCGCCCCATCTCCCCCGCTAAATTTATTCCGATCGCGGAAGAAACCGGCGCGATCGTCGATATCGGTC